>JAAESJ010000227.1 GCA_024229495.1 Verrucomicrobiaceae bacterium | reverse complement strand
TGGCATTACTGACAATACCCTTGTTATTTTCATTAATGACAACGGCGGCGCCAAAAACAACGGGACAGTGAACACACCCCTGCGTGACTGGAAAGGCTCACCCTTCGAGGGCGGGATACGCATCCCCATGATACTTGCCGGTGCGGGAATCGCCCCGGAAAAACGTGGTGAAACCTACACTGCCCCGGTCCACACCATCGACCTTGCTGCAACAGCTGTTATTGCCGGAGGCGGGAACCTCGACAACAACGACCTCATCGACGGCATCAACCTGCTGCCCTACATAAACAACGAGAAAGCCGGTATTCCCCATCAGTATATCATTATGCGCAGCGCCGCAGAAATCGGCATCCGCCATGAAAACTGGAAACTGGCACGTAACGGACGCTACCAACCCTATCAACTCTTCGACCTGAACACCGACATCAGTGAAACCACGGATATCTCCACAAACAACCCGCAACTGGTCACCACCCTGCTAGAACAACTCACCAGGTTTGAAGCCGGTGTCTACAAGCCACGCTTCCCCGGGCTCAACCAACCCGAGAACAGCATTAATCGCTTCGATCATTTCCGGTTTTTCCCCTCCCCGGCAAATGCACTCCCGACAGGGGGAGTCAACCTGCTGGAAAACCCCGGCTTCGAGGATGCCTCAACCATTGATGCCGAC
>JAAESJ010000226.1 GCA_024229495.1 Verrucomicrobiaceae bacterium | reverse complement strand
GGCGGCTGATGTCGAGGCGGGCAGTGAGGTTCCCGGAGAAGAGAACCGTCGCAGGCTCTACGAGTATGGCGGCTCGAGCAACGGCCACGGCCTTTACCTGCTCAACGGCAAACTCTACTTTGCCTGCAAGATGAACACCAATGCCAACGCGGTTCCTTCCAGCCTCAATGACACGGACTGGGCCGATGACGGTGACGGCGATGGTGCTGGCCTTCTCGGCAGCGTGATGTTCCCGCTGACCGGGGCACTGGCAGCAGATGAGGAGGTGACACTTGCCTTGATCTTTGATCTCGACAGCGTGCGCTACTCGGTAAACGGAGGCGCTGAGGTGAGCCAGGCGCTGAGTGGACGCGTGGCGCAGAACAACTGGCGCGGCAACCGCACATTCAACATCGGCACCAGCACCGTGAACGGTCAGGGTGGCACGGCCAACGTTGCCGGCACCTTCCGCGACATCCAGTATGTGCCGATGGGCGGCGACAACCCGGTGGCCTCCGTGCAGGTGTATAACGTGTCCGGCGAGGCGACTGCGATCAATGTCGTCGGTGAGGGTCAGGAGATCACTGCGACACTGACGCTGGATGATCCCGCCAACGGCGCCTTGAGTGCCGACAGCGGCAACGGTGAGAGCTACAACGCTGCGACCGGTCTTTGGGTGGTGAGCGGCTCAAGCGTCAATGTCAATGCAGCCCTTGCTGCAGTGAGTTTCCTGCCGAATGCCGATAGCCCGGCAAGCGTGCAGGTGAGCTTCTCAGTCGAGGATGATGACCAGGACGGCAGTGCGCCGTTTACCGGTAATATCACGCTTAATGCCGTCGAGGTTCAGGTGACAGCCCTCGGGCAGTGGCGCCTGGACAACGGCTACAGTGAGGACGGCAGTGGCGATGGCGAGGGAGACCTCGACGTGGCGGCACCCAACGGGTTGACCAACCTTGAGAACTTCGCCCTGGGCTTTGATGCCAGGGGAACCGGCAGTGGCGGTGAGATCGCTGTTGATGGCGATGGTGGAATCATCGCTGTTGGTGGAGTGTCCATCCATGAGGAGGATGGCAGTTATTACCTGCGCTACACCCGCCGTGCGGACTTCGCCGATGCAGGCCTGAGTATCGATGTGGAGTTCAGCTCAGACCTTAAGCTTTTTGAGGCCTTGCCGAGCGTTGGCAGCGTGATTGGTACTGGCAGCAATGACGGCATTGCCATTGAGGCCCTGCAGGTTGAATTGCCGGAGGGCAGTAACTATGCCCGCCTCAAGACAAGTATCACGGAGTAAATCCAGCGACAACATAGACCGCTCCATTTTTCCCGCCCGGGACTGGCTACAAACTGCCGGCTCCCGGGCGGGTTTTTTTAACCCTGCCGGCTTCGGTTTCTCAAGAAGCTGTCAATCAGTGTGCCGGCATGACCTTGGCAAAGGCAGCAAAGCAAACGGGCCCGCTGTCGCAAGACAGCGGGCCCGTTGTGGTTTTTGGTTTAAAAATAATGGAACCTGTTCCTTCTACAGCTTCCAGTCCCCGCGGTATTTGAGGGTTTTGAGGATTTTTTCCGCTTCCGGATCACCGACGACCTCTTCCTTGGCAGGATCCCACTTGATGGCTCGTCCGAGCTGGTCGGAAACGTAGCCGATGTGGCCCGGGGTTGCGGAGCGGTGTCCTGTTTCCGCATTGCAGATGCACTGCTCGCGGCTCTTGACGCAGTCGACAAAGTTGCGGTGGTGACCGCGTGTCTTGTAGGCCTTCTTTGGTCCGCGGTCGTTCCTCTCAACGATCCAGTCCTTGTTGGAAGCCTCGATGCGGCCCCGGTCAACGTAGATCCAGCCGTTTTCACCGATCCACTGGGTGCCCATGTTGCGGTTGCCACTGCCCATCTTGTGCCTGTTGGAAAGCGTGACGGTGTAACCGCCGGCATACTCGGAGACGACTTCGTAGTCGATCGGGTTGTCATACATGCCCTTTTCAGGGTAACGGAATTTCTTGGCCTCGACCTTGATCGGGCCACTCTTGTCCATTTCCAGTCCCCAGTGAGCAATGTCGTTGTGGTGACCGATCCAGTCCATCATCTGGCCACCGCCGTAGTCCAGGCACCACCGCCAGTTCCAGTGCAGGCGCTTAGGATGGAAGGGTAGCATCCGGCTCGGCCCACACCACAGGTCATAGTCAAGGTGAGCGGGAATGGGCTGGGCGACCTTGCCCTCCTCGCTGGTTTGGTTTCCGGTTGGAAGACCGACCTTTACCTCCTTGATCTTTCCGAGCAGACCATTCATGACCGCCTCGGCAGCAACCCGGAAGCGGGTATCACTGCGTTGCTGGGAACCAACCTGGAAGATCGCCTTGCGCTTGGCGGCCTCCTTGTAGACGGCCTGTCCCTCAGCAAAGAGGTGCGTAATTGGCTTCTCACAGTAGACATCCTTGCCGTTGCGAAGAGCTTCCATTGTGGCCAGCCCGTGCCAATGGTCGGGCGTGCCAACAATAATGGTGTCGATGTCCTTGCGCGCGCAGAGTTCCCGGTAATCGGTGTAGGCCGCGCAGTCGGTATTCTTATACTTGTCATCAACCATCTTTTTCCTGCTGTCGCGATGGTTCTTGTCCGGATCACAGACCCCGAGGGTGCGGATTTCTCCGTTGTTCATCAGGTTGCGCATGTCGCCGGTGCCCTGACCGCCGCAGCCAATGAGGCCGAGGGTAATCTGGTTACTTGGCGCATCCTTGCCCAGTACGGTAGAGGGAATAATTGTCGGGGCCGCTACCGCGCCGGCTGCCGAGGTTTTAATGAAGTTTCTTCTTTTCATGGCCATTAGGATTTTCCCGGCGGAGCAATGGCGCAAGGAAAAACCGCTCTTTTCCCCGGGGCTTAAATATCAGGCCATGTGTCGGCCAGCCGATATCCCTGTGGCCAGGGATCGGAAGGGTCGAAAACATGCTCGTAAGTCCCTGTTATCCATGCCCTTCCGGATATGGACGGGATAATGGCCCGATGCGCTTCTCCAGCCAGCGAAGCAACATCCTCTATTCGGCAGTGAAATTCTGACCCGATAATGGATTGGGCGATATAGCGGCTCTTTACGCTCATTTGGCCTTTGGCATGGAGGGTGGCCATGCGGGCGGAGCAGCCTGTCCCGGTTGGTGAACGGTCGATTTTACCAGGTCGGATGGCAACGGCATTGCGACCGGCCAGCGCCCCGTCCTTGTTCCTGACCAGTGATCCGGTGAACTGACAGAAGGAAATATGGTTCCAGCCTGAATGATCCGGGCGACAGAATCCGATCTGCTCGTTGGCGGCCTTCGTGATCTTCATGCCGGCCTCGGCGATGTCTCTGGCTTCATGCGGTGCTATCTGGAAACCGACCGTTGCCGCATCAACCAGCACAAAGCTGTCACCGCCATAAGCGGTATCCACCCTGAAAGAGCCCAAGCCCTTGACCTCAAGCGTGACATCAAGTTTGTCGGCAAAGGAGGGGACATTGGTGATTTCGATACGCTCAACCTTGCCCCCAAGACAGGTTGCTCTTGCCCTGACCAGGCCGCCGGGGGCCTCGAGAGTCAGAAGAGTTTCGGGTTCTGTCATCGGGAGGATGCCCTTTTCAAGCAGCACTGTGGCAACACAGATGGAATTCGATCCGGACATCGGTGGAGTGTCTTCGGGCTCCATGATGATGAAGCCAGCTTGTGCCCGCGGATCTTTTGCAGGGACGATGAGATTGACGTGGCGGAACACGCCACCCCGTGGCTCGTTGAGCATCACTGCACGCAGTGATCCGTCGCGCTCGATATACTCTCGCTGCTCCCAAAGGGTGTCACCCGGGGGGGGGTCAACCCCGCCAATGATAACATCACCTACTTCGCCCTCGGCGTGGCAGCTGACAACGCGGATGGGCTGGGTGAATTTCATGTCCGGACTTTCCTAAAAAGGCAGCCGCGATTAAAGGCATCTATGGATTTTTCCCGGCTTCCGGTTTGCTTACCGGTTGAGTCCACACCGGCTGGATCCAGGCTGCTTTTTTTTGCCCGGCGAAGGAGGGAAGGGGATGGTCCTTGTCCGAAGTGATCGTGGCTCGGAAATACAACTCGTTGTCTTTGAGGGAGTAGCTTACTGAGGTTCCGGTAAAGGTGGCGAGCACTTCACCGACTTTTGCCGGGTCGGAATGTTGCCCCCGGCGTGTGCCAATGATCCGGGTAGTGTATTTTTCCTTGTCCTCTCCCTTGATCCTGAAGCTGAGGGTTCCTTTGTCCTGGTTTCGTTCCAGGACCTCCAGGGTAATGCCGCTGGAACAATAGAAGTCCCCTTCACGCATGGCCTTGACGATGTTGTCTGCGCTGAGAGAGGAAGCTCTGACCATCACCCAGCCTCGCCCGGGCTTGACATCACCGCCGTGATAATGGTGGGAATCATCTGATGCGATGCCAAAAAGGGGTTCCGCGCCCAGCGTTGCCAGCCGGATGGTGTTGGCCAGGTCCCACATTTTTTCCACTCCCGGGTGTTTGGCGTCACCAAGGTGCCTGACACCGGGGTGACCGTTATAAACCTCGAAGAATTGTTCCTCGATGACATGGGCGAGGTCCTCCGGGGTGATTCCCCACCCGAAATTGGGATGATTGAGGTGGGCGAGGATTAATTTTCCGAGGCGCTTTTCCTGTTCTTTGGCAGCAATCAGGCAACTGCGCATTGTGTCACGCAAGGTGGCACCTTTTTTCGGCTTGATGATTTCTCCAAGGTTCATCGCGTTGGTATGTACCGGCAGGCCGCGGAACCCGTTGGTGATTTCCTCGCCCTCGATGAAGAGGAACTTGCCGGGTTCATCAAATCTTGGTCGGATTTCCTCCAGAGTCTTGAGCCGAACTTGTTCGGCGTCCCCCTTGCCGCGCCGCTCCACCCACTTGTCGCCAAAGGCAGCCAGATATTTCTTCATTGTCGAGTGGCCAAGAGTCCGGCGGCGCTTTTCCACGTCACGGACGCCCATCCATTTTTCACCGCGGCTCAACACATTGTGGTCGGAAAGCACGAGGAAGTGATAACCTTCGCCCTTGTAGAAGGTGGCTATCATCTCGGGAAAATCGTTGCCGTCACTCCATAACGAATGGGTGTGCGTATTTCCCTTAAACCAGTTGGATTCCCCGCCATGGGCGATCCCGGCGGCACAGGCAATGGCAATGAAAAGTAAGGTGAGGCGCGGAGAGCTCGTTAATATCATACGTCGATCCTAGTGGTCAGCGGGAGTTGAGACAATGCCTAAGAAAACCCCCCATGCAGCGCGCCGGGTGCCGCAAAGCGACAATTTCTAGATTTGCGCAGGCTAAAATTCTTGTTCAATGCCCGTGAACCATGCACTTTTGGGAAGTTGAAAACCCAGTTTATTTAATCCTTTAATACCATGCAACACTTACAAACGCTCGTCGCCTTGGCCTTTATCAGCTTTTCCGGGCAGCTAATTGGCGACCCGGGTCATCCCGTTCCCCCGAAGGGGTTCACGGCACTTTTCAACGGCGAGAACCTTGACGGTTGGTTCGGCCACGGCACCAAGGACCCGCGAACCCTTTGGAAAATGTCACCTGAGGCACTGAAAGCCCACCAGCAGGAGACATTAAAAGACATCAATAAGCACTGGAGAGTTGAGAAGGGTGAGTTGGTCAATGACGGCAAGGGCCTTTACCTGACAACGATGAAGGACTACGGCGATTTTGAACTTCATCTCGAGTATAAGACGGTTGCCAAGGCCGATAGCGGCATTTACCTGCGCGGTGTGCCGCAGGTGCAGATATGGGATACCACCAAGGAGGGTGGCAAGTGGAAGATCGGTGCCGACAAGGGCTCTGGGGGATTGTGGAATAACAGCAAGGGCGCGCCGGGCAAGGATCCTTCCAAGCTCATGGACAAGCCTTTTGGAGAATGGAACAAGTTTCGCGTCATCATGATTGGCGAGAAAGTGACCGTTTACCTCAATGGCGAGAAAGTGGTCGACAATGTGGTCATGGAGAATTATTTCGACCGCAAGATTCCGATTTTTGAAAAGGGGCCGATTCAGCTGCAGACCCACGGTGGAGAGATTCGCTGGCGCAATGTTTTCATCCGCGAAATCACTGCCAAGCAGGAAGCTGCCAAGCCCGGCAAGGTGGAAGAGGGGTTCACTTCCCTCTTTAACGGCAAGGATTTCACCGGATGGGCCGGACCGATCCAGAATTACCAAGCGGTGGAAGGCAATCTCGCCTGCAAGCCGGGCAAGGGCGGCACGATTTACACGAAGGAGGTTTATGATGATTTCGTGGTGCGGATGGAGGTCAAGCTTCCCGCGGGAGGCAACAACGGCCTTGCCATACGCTATCCCGGTCAGGGCGATACCGCATATGTGGGCATGTGCGAATTGCAGATACTGGACAATACCTCGCCGAAATATGCCAAGTTGCATCCTGCCCAGTATCACGGCTCGGCCTACGGGATGTTTGCCGCCAAGCGCGGGCATCTGAAAAAGCCCGGCGAATGGAACTCGCAGGAAGTCACCGTGAAAGGGTCCACGATAAAAGTGGTCCTCAATGGCGAGACGATCCTGGATTGCGACTTAAGCAATGTGGAAAAACCGATGTACAATATTGATAAGTTCAAG
>JAAESJ010000225.1 GCA_024229495.1 Verrucomicrobiaceae bacterium | reverse complement strand
CGCCCTGAAAAATCCTGCGCCGGCTCCCCTTCCTCTGCCTCTTCCGGAATCCGGTTCACGTAGACAAAGGCGTCAAAAAGCGAACGTTTCTTGCTCTTCAAGCGGTGCACTCCAGCCGGGTTGACCGGGCCAGCCGTAACCGTTTTCTCTGCCTGTCCCTCATTGGCAACATACTCCATGATCTTGACAAAGGAGTGCCCGGCGTTGGCCATGTCGGGGTCCGCCTTGCGCTTCTCTGCATACAGGCGGCCAATGCGATTGCGCTGCTGCTCAGTAAGGTCCGCCAAGCGCTTGTCCACATAAACCTGGTGAGGCTGCCCCTTCTCATAGGCAGCCGGAAGGCCATGGGCATCAATCGAGGCGAGCAGTTTTCCGTTCGCCCCCGTGTAGTTGACCTTGCGCGGCTGCTCGTAGGTGAGCGTGCTGCGGTCAGGCACATACCCCACCAGGCGTTGACCGCCATGGTCAGCCTCACCGAGCACCTCCAGCTTGATAATTGAACCGTTCCCGGTCTCCATGTGCCGCGCCGGTCCGCTGGTGCTGGTCCAGACATTGCCCTCCTCATCGAACTCGATCTCCCGGGTGTAGCTCACCCGGTGAGG
>JAAESJ010000224.1 GCA_024229495.1 Verrucomicrobiaceae bacterium | reverse complement strand
ATATTATCGACCCTTCCTAGCCATTTGGGTGGCTCATCGAATGGGGTATGGACAGCAGTGAATGGCACATATAGGAAAAAAGGCTCTTTCTTTTTCTCTTTGATAAAACGGACCGCTTCCCTGGTCAGAAGATTCGTCACGTGCCCCTCTTCCTCAATGAGTTCATCATTCCTGTGCCAAGTCTTGGTGTATGGACCATGCTTATAGAGGTGATTCCATGGATTAATTCCACCCGCCAATGATCCGTAAGACTGATCAAAACCAAACTTGCGCGGACCCCATTCAGGCTTTGAGCCCAAGTGCCACTTTCCACTAATCGCGGTTCGATAGCCGGCACCTTGGAGTGCCCTTGCCAATGTCATAGTGTCCCATGGGAGGACCCTCTCGTTACTGGGCTTGGTATTGCCAAATCGTGACCAGTACCGTCCGGTCAAAAGCGCTGCCCTGGTCGGAGTGCACATTGGAGCCACATAGTGAAAATCCAGCTCCACGCCCCGGCTCTGGAGCCGGTCAATGTTTGGGGTCCTTATCGATGAACCGTGATAACCGACATCGGCCCAGCCCAGATCATCGGCGACAAGAATCACAATATTGGGCCTATTTTTCTCTGCCTCTGCAGACTGTCCATAATCAGGGAAAATGACTAAATAAAGTATGATTAATGCCCTTAATGTGTTCATACCCCGGCTAATTT
>JAAESJ010000223.1 GCA_024229495.1 Verrucomicrobiaceae bacterium | reverse complement strand
TGAAGGTGAACTGGTGGGTTTGCCCGTCGCCTTTAAACTCTTCGGATAAGGTCCAGTTGCGCAGGTCGGTGGTGACAAAGACCTGGTAGTCGCGTCCGGCCACAGTCGGCACCGGCATGCGGTAGGTGGCATTCTCGAAGGCTCCAACCGGGCGGAAGGCGGAGAGGAAATCCTGCGGGTCGGTATCCGCGAGGTATTCAAGCAGGTTGCTGGTGCCATCACGATCCGCATCGGCAAGGGCATCGTTTGCCCCGACATCCAGACCGTTGGCGATCTCCCACTGGTCAGGCAGCCCGTCCGCATCCGAGTCGGGGTCACCATCCGGTGCGCCGGGATAGAAAACTGAGATAATTCCCGGCTGGTTGATGATGGTCAGGGTGTTGGTCTTGGCGGTGGCAAAGGGGGAACCGACTGCGGTAAGACCGGCAGAGCTGTTGTTGGCAATGGCTCCGCCGCCGGAGGTGATCGCCCCATGGTTGGTGAACCTTGAGAGCAATATCAAGTGCAGGGTGGATTCCTTCTGGATGTTGTAGTCGGAAAGGGTGCGTCCGTCCTCGAGTTGTTTTCCTGCAAAGATCAGGCGCTGCCGGTCGGGCGGGATGCCTTCCTTGTCCTGGATCTTTGACTTTACGTTCTCGATAGTGTCGCTTGGCTCCACATCCAGGGTGATGGTCTTGCCGGCGGGCGTCTTGACGAAGATCTGCATCGCCTCGGCACTGCCTGCGGAAAGGCAGAGGAAAAGGCCCATGAAAATAAGGAGAGGGATTGGTTTTGTAGACATGGGCAGCAAGGGAAGGGCGTTTTTTTCTAGTGGTTATTCCATTTTTTTGCAAGGTTCTTTTATCCCTAATAATGAAAAGCAGGCACCAGTACCAGCCTTGCGTCTGGGGACTTCGTAGCGAAACATTGAAAGATGCACTTTCGTTCACTGCTGATTCTTCATTTCCTGTCCCTGTTGGCATTGTCCGCCACGGCTGCACCAAGCAAGATCCTCTTTGTCGGCAACAGCTATACTGGGCAGGTTCGCTCGGCGGTGACAAAGTTCTTTGCCGCCTCAGCGCATCGGGAAACCCGGCTTGAGTTCATCACTCCCGGCGGCAGGACACTCAAGCAACATTCTGAAGAAGCCAAGACAGTGGAGAGAATCTCCGGAGGCGGATGGGACATTGTCGTGCTGCAGGACCAGAGCCAGACTCCGGCAGTTTTCCCGGAGAAATTCCTTTCCGCTTCAAAGCGGCTTAACCAGGTGATCACTGAAAGCGGGGCCAAGACCGCCTACTACCAGACCTGGGGCAGGCGCGATGGTGACAAGCAGAATGCGGAACGCTTTGGCACCTATACAAAGATGCAGGATGCCCTCACCAAGTCCTATGCCCAGGCGGCCAAAAGGGATAAGGCGATACTCATTCCGGTGGGAGAGGTGTGGCGGGCGGTCAGGAAAAGTGACGCCAAGCTTGGCCGTGAACTTTACAAGGGCGATGGCAGTCACCCCTCGGCGAAGGGTGCCTATCTGGTGGCATGCTGTTTTTACGCCACCCTGACCGGCAGCGACCCTCTTTCTGTGAAGTTTGACGGCGGATTACCTGCCGCACAGGCACGTGCCATCCGCGAGATTACCCGGCAAGCTGTCAGTGGCAGGGTTCCTGCCGGCAGCTAGAGGGCGGCGGCAACAAGTTCCTGCAGGTATTTCTCCTGAGGGGCGGTGCGGGTCTTCTGCAGGTGGCGGTAAATTCCGGCGGCTTTCTCCTTGGGAAGTTTCTCGGCCAACTGCAGGCAAAAACTGGCTGCCTTCACACGCGCGAAACCTTTTTGCCTGCCGTCTGCTGCAAGGAAGGCATCCAGTGTAGTGGCATCGGCGAGCTGGGTCAGTCCCCAGAGGCCGAGCAGTTGCACTTCACCGTCCTTGTGGTCAAGGGCTTCAAGAAAGGATTTCCTGGAGGCCTTGTCGGCAAGTTCAGCCAGCCCGTGCAGGACATTGCGATAGAGCATTATGTCCTTTTTGACTTTTGGCAGTGCATTACGGAATTGATCAGCTGAGCCCTTGTTGATGGCGAGCAGTGCCTGGGAAGCATCATCGGCGATACCGCCCACGGTGAGGAATGCGCCGATTGCCGGCACGACCTCCTCGCCGCCGCAGAGCTGGACCTGGCGGATGACGAATGCCTTGACCCGGTCAGGGAGGTTTCCGGAGAGGGACTTTGTCAGGGCGATAGAAAATTCCGCGCGCTGGTTGCCCTTTGCTTTCCTGCCGTAATCCGCGATGCGCACCGCCATGGTGTGCAGCAGGTGGCGGGCCTGGATGTCATTGCCCTCGGCACCGGGGTCGAGCAGGTGCTTGACGAGTTCCCCGGCAACTGTTGCAGGGTTCTTCATTGCCTCAGCGAGTGCCTTCTCGGTGGTTTCCTTGTTGATGTCGCTTAAGATGCCGCGCTTGGCCGGCAGCGGGAAGGGGTCCAGGTAAGGTTGGATGTCCATGGTATTGTAAGAAAAAATTGAATGGAAAAATGGAGTCTATAGATGCCAGGGAGAGCGCATCGGGACGTTGATAAATCGGTTCGCCTCCTCATCGCCGACGAACTGTTCTTTCACGGGATCGTATTGCAATTTGCGTCCCAGGCGGATCGCCAGGTTGGCTAGGTGCAGGATACAGGCTGCGCGGTGGGCGGCCTCCGGATGCCCACCGGCCGGTTTGCGCTGCTTGACCGCCTCAGCAAAGCTGAGCAGGGGCTCCGGGTCGGGCATGGCCTTGATCTTCGCCTGGTTTGCCTCGGAGAGTTGGGAGAGGGAGACCTGTTTTGACGCTTTCCGTTCATAGCGCGGGCCCCACTCGGTGCTGTCCATGACAAAGGTGAAGCCGTCGGCATAGGTCAGCTCGACCCATGCCCACATGCCGGTAACATCCGGATGAGATGGCGGGGCAAAGGCCTCGATGGTGACCGGGCTGGTGTCGTCCTTGCCGTAGATCCACTGCTGGGGATCAAAATGGTGTTGGCCCATGTCACACAGGCCGCCACCCTCGTAGTCCCAGTAATTGCGGTGGGTGCCGCCAACCCGCGGTGAAACGTAGGGCTTGAAGGGGCTCGGGCCACAATAAAGATCCCAGTCGAGGTCAGCGGATGGGGTTTGTGGCTTGAGCCCGGGTTTACCACTCCAGTTATGCAGCTTGAGGCCGCCTTTCTTGATGTGAACACCCGGGTTGGGCTTGAGCAACCCACTGCGCATGATCTTGTGGATGGTTCTGCTGGTGCTGCTTTTGCTCGCACCAAAGCGCCCGAAGGTGCCGATCTGGAATATCCTCTTGTAACGCTCAAAGGCCTCGACCACCGCCCGTCCCTCGGCAATGAAGCGCGTCATCGGCTTCTCGCACAGGACATCCTTCCCAGCCTCCGCTGCGGCAATGGAAATCAAAGCGTGCCAGTGCGGCGGGGTGGCAATGGCCACCAAGTCAACATCGGGATTCTCCAGTAGGCGGCGAAAATCATTATAGGTCTTGGCTTTGGGATTTTTTCTCCTGGCAAATCCCTCGACACGGGTCTTCTGCACATCACAGGCGGCCACCAACTGGGTGGGAAGACCGCGCACCATGCCCTCGTAGGTTCCGGGGCCGCGTCCACCGCAACCGATGAGTGCAGCGCCGTATGTCTCGCTTGGCGGGGTATGGCCCTGGCCGCCGATCACATGGCGGGGAACAATCTGGAACCCGGCGGCGGTGGCGGCGGAGGTCTTGAGGAATTTTCTGCGGTTGGTTTTCATGTCGGAAAATGGCTTAAATGAAAGTGGTCGGTTGAAATTTAATCAGGTTCCGAGGTAAAGGTCACGTCCTTTTGCAAGGGCGGCAATCTTGCGGTCGGCAATACTGCGCTTGAGCATCCAGAAGCCGCAATCCGGGTTGATATAACGGACGCGCTCCCCTCCAAGGGCTGTCTCGGCCTTCTCAATTGCCCTTGCGATTCCATCCGCACTCTCGACGTGGTTGACCTTGATATCGACCACGCCAAGGCCGATGCCCAGCCGGGGATCAAGCTCCTTGAGTGCCTCCAGGTCATCATCGGGGCGGTGGGCAAGCTCGAGAACCAGGTGATCACAGTGCAGGCTGTTGAGAAACTCGATGAGCGGCTTCCACTTTCCGGCCTGGATGGTCTGCCCGCCGTAATTACCGAAGCAGAAGTGCACTGCGGTTGGCCCGTCAAAGGCATCGAGCACGCGGTTGATGGCCTCGGCAGCCAGCGGGCCGTGCTCGGGGTTGCCGGGAATATTGGCTTCATCCACCTGCAGGCAGGAACAGGGGCAACCCTTGACCTGCTCGGCAAGGACATCGGCCACCGCCAGGGTGAGTTGCTCAAAGTCCCCGTAGTGCAGGTCGAGCAGGGTGCGGGAGAGCATGTAGGGGCTGGTCACGGTGAACTTGAAGTCACCGCCTGCCACTGCCGCGGCACGGGCGCAATCCTCAATGAGGTTGAGCGCCCCGCCGTTTAATTCCGAGCGGACCACCGCTGCGGGTTTGGCGCGGAAACCCATTTCCTGCTAGGCCCGGCAGACCTCCGTGTCACTGCGCCCGATGGCGCTCTCGCATCCTCCCATCGGTGAGACAAAATACTCGATCATGCCGTTGGTGTCGGGATGGTTGATGTCAAAGCGGTAAAGCTCGCCGTCGGTGGGCAGGTCAATGCCGGCGGCAC
>JAAESJ010000222.1 GCA_024229495.1 Verrucomicrobiaceae bacterium | reverse complement strand
GAGATATACTCCAGTGCCTTGTCATAGACGGTGACCACGGTGCTGCCGACGAACGGTTTTCCGTCAAAGTCGGTAAGCTTGACCTTGACCGTTGCAGCCTGCCCTGGCTTGTAGCGTTTTTCAGATGGCAAGACCTCAACATTGAGTACTCGCTTTTCCGGGGGAACAAGCACCTCACGGGTTTGTTCATAAATTTTTCCGCCGCTGACGGTGAATGCCTCAATAAAGAAGTTGGGCATGTCCTGCTTGGTGACAGTCACCTCGGTTACCGTGCTCTTGCCCTCAAGGCGGATAATTTTTGGTGGCAGGTAAACGCCGTTTGAGGGGCGCAGGAAGAGTGCCACGGTGCCGTCCTCACGAGCGGTGTTGATCATCAGCTCGATGGTCTCGCCGGCAGCGTATTCACGCTTGTCGGTGATGATCTCGATGTCATTGAAGCGGAATTTCTTGCCGTTGAAGCCCTCGCCGCGCACCACGAACACGTAGCCGCCTTCAATCTCATGGCCGGCCTTGTTCTTGAGCTTGTAGCTGAGGCGATACTGGCCACTGGCCGAGGCCTTGATCTGTTGGTTGATGCAGCCTTTGGCGTCAGGATCAATTTTCCAGTTTTTGACTGCCTCCTCCTGGGGCTTGCCGTCATCGTCATAGCTGACCTTGAGAAGTTGCAGGGTGCCCTTGCCAGCGACCGGTTTGCCGTCGAGCGTGCGGGCACAGGCGTTGGCGCTGATGACCTCGCCGACCCGGTAATAACCGCGATCCAGCCAGGTGTTGACCTTGAAGGGGGATCTCGCGACCAGGACATTGCCCTGACCGACGATGGTGCGGCGCGAGGCATCGCGCACCTCGGCGGTGATCGAGTATTTATGGTCAATGTCACCGTGCATTGCCTTGGCAAGTGCCGTGTCGATCTCGATTTCCGCCGTTCCATCCTCACCGATTGTGACCTCGTTCTCAAGAACGACCTCCGGGGGCATGTGGCCACGTGGCCACCACCATTTAACAGGTGCCCTGCAACCCCAGCTGCGCCAGCCCGGATACCAGTTGTAATCGTATCCGAACCACCAATACCCGGAGCCGTAGAACCAGTCCCATGGCATTGGCGCAAACCACCTGCTGTCGTGTTCGCTGCGCATGACCTTATACTTGACGGTGGCATTCTGCACTGGCGCACCAAAGAGATAGTTAGCCCTGACCTTGGCCGTGATTTTCTCGCCCAGCATCACGGGTTCCGCAGGAGCATCAATTTTCACCTCAAACTCCGGTTTCTTGTATTCCTCAACGCGGAAGGTGTTGCCGCCGTGTTGTCCGGGATTTTGAGGGCCACGGACATTCCTCGCATAAATCCGGTATGATCCCAGCATGGCGCCCTCCGGGAGGGTGATCTTGTCAGCGATTCCGCCGAACTCGTCTGCCTTGAGAATCTTCTCGTAAATTTTCTGGTTTTTCGGGTTGTTGATTAGCACGGAAAAACTTTTCCCGGCGAATTGGCTTTCATCCTCCTTGTCATATTGTGAGTGGCGTAACCAGGCCTTGAACTCCACGTCCTGTCCGGGGCGGTAGACCGGTCGGTCAGTAACGAAAAGTGTCTTGGTGGCCTTGTATTGTGCATCGTGACGCTGGCTGTACCATACCCCGTTAAAGCCGTGATAGGCGAACCTGCCGTCGTCACTGCTCACGATGATCAGCCATTGCATCTGTCGGGGCATCTGTTCCTGGTCGAGGATAACCTGGCCGTCGGCGTCGGTGAATTCGGCGAACTGCTTAGTGATGATATTAAAGCGCCTCTGGGGAAGGATACCCGGCAGACCCTTCTTCTGCCTGAGGTGTTCGTAGCGGTAGCCAAAGAACTCGAGGTTGGCCTTGGCCACGGGTTTGCCGTTGCGGGCATCGGCAACAAAGTAGTAGGATTTCTGGTCGAGGGGCTTGCGGACGATTGCCGTGTCGGCAATCCAGACAACGATATTTGAGGTGTTGCCGTCCTGCATTCTGGCCCGCAACAGGTAGGCTCCCGGTTTTTTCATGGGAGCGACAATGTCAATGCGCCGGTCCCAGTGGTTTTCACGTGGCTCCAGCCGCAGGTCCCATTCGGCGACTTTCTTTCCCACGTATTTTTTCCACTTCTCGTGGACTAGCTCGTATCCGATGTTGCCGATATTCATGCGGTGATTGTCGATTTTCGCCGGGTTGCTCTTGAGGTAACCCTTGACGTCGTCAAGAAGGGTGGGCACATCAATGGAGTAGGCACTGAGGTCCACCCGCTCGCCGTTGCGGAAGACAAATCCCAGCACAGGCTTCTTTCCGGCAGCATGTGACTGGCTGCCGTCAAAGCGTCCCCAATTGTTCAGGATCTGGTCGAGGCTTTTGACTTTCCGCTTGTTGTTCCCGGGTCCAAATTTCTTGATGCTCTCCTGCCAGTATTTTGCCGCCAGGGGATACTGTCGACGGTTTTCAAAAATACCGGCAAGATCATTGGTGGCGCGTTCAGCCGATGAATTGTCGGGCAGGGCGGCGATCTGCTTGAGGATGAAAATGTGATTGTGCTCGTCAGGCAGGCTGAGGCGCTTTATGCCGGTGGCGAGGCGAGCGATCGTCTCATTCTGCTTGAGGGTGTGCAACTCGTAGGTGCCGCTTTCGTTCCCCTTGCCGTCATCCGGGCTGTGCCCTCCGAAGAATCCCCCGAACCCCCACTGGCGCATCCTCTCGACACCGAACTGGTTCCGCAGGAAAGAGCTCCAGCGGAACATGATTTCGCCGGCCCGGTTCGGGGCAAGTTCAGCGGCCTCTGTCAGCAGGTAACGCCAGCGCTCCCCGTCATTGGCAGCTTTTTCCCAGGTCTCCGGGATAGCGTAGAGGATCGGCTTGCCCTCGGCATCGACCGGTGCGCCGACGTCACGTGCACCGTGGTATCTGCCCTCGTCCCAGTCCGGTAACTTGTTGAAGTCCGTGAGATATTGAAGCCGCCAGGACTCAGTTCTTCCCCTGTTGGAACCAATGGCATTGGCAAACTCCAGGTAAAGGTCGGCCACGGCCGCCTTGTCCTCATCATTTTGCGCTATTTTCATCGCCTTTTCCATGAGGGACAGTGCGCGGACACGGTCACGTTTCTGCGAGTTTACCTGTCTGCCGCCACCGCGGTGGTGACCGCGCTTGAACTCGCCACCGATAATGTATCCCCATTGCGGGATTCTTAATTGGATGCTTCCGGCACGGGCGAGCACTCTCCAGTCCTGCGGATATTGTTGGATGACGATCTCAAGGAATTCATCCATCAGGACGACCTGACCGAGGTTGTTGAGGGCACTCCAGGCGTTCTGCAGGTCTTCTGCTGCCGCTTTCCC
Source organism: Verrucomicrobiaceae bacterium (assembly GCA_024229495.1). Taxonomy (GTDB): domain Bacteria; phylum Verrucomicrobiota; class Verrucomicrobiia; order Verrucomicrobiales; family DEV007; genus CACIUL01. The sequence continues at coordinate 11,693 of JAAESJ010000222.1, read as the reverse complement.
GGAATTGGCATCATTCATCAGCAGGCCCTTGTAGGCCTCGAAGGCCTCCTTCGAGTTACCGGCTTTCCTGAGTTTTTCGGCCTTGCTTCGGGCATCCTCAATAGGACCGGTTTTACCGCTGGGGATCGCAAGAAAAGAGCAGAGGGTGATGGCAAGTATAGGGAAAAATCTCATGGGAATGAAGTGATGTTAATGCCTTAACGCGGGAGTTTGGAGACTTATTAGATGTTTCCTGAACATTTTTTAAGGGTTCAAGGGTGGGAATTCTTTCCGTAAATCGCTTTATTCAAAACGATATTGCTGCGGAGGCTTGTGTTTTTTTTTCAGGCCCCCCCGGGCCTTCAACCTCAATGGAGCAAAGACCTCTCCCGCGCCGTCCTTCTTGATATGGTAGACGAGCTCCAGCAGTTCCCCGAGGCGTCCGCCGGGAAGTCCGCCGTTATACTGGAACCATTCCAGGTATTCAAAGGGCAACTCGTAGATGGGTAAGCCCTTGGGAGGACATTGACCGGGGCCGTATTTGCCAAAAGGCATATGAGTGTTGCTGATTTCAGCCATGGTCTCGGCGAATTCGTCAGGATCAATCATGGCTTCTAGTCAGAAAACGCCCAAAGAAGTTGCCGGGATTTCGGATCAAGGGACTCAACATTTTCAACGTGATAGAGATCCTCAGCGATGTCCTGGATCAGGACACCCCCATCCTCGAGTTTTCGGGGCCAGGAACCGAGCCGGGTTTCAAAGGTTCGCGACCCTGAGCTTGTCAGCACTTTCCAGATGCGCAGGTCAATATCGTTGCTGATTGACTCAATGGCTGTGACCTTGATGGTGAATGCCGCATCGGCAATAGCCGCTGACAGGGCTGCCTGTCCGGATGGTTCAAGGCCGGAGGGATCTTCCACCATGCAGACCTCATTGCCGTCGGCGTCAAGCAGGGAGAAGAACCGGTTGGGATCGGAAAGCGGGAAACAGGGCTGCACACGAACTGCCGTGGTTTCTGATCCGCAAACAACCTGTAATTGGCCGCTGTTGCTCAGGTTGATATCAGGTAGAGACATTTTCCTTAGAGTTGATTTTCTGCATTTCGCTCAGCTTACGGTATACCCCGCCTTCAATCTTGATAAGTTCGGAGTGGCTGCCCTGCTCGGCAATGCGTCCGTCCTTGAAGACCATGATGCGGTCGGCCCGGCGCAATGTCGATAGCCTGTGGGCGATAGCGAAGGTGGTGCGCCCCAGGGTCAGGCGGTCAAGAGCATCCTGGATTTTCGCTTCCGTTTCCGAGTCAACGCTGCTGGTGGCTTCATCAAGGATCAGTATCTTTGGGTCGCTCAATACGGCGCGAGCGATTGAAATTCGCTGTCGCTCTCCCCCTGAAAGGGTATGTCCGCGCTCGCCCACCATGGTGTCGTATGCCTGAGGAAGACCACAGATGAATTCATGGGCATTTGCCGCATGCGCGGCTTCAATGATCCTGCTTTTGGAGGCATCCTGCATGCCGTAGCGGATATTTTCCAGTATTGTCCCGTGAAAGAGGAAAGGGTCCTGTTGAACCATGCCCACCTGCCGGCGGAAACTTCCCAGATCAATGGAGTTGAGATCATGCCCGTCAATTCGGATGGTGCCACTGGTGACATTATAGAAGCGGACAATCAGGTTGCTGAGGGTGGTTTTTCCGGCGCCGGAATGGCCAACCACGCCGATCATTTCGCCGGGAACTGCCGTGAATGAAATGTCCTGCAGGACGGGTCGCACAGAATCGTAACCGAAATAGACCTGGTCGAATTCCACTTCACCACGCAGTGGATTGAGCACCTCAGCCTGTGTTGGTCGCGGCAACTCGGATTCGGTATCCATCAGGTCGAAGACCCGGCGCGCGGAACTCAGCGAGCGGTTTACCATGCGTGCCATTTGACCGAAGACCTCGATTGGCTGGAAGAACATCCCGGCGTAGAGCAGGAAGGCGACGAATTTTCCGAGGGAGAGGTCAGGGTCAGATCCGTCAGCCCCGGGCATCAGCCGTGGTAGGGCGAACCACCATATTGCAATGCTTACCAGATGAATCATGAGCATCAGCAGCGGCCAGAACTTTGTCCAGTTGCGGTGCACAAAGTTAAAGGTCTCCATGGTGTCTGCGTTGCGTTCACCGAATCGCTTCTGCTCGTGTTTTTCCTGGTTGAAGGACTTGACGACCCGGATGCCGGGGATGGTGTCGGCAATGACATCATTGAGGCTTGACCATTTGCGCCATGCGCGGGTGAACAATCGCTGCATGCTCCGGCCGTTTATGATGATCGCCCATACCATGAACGGTACAGGCAGGACCATGACCAGTCCGAGTTGCAGGTCCATCATCAGCAGCCCTATGGATAGGACGATAAGGGTGATTGCGGATAGTGAAACCTCGACAACGCCGAAGGCGATGAATTCCCATATGCGGTCTGTGTCCGCTCCAACCCTGCTGATCACCGAGCCGGTTTGTGTTTTTGAAAAGTAGGAGACACTGAGCTTTTGGATGTGTGCGTAGACATCGTTGCGCAGGTCATGGGCGACATATTCCCCCATGATTGACATTACGTGGAGGCGAATCCACAGGAAGAGCAACCTGAGCAGGTAGGCGGCGGTGATTGCCGTGACCAGGGTCCATGCAACTTCCCATGTGCGTTCGTCTGCCGGGGATGCCTGTCCCAGCACGTCATCAATGATGTGGCGGGCAAGCCATGGCGGGATGATTGAAGCGATAGCCAGCAGGGCGCCGGCTAGCAACCCGGTAATGACCTTCTTGCGGTAAGGCTTCAAGTAGGCCAGCAGTCGCCAGATGACGGTTAATTTTTTCTGGGAAACAGTGGCCTGTGCTTTTTTGATCGGTGTGGTAAGGCTGGTGAGGTAGGACGTGTCTGCATCATCCCCGACGGGGACCTTGTGCCCCAGCAGTTCCTGCTTGAGCACAAAGGCGATGTTTCCCACGGCGTCCTTCTGGCGATGGGTGTAGCGCAGGAGGGCGAGTGGATCCTGCTGATCTTTATCGACAATGGTAAGGATGCTGCCGCTTAAGGAGGGTTGTTCACGCACTTCCCCGATGTTTTGGCGTTCAATTAGTGAAACATTGCCATCACGCATGGTGACCAGCTTGGTCTCGGTAAGGGCAATCCATTCCTCAGTGAGCTGGTGCGTGGGATTCAGGTCAGCCAGAGCGTAGAGCTCTATAGTCTCGCCACCAGTAATTGCACTGATACGCTCACGCACCTCCCCGGGCATGATTGCGGGCTGGTCAAGGTAGCGATCGGCAAGTTCTCGGTCGCGTAATGAGGGATTATCGGGCACGTTGCAGTTGGTTAAGGTGATCCTATCGAGATTGATGGAGTCGCCAAATACCAATTTTTCCATTAAAGTTCGGCTTGTGGGTGACTTGATTCAATATTTTAGCGTGCATTGGCAGATGTTCCTTGTTTTCGGGGTGCTTGTCTTTGCCATGCTGGCGTTTTTCCGGGAGTGGCTGCCACCAGACATGGTTGCCATGTTTTCCCTTGGGATCGTCCTGTTGCCTGGTCTTTTTGGCGAGGAGGCAGCGGTGCTGGGCAAGGAGCACTTGCTCGGGGCTTTCAGCAATGCGGCTCCGCTGACCATTGCCTGCATGTTTGTGCTGAGCGCGGGGCTCGAGAAGAGTGGTTGTATTCGTGCCCTCGGGACCGGTTTCCGCAGGGTGGCCGGAGTCAAGGAGCTCAGGGTGCTGGTGATTCTTATGGTGACCGGTGCGGTGCTTTCCGCTTTTGTCAATAATACCCCGGTGGTGGTGGTTTTTCTACCCATTGTGATTTCACTGGCAAGGTCGTCGGAGTTGAAGGCATCGCGACTTCTTATTCCGCTTTCCTTTGCCTGTATTCTTGGAGGAACATGCACGCTTACCGGGACTTCGACCAACCTGATCATTGACGGCAAGGCTCAGGAGCTTGGGTTGGAGCCTTTCTCGATGTTCGAGCTGACAAAGCTGGGCATCATCTATGCCGCGATCGGATTCGTCTATATGCTGACGGTTGGCAGGAAACTCCTCCCTGCACGAGATTCCCAATCGATTGACCTCACCAGGACTGAGGAGCGCGAGTTTTTGACCCAGGTGATTGTTCAGCCCGGTTCATCACTGGTAGGCAGCACTCTGCCTGAGACCTTGTTCAAGGAGATCAAGGAAGCACGGGTCCTGGAGGTTCGACGGCGCGGTAACCCGCTTGAAACCCCGCTCGACGAACTGGTGATCGAGGAGCGTGACCGCATCCTTATCTCTGTGCACGGTGAGGAGTTTCAGGAGCTTAAGGATACTGACGGGTTGCTCCTGACGTCCTATCAAAACCTGAAGCTCGAGACTCTTGAGAGGCGTCCGGCTCTGTTGATGGAGGGTATTATTGGTCCGCAGAGTCGGATGATAGGCAAGTCCCTCAGGGAACTGAAGTTCCGGCAGCGGTTCGGTGTCCTAATCCTTGGCATTCATCGCCAAAGCGGCGAGTTCAGGAAGAACTTCGAGGATGTCCGGATTCATGCCGGCGACAGCTTGCTCATTGAGGGGCCGCGGCAGGCGATTGCCCGGGTGCAGGGGGAAAAGGATTTCGTGAGCCTTTCGGAGCCCCCGGAGCAGCCTATTCGCAGGAGAAAGGTCCTGCTTGCTGCCGGGATTACCTTCGGCTTTATCATTGCCGCGACGACCAGCTCCCAGCCGATCGTCATCCTTGCTCTGTTGGCAGCCCTGGCGATGCTTGCCACGCGTTGCCTGGACCCGGCTGATGCCTACAATGCGGTGAGCTGGAATATCATTTTCCTCATCATTGGGATGCTGGGCGTAGGAAAGGCCATGGAGGTTACCGGCGGGGCCCAGTTGATGGCCGACGGGGTCATGGCGGTTTTCGGGGATTCCTCACCGGTGGTTGTTCTTGCGGCGGTTTACCTGCTCAGTTCCATTCTTACCGAGTTGATCAGCAATAATGCCGTTGCTGTCCTGTTGACGCCAATTGTCATCAGTATTGCGGTGGCGCTCGGGGTGGATGCGCGACCCTTTATCGTTGCCATGATGTTTGGCTGCAGTGCCAGCTTTGCGACCCCGATTGGCTACCAGACCAACACCTATGTCTACGGTGCCGGCGGCTACAAGTTCTCGGATTTTCTTCGGGTCGGGGTGCCCCTGAACCTTATCCTTTGGCTGGTGGCGACCTGGCTAATTCCGAAGTTCTGGCCCTTCATTGTTCCCGGTTAATCACCGGGGTCATTCCGCCACGGATGCTCCCGGCATCAACCGCCCCGTAATTGTCCATGAAGAGTGGATCAATTTGCCGGTTGTTTGGCGGGGATATCCAGACGCGAAGGATGTGGCGCTTGCGCTCAGGCTCGAGGTAATCCTCAAACCCGGACCTCCGGTGCAGGGTGACCCAGTTGTTCATGAAGAGCATGTCGCCGGGCTGTTGCAGGATGCCGGCTCGTATTCCGGGTTGATTGGCGAGCGATTCAATGGCATCCAGTGCCTCGCGCTGGACATCGGTCATGTCGGGTAGTTCCGGCATGGCATAGGCGCGGTCGATCAAGACGCGTAGCAAGTTGCAGGCAAACTTGTCTCGGGTGAGTGAAAAAATCGGCTGGCGGCAGTAGGGCTTGGTGTTGCCGGCATCGACATTGTGGCACTTGTAATAGAAGGGACGGTAGAGCTCCTGGAGAAGTTCAGGGCTGTCCTTGAGCAAAAGGTTGTGGATTGCCGCGGAACTGACGATGTCATTTTCGCCACCGGATTTGGCCTGCCTGAGGCACAGGAAGCCGATGATATCACAACGATCAGAGTGGAATGTCAGCTTCTTGCTGGTATTTGGCCCGCGGGAACGGGGATCATCATCCTGATATCCCGCGTCCCGGACGCTGAACACAAGGTCTCCATCAGCACTTTGTGAAACAGGATGACCAATGTGTGAAGAGAGTTTGAGGAAAAGTTTTTTTGCGCACTCTTCCCCAAGATTTTCGATCGGCAGCCCACGGACCAGGGTTGCCCCTGAGTGGTTCTCGAGTGAGTTGCGGATGCCCGAGCACAATCTGTTCAGCTCGTGGGTGGGCTTCCCGTTCTCCTCCTTCAGGGATTCGATTTGCTCCAGATGTTCCGCATTGAGCTGGTGCAGCCAGTCAGTACGGCTGAAGAGCTCTTCACCGTGCCATACGCATGGAGATTCAATGGCAGTGTGCATTGTCCACCTTTTGCGGGAGCGGGTGTGGTTTGTCAACAGTGATGGATTGCGGATTGCTTTTTTCTGCACTGAAGATGAAAATGACAATGTCATGGATATCAAGAAAGGAAAACTTGTCATGTTGAACATGATCTGGGCAGCCGCTGTCCTGGTTGCATTTATCCTTGGCGGGCAGGGTGAGGATCCTGATGGGGCGAGGTCCGGTTCCAAGGCTGGAGCAAAAGCCGGTGCCGGTCATTCAGGGTCTTTGGTATCGGCTTTGGATCGCTCCCTGAGCAGCGGTAAGGGATCAGCTGCAGGCGGCAAATCTTCCGGCAAGGTGGATTCCCGGCCCGGGACGGCAGGGCGCCGCATGGTATCGGCTCTGTCCGATCCTGATCCCCTGCGGCGCAATGCGCGCATTGCTGAGTTATTGATCAATCTCAATGCCGGTAATGTAGCGGAGGTGCTTGCCGCTTTTGAAAATGGTCCAAAAAGTGAGGAGGCGAACAGGCATTTCAGGGATTTCATGTATGCATGGGGAAGGCTTGCGGGTGAGGATGCCATTGCCTATGCGTTTGATTCCGAGTCAGCACGCCGGGATTCGCGTGCCGGGACATCGGCAATGTCCGGTTGGGCAACACGTGACCCGGAGGGTGCAAAAGAGTATGTCGCCGGGGTCAAGGATTCCGGCACACGGCAGTGGATGCATTATGCCGTGATGCGGGAAATGCTGCAGAATGATCTCGATGGTGCAATTGCTTATTCTGAGAAGAATGAGAAAAGTCGCGCGCGCGGGGTGCAAATGGATCAGCTGGCAACGGCTCTTTTAGAGCAACGCGGGATAAACGGGATCACGGATTGGGTTAACGGCATTGACCATAGCATTGAGGAAAACGACATGCTGTCGTACAAGAGGTATGCCGCCGGGATTGCCCTTGATCGAATGGCCGGCGACGATCCTGATGCTGCGATGCAGTTTATCCTGGATAATTCGGAGCAGCCATTCATTACCTCTGACGGGCTGGAGCGCGCGGCACGCAGGGCGGCGGGCCCTATCAACGAGGAACTGGAGTGGTTGACGCAATTACCGGCTGAGGTCTCCGGGCAGAGGCATGCCATCGGGGAGCGTTTTGAGGATTATATCCGCGAGGACTTTGCTGCAGCCGGCCAGTGGCTGGCTTCCCGGGAGCTTGGCCCGGCTTATGATGAAGCAATCCAGGATTACGCATTCTCTGCAGCGCGTGATAACCGCGAGGCGGCAATTGCCTGGGCGGAAAGGATTACGGATGCCGAAATCAAGGCCGACACCTTGCGCCGGCTTGCTCCGCGGGATCAGGGGAGCAAGGGATAAAAAGCATCTAATGATTCCGGACCGGGGCAGCGAGGCAGAGCGCGAATTGGGCGCATGGATTTTTCGCCTTGATCAATGGCGCTTTGTGCACACGGTTGCTTGATGAAAACTGACGACCCCATTCCCATGAGACTGTCAGCGGCAGGGGTGCTTGCCGTCCTGATGATTGATCGGGTGGAGGATGCCGTGCCGGTGGCTGAGGCACTGCTAGCCGGCGGGGTTGATGCCATGGAGTTGACCCTGCGTACTGAGGCGGCACTGCCTTCCCTGGCTGCAATCTGGGAAGCGGTCCCGGAAATGCTGGTGGGCATAGGAACCATCATTGACCCGGGACAGGTGGAAAAGGTGCTGGATGCAGGGGCGGCGTTTGGTGTTGCCCCCGGAACCAATCCTGAGGTGATCGAGACGGCATGTGCCGCAGGCTTACCCTTTGCTCCCGGGATCATGACCCCCTCGGACATTGAACGGGCATTGCCTTTCGGTTGTGAGGTGCTCAAGTTTTTTCCGGCTGGCAGCAGCGGCGGGCTTAAGCACCTGAAGAATATCTCGGCGCCATACGCGCACCTGGGGCTGAAGTATATCCCGCTTGGAGGAGTGAGTGTGGACAACATGGGTGATTACCTGTCAGGAGAAATGGTCGCTGCGGTGGGAGGTTCCTGGCTGGCCCCGAGGGATGTCATTGCCTCGGGAAACTGGGAGGAGATCACCGCAAGGGCGAAAGCGGCAAGAGTAGTTGCCTCTAAACATGCCAACACTTGAAGTTTTCAACAATGCCATCGTCATCAATCAAGTTGCGCAGGATGCAGGACCCCGACCGGGAGGCCGTGATACGCCTGGTATTTGAATCGACAAACGCGTGGTATAAAGCCCATTTTGACAAGAATGTCTTTGGCGGGGAAGTGACTTCCTGCCGGGTTTTTACCGAGGTTTACGAGGCACTGGATCCCGGGTGCTGCATTATTGCCGAGGATCAAGCCAATGGGCGCCTGGCAGGTTCCTGTTTCTTTCACCCCCGGCAAACCCATTATTCGCTGGGCATCATGAATGCCCATCCCGACTATTTCGGGCAGGGAGTGGCAACAAGGATACTTGATGAAGTCCTTTCCCTTGCCGATGCGGATGCCAAGCCCGTGCGGCTGGTCTCCAGTGCCATGAATCTGGATTCCTTCTCGCTATATACGCGCCGGGGCTTTGTTCCCTATGCCACTTTTCAGGACATGATCCTGCCCGTGCCCGATGGCGGCCTTGAGACGGCTCCTCCTGCAGGTGTTGCGCGGGTGCGTGACGCGTTGCCGGGCGATGCGGTGGCGATGGCCGACCTTGAGATGAGGCTCAACGGTATCAGGAGGGAGCAGGACTTTGTCCACTTCATTGAAAATGCCGCGGGCATCTGGGGCGTATCAGTCATTGAGGGGGAAGATGGGGGCATCAGTGGATTTCTCTGCTCAGTGAAGCATGATGGCAGCAAGATGCTCGGGCCGGGTGTCTCGGCCGGATGGCAGGAATCTGCCGCCCTTGTCCATGCTGAGCTAAACGCCCGTCACCGGGGCGGGGCGCCGGTTTTTCTGGTCCCGGTTGACCAGGGGGAGTTGGTTGCCACCTTATACGGGTGGGGGGCACGCAATTGCGAAATGCACCTTGGCCAGGTGCGCGGCGAATGTCCGCCGGTCAACGGTGTGCTGATGCCGACCTTCATGCCTGAAACAGGTTAACCTTAGATGCAGGATTCCCTCGATTTTTCCATAATAGAGCACGGCTCGCATGCCTATGAGCAGGCCTGCCTCTTGCGTGATGGGATGCTGCGCAAGCCGCTTGGGTTGAGCCTCTTTGATGAGGATCTGGATGCCGAGTCGAGCTTTATCCATGTGGTCGGACGGGATGATAACGGGACGGTGCATGCCTATTTACAGTTCAAGCCGGTTGATGGAAAGGTGATCAAGATGCAGCAGGTGGTGGTGGCCGCTCACTTGCAGGGTCAGGGGATTGGCCGTGCATTGGTTCATTTTTCCGAGGAACATGTTCGCAGCCTCGGATACACTGAAGTGACCCTGCATGCGCGGGAGGTGGTCATGAGCTTCTATGAAGCCCTTGGTTATCGGCAGGAGGGGGATGTCTTCATGGAGGTGTCCCTGCCTCATTTTAAGCATCGCAAGGTGCTGTAGTTAACTGCAGGTTTTTATTCTATCATGAGAGCATTCTTATTATTGTTGTTTTTGCCCCTTGTGTCCCTGGCGGGGGAAAAGGAGGGAACGCTGGATTTATTGGGCAAGTGGCTGGCTCTTGACCGTGATAAGCGCCCTTCGCTGGCTGACCAGGCATTTGCTGACATGCCGTTGTCCGGGGAGGAGGCTGAACAGGCTGAGGTGATGCTGGTCAAGGACCATGCCGCGATGGTTCGTGCCACGCGCGCAAAGGAGATGCAGGCGAAGGCCATTACGATTGGCAAGGAGACGTTGCGTTTTAACTTCACTACCTTTGGCGAGAAACCCAAAGGCGGACGCAGCCTTTATATTTCGATGCACGGCGGGGGAGGGGCCCCGGCAAGGGTAAACGACCAGCAGTGGCGCAACCAGCTGCGCCTTTACCAGCCGGCCGAGGGAATCTACCTGGCCCCCCGTGCGCCGACAGACACCTGGAACCTCTGGCACCAGGGACACATTGACCCTCTTTTTGACCGGTTGATCACCAATCTGGTGGTCTTCGAAGATGTCAATCCCGAGCGGGTTTACCTGATGGGCTACTCGGCGGGTGGCGATGGTGTCTATCAACTGGCCCCGCGCATGTCGGACCGCTTTGCCGCCGCGGCAATGATGGCCGGCCATCCCAATGAGACTTCCCCGGTGGGTTTGCGCAATATTCCCTTTGCCTTGCAGGTTGGCGGGCGTGACGGGGCCTATAACCGCAATGGTGTTGCCGCCAACTGGCAGAAGAAGCTTGCCGAGCTGCGCAAGGGGGACCCGGGTGGCTACGAGCATTTCGTGAAAATTTACGAGGGCAAGGGCCACTGGATGGATCTTGAGGACAAGGTGGCAGTCCCGTGGATGGCAAAATACGAGCGGCGCAGGTTCCCGGAAAAAATTGTCTGGAAGCAGGACAATGTCACCCATGAGCGCAGTTACTGGCTGGCCCTGCTGGCCGGCCATGGAAGGGGAGGGCAGATGATTGTCGCTTCCCGGAAGGGACAGAAATTCATCGTCGAGGATTCCGGTGAGCTCATGTGCCTGACGATCCTGCTCAATGATTCCATGGCCGACCTTGATCAGCCGATCGAGGTAATTTCCGGTGGCAAGCCCGTGTTCAAGGGCAAGGTCGAGCGGAGTATCGGGGTCATTTCCCGGACCCTTGCCCAGCGGGGTGACCCGGGACTGGTATTCAGTGCGGCGATTACGGTGGATTGTGGCGAGTAAATCCTGCCGGGGAATACGGCGGGGCATTTTGTGATTTCTTCCCGGGAAGGATTCCGGCTAAGATGCTTTCAGGACATGATCGTTTCCTTCCATCGCCTTGTCATTGTGCTTGTGGCCGTCCTCGCCGCGGGCAGTGGACTGGTGGCACGGCCTCTGCCGGTTCATAAGGGGGAGAGTATCGTGATCCTTGGCAATACCTTTGCCGAGCGCATGCAGCTCTTCGGGTATTTTGAGACCTTCCTGCACTGTCGTTTTCCTGAGCACCGGTTGCGGGTGCGCAACATGGCTTGGTCGGCGGACGAGGTGGACTTGCAGATTCGGCCCAGGGGCTTTCCTGATCTCTTTGAGGAGCTTAAGGAACACAAGGCGGATCTTCTCTTTCTTTGTTTTGGGCTTAATGAATCCTTTGCCGGTGCTGCCGGCGTGGAGGGCTATCAAGCGGGATTGACCCGTTTTCTGAATGACCTTCAGGGAGAGCAGTTCAATGGAACGTCTTCCCCGCGCATTGTCCTGGTCTCGCCCCTGGCCTTTGAAGCCGCGGGTGGGGTTGTGGCTGATCAATTTCGCCGCAATGAGAACTTGAAGCGATACACCGCAGCTTCTGCCGAAGTGGCTGCACGGGAAGGCGTGCGCTTTTTGAATCTCATGGAGCCCACGGGCAGGTGGATAGCAAGGCACCCGGATCGCAGGCTCACCTTCAACGGTATCCATCTCACGGAATACGGTGACTGGGTGGTGAGCCGGATGATG
>JAAESJ010000221.1 GCA_024229495.1 Verrucomicrobiaceae bacterium | reverse complement strand
GCCACCCGCAAATCCCGGTCTATCTTGCCGCCAATTCCGGGCACAGCCTCAGGCGCGGGCACCCGCAGGCTGAAAGGGGCCAACAGAACAAGAATGCCTGGCTGGCAGAGCATTTCTTTGAGGGGGTTGAGCCTCTCCTTGAGCCGCCGTCAGTAAGTTCACGCATTGAGAATGGCAAGCTTTCCGTCAGTGTAACATTCAAGCCGGGGAGCGTCGCCGAGAGTGGCCGGATCTGGTGGATGTATGATCGTCCCCCGGACGGCAGTGCCGGGTATATCCGTGAGCTGATTCCTGATGAGCAGTGGATGGAAATGGAACGGGATGAGGCGACAAATACCTGGCAGGCGCAGATTGCCCTCAAGCCCGGCAGCAAAACCATTGATTTTTTCAGCAATCACCGCAAGCGGATCAAATACAAGTCGGCAAGTTACTCCTCCTACATATCAAGCCCCTATACGCGGATTCCGCTCAAGGGCAGCGAGTAAGGTATCCGGGCCTGTGACGGAACTGTCACACGGAAAATAAAGTATTGACTGATTACCGGTGATAGGATGTAATCGACTTAGGGTTCCTTGAACGGACGACAGGGACGCGTGCTGAATCGGCAGACACGCTAGCGACCGCGCAAGGCAACCCGGAATTATACCCCCTTAATTCCCTTTATCTCTTCCTTGAAACAGTGCGCGTAGGATGGACGTGGGTGACCGGACTCAGGTTCTGCTTTCTTGTCCGCTGCGGGAAGCGGTCCCGAGATCATCGCAAGGGGGATGGCGCACAGGGACAGGAGAAATTACATGGACGGTTGCGCATTCCAGAAGGGCAGGGGACCGGTTTCGTGTTCCTGATGAACGCAGAGCCCAGAGGGGGACGCTTCGAGGAGGTCCTGGCGCGCCGGCTCCTTGAATTTGCACAGGGGCAGTGAGCCGGTCCTTTTTCGTTGAGCCTTTCCTTGCAGGATGGCGAAATTGCCGTTTTCCTACCCCTCACCACCAATGAGTAACGACAACGAGAAATCTCCTGGGCTGACCCTGCTGGGCAACTCCGACGTGCCGTTCCCGGCCTCGCCCGAGGAGGCAACCCTTGAGACCTTTGACAACCCGAGCCCGGACAGGGACTACTGGATTGAACTGGACTGTCCGGAGTTCAGCTCACTGTGCCCGGTCACCGGCCAGCCGGACACCGCACTGATCAGCATCCGCTACGTGCCCGACAAGCTCTGCATTGAGACCAAGTCCCTGAAGTTCTACCTCGCCTCTTACCGCAACTGCGCGGCCTTCAACGAGGCGGTCGCCAACCGCATCGCCGATGACATCATTGCCGCGGTCGCCCCGAGGGGCCTGGAGATGCGCGCAGAGTTCGCCGCGCGTGGCGGGATCAGCCTCTCGGTTGAGGTTTCCCATCCCTGAGCCTTTTCAGGAGCAAAAAGAAAATCCCGATGAAAGTGGTCGTTCTTCTCAGTGGCGGGATGGACTCGGTGTGTGCCCTTTACCACGCCCGGGCCGAGCACGAGGTGGCACTGGCCCTGAGCTTTGACTACGGCTCCAAGCACAATGCCTGTGAAATTCCCTTCGCCCGGTGGCATGCCGAGGAAATCGGCGTCGAGCATGAGGTCATCGACCTGGGATTTATTAACGAGCACTTCTCCTCGGACCTTCTCCAGTCCGGGGGCGACATCCCGGAAGGTCACTACGAGGAGGCGAGCATGAAGTCGACCGTGGTGCCGTTTCGCAACGGCATCATGCTGGCAGTCGCCGCGGGTGTCGCCGAGAGCAGGGGAGTCAAGGGCCTGGTCATTGCCGCTCACTCGGGAGACCACGCGATCTATCCCGACTGCCGGGAGGACTTCATGTCGCCGATGGCGCAGGCCATTGATGCCGGCACCTACGCCAATGTGAGGCTGCTGCGCCCGTTCATCGACATACGTAAGGAGGACATCGTCAACCGTGGCAATGTGCTCGGCGTGGACTTCTCGCAGACCTGGTCCTGTTACAAGGGCGGGGAAATTCATTGCGGGGTGTGCGGGACCTGTGTCGAGCGGCGCGAGGCGTTCCATCTCGCCGACTTCAAGGACCCCACCGAATACAGCGCGGCCGTCCGGGATCCGGGGACCTGATAAGCGATGCTGATTTCCGAGATCTTTTACTCCATCCAGGGAGAAGGTGAGCTGACCGGCGTCCCCTCGACCTTCGTGCGCACTTCCGGGTGCAACCTGCGTTGCAGCTGGTGTGATACCAAATACGCGTCGTGGGAGCCGGAAGGGGAGGACATTGACATTGATGCTGTCCTTGCCGAGGTCAGGAAGTTCCCGGCACGGCACTGCGTGGTCACGGGCGGAGAGCCGATGGTGGCCAAGGGCGTCCATGAACTGATGGCTGCCCTGAGGGCGGAAGGTTATCACCTGACCATTGAGACCGCGGCGACGGTCAGCCCGGGCGAAATCGAGTGCGACCTCGCCTCATTGAGCCCGAAGCTGGGCAATTCGACTCCAAATCCGGACCAGGTGGGCGATGGCTGGGCCGGCAAGCATGAGCAGGCGCGCCTGCAGCCGGACATTATCCGCGAGTGGATCAGCCGTTACCCTTTCCAGCTCAAGTTCGTGGTCGAAGGCCCCGGGGACCTTGAGGAGATCAAGGGCCTGGTCGCCGGGCTCGGGGAGGGAGTCCCGCCGCACAAGGTCATGCTCATGCCGGAAGGAACCACCGCGGAGCAGACCCGTGAACGCGAAAATACCCTGATCGATATTTGCAGGGACAACGGTTACAGGTATTGTCGACGGCTTCACCTTGATCTCTTTGGCAATACGAGGGGGACTTGATCCTTGGATTGCTGATCAGTTTGGGGTTATTCTTAATTTCAGAGTTCAATATGCCATACCGCATCTGCAAGACGATCGACATCGAGAACGGCCACATGCTGTCCAAGCACCCGGACAAGTGCCGATTTCCGCACGGCCATACCCGTAAGGTGGAGTTCGTGGTCGAGGCCGATGAGCTGGATGAAAACGAGATGGTCTGTGACTTCAAGGTCATCAAGGAGGCGGTCGAGGACTACCTTGAGAGCCTGGACCATGCCATCTGCATGAACACGGATGACCCGGCCTACGCAGATTTCAAGGAGCGTTACGGGGAGAGGGTCATCGGGTTTGCCTCGCAGGACCCGACCACCGAGGTCATGGCGAAGGTCATCCATGACGCGTTCAGTGAGAGGTTGGCCGGTTATTCCAACAGCCAGGATGCCCGATACCCGTTGCGCTCGGAGGTCCGGATCGTCCGGGTCCGTGTCTGGGAAACCGCAACGTCCTGGGCTGAGTATGAACAAGGAGGCAACGATGTCGGATAAGCCACTGCCGGACATCCAGGCCGGTTTAGATGATCGCGGCATCGCCATTGACCGGGTCGGGGTATCCGATCTGGAATACCCGATCCACGTCATGGACCGAGACGGCAACCCGATCCCTGTCTCGGCGAAGGTCTCGATGTCCGTGCACCTGCCACACCACTTCAAGGGGACCCACATGAGCCGGTTCCTCGAGGTCCTCGCCAAGCACGAGGGCGAGGTCACCATGCGCACCTTGCCGGACATCCTCCATGACCTGAAGGACCGGCTGGACGCGCAGAGCACCCAGATCGAGGTCGGATTCAATTACTTTGTCACCAGGGAGGCCCCGGTGACCGGGATGCCGGCCAAGGTCCGCTGCCACTGCACCTTCATCGGCGAGTCGAACGGGGCGGAGGATGAGTTCACGTTGCGTGTTGAGACACCGGTCACGACCCTGTGCCCGTGCAGCAAGGAAATCAGTGAGTATGGCGCCCACAACCAGAGGGGATACGTGACCATCGACGTGAAGCCGGTCAAGGATGACAAGGGCTCCTGGGAGATGGTCCTGATCGAGGACCTCGTTGAGGTCGCTGAGCGGTCCGGGTCCGCACCGATCTATTCCCTGCTCAAGAGGGAAGACGAGAAGCACGTCACCGAGCAGGCCTACGACAACCCGGTCTTTGTGGAGGACGTCGTGCGCAACGCGGCGATCATCCTGCGCGAGGACAGCCGGGTCGCCTCCTTCTCAGTGAAGGCCGTCAACCACGAGAGCATCCATGATCACAATGCCTTCGCGGTGGTGATCCAGGAGGGTTGAAGATGGATTTCATATGATAGAGGTGAGGATTAGGTAGGAGGGAGTCGTCCTCACGGTCAGTCCAAGGGCATTCAGGAAAGCTTGCGATGGTGCTTAATGAGCAATTCCATGGCGCGGCAATCCGTCTCGTTATGATCGACTAACCAACTCCACTTTGTCTTTGCAGACGTTGTCCAAGATTTGCATTTTTCACGATAACTAATCCACAGGCCAACTTTCCCAAAACCGTATGAGTTAGAAACTTTGAACTCGATTCCATTCCTCTTGGCGCATTCTGTAGCGCATTGAACACAAAGGCCAAAGGCTTTCTTACGTAATGCGTTCCTTTGTGTTCTGCTCGTGGTGGGATCAAAAAGTTGCCTACGGGCTTTCTTGGATTCCTTGAACAGTGTTTTGTATTTGGGTTTGACCGGAACCTTAAGGTCAAAGCCGATTCCGCCGAGATCGATTCCATGTTCAGCGAAGATCTGCTTTTCATGACTTGTAAAGTAAACGATTCTTCGTCCTTGATCTTCAGCCATTTCTTTTAATTTCTTTAGGAAATTCTCTAGCGGTAAATACTGTGTTGGTTCTCTTTTTCGGGTAGCATCCTTGAAATTCTCATCTAGGATTTTCCATTCGTATTTACCGTCACATAGGGATCCAGCCATCACTGGTGGTGGGGCATCTTGACTCGAGGAAGGAGGACCTTTGCCCTCAAAGTCCAGGAAGATAGCCCGGTCGGCTTCTTGTTTTGTGATCGGATTTTGCATTGTGATTATTGTATTGTTGGTGATCTTCAGAGGGGCATTAGTTTGATGTTTAATTTAACCGTGTAAGAGGGCAGTTTGCCCTCTTACACGGCTGGGTTGCGAGCTAATTTTGAGGTATCATTATGGGTTCAACAGCTCTTAATGCTATACGCACCTCAACGTTCCAGATACCATTCCCATCCGGCATCGATGGTGGCATTGATCTGTTCAAGCGGAGCACTCACATACTCAACTTGATAGTTGTCCCATGGGCATGGGCGGTAGGGACGTTGGGCTTCCTCTGTCGCATCCTCTTCGACCATTTCCTGAAGCTCGAAGATAGCTAAGGGGTCACTGACCACAATGAGGCGTGGATGACCGTAAAAAGGCAACGGAACCATCGGCATGAAATGGTAAGTTACCCTTCCCCTGAGTCCCTGGGACCATTCAAACGCCGCTGAGCGCTGACCATAACTATCGTTCACGTATTTATGGTCCGGGATGTCGATGAACCGAACTTTGGCCTTGGCCGCGCAAATGCGGGCAAATTCCAGCTGGTCGATCTTTCCGGTCCTGATCAGTGTCGCGGCGGTCGATTTGTATGGCTGTGCCGATTCACGGGCACACTCGATTTGTTCCTCGCTGCAT
>JAAESJ010000220.1 GCA_024229495.1 Verrucomicrobiaceae bacterium | reverse complement strand
TGATGACAGAATTTTCTCCGAAGCGATGTCGACTAATAATAATCCTCTATTTAATATGGGAACCAAAGATAATGGTGCTGATGGTACCGTGGATTTGTATGTGAGGAACGGAGCAGCGACGGGTCACCAGTACTCAAATGGGGAAGCTTTCGACGGTGCCTGGCACCACGTGGCGTGGGTCGATAATGATGGGATCCTTGATCTTTACATTGATGGAGTCTTTGATAAGCAGTTCGATCACAGTGTGATCGGTGCATTCACTCCGGACACGACCACGATAGGAGGAATTCTTCGAGGCTCTGACTGCTGTAATTTCACAGGAAACATTGATGACTTAGCCATTTGGGATGAAGCATTATCCGAGGATGATATCGCTGCTCTTGCCAGTGGGATCATGTCTCCCGGAGGCCCTTCAGAAGATGATGATGAGGACGGGCTCCCCGACGCATGGGAGGAGAAGCTTGTTGATAACCTTGAAGACCTTAATGGTTTAGCTTCCGGACCCGGACCTGGAGCAGGCACTGGAGACTTTGATGGTGACGGTCTAACGGACCTCGATGAGTATGAGGAGACGAAGACTGATCCGACCAAGGCAGACACGGACGGTGACGAACTCGAAGACGGGGTCGAAACGGATACAGGAACTTATGTGAGTGCCACGAACACGGGCACTGACCCAAGGAACGCAGACACCGACGGTGACGGTCTCACGGACGGAGTCGAAACAAATACCGGGGAATTAGTTGATAACGATGATACCGGCACGGATCCTAATAACGCAGACACGGACGGTGACGGGTACGCGGACGGTGGTGAAATCGTTGGAGGAACTGATCCTAATGATGAGAACAGTAAAGGAGCAATCCCTCCTCCATTCCTCTACGTGGACTTCGAAGCGAATGCGGAAGACATGAGTGGGAATGATTATAATGGTGAAGTCGATGGCGCAGTGAGCTTTGATGTTGAAGGCGCACCCTCAGGTTCCACACCAACGACTGGCGCTAACTTCACGGGCGGTCACCTTGATTTCTTCGATATCGATATGAATTCGATGATTCGTGACTTTGAGGATGGCAGCTACACCTTTGCCTGTTGGTTAAAACCAATCGGTTCGGCCGGAGGCCAAGGATTTATCTGGGGCCAGACTCAACAAGGAATTCATAATGGCATCCGCAATGGGGGCGTATTACATAGCGCTCATTGGGGAGCTGACTGGAACGCGACTACCCCCCTAGAAGCTGAAAAATGGGTTCACGCGGTATGGACCTATGACGGCGCTAATGACACGGCTGCAATTTATCTGGACGGTCAACTTGATGGAGGCCCACAGGCTCAACGAGCCCCTAACGGAGGAGGGTCATTCTTGCTCGGCGCGCGTAATAATGGCAGCGAGCAATATGATGGATATTTGGATGATGTGGTAATCTGGAGAGAAGTGCTTCCGGAAGGAACGATTCAGGCACTGGCGGAAGGAACGAGTCCCATAGGCGCGACGCAGGAAGATGGAGACGGAGACGGTTTGCCAGATTCATGGGAAGAAAAATATGGAGTCGATGATCCTGAAGGAGACGATGACAATGATGGGCTAACTAATGCTGATGAATTTGAAGCAAGAACAAAACCGAACAAAGCTGATAGCGATGAGGACGGATTAAATGACAAACATGAACTGACTGTCACTAATACGAATCCATTAAATTCGGACTCCGATAGAGATGGAATTCTTGACGGTGCTGAAGTGACTGGTGGAACTGACCCTAATAAGCCAGACACTGACGGGGACGGTTTTGATGACAACATAGAAATTAGTCAGGGAACTGACCCTACAAATAAAAATGATTTTCCCCAGTTAGGGCAGACGATACTGTTTATCGGCGG
>JAAESJ010000219.1 GCA_024229495.1 Verrucomicrobiaceae bacterium | reverse complement strand
AGATGTGAATGTGCATGTTGGCTGGCTCACGGCCTCGGAGGCGGTTACTGTCAGAGTGATGTCGTCGCCGTTGTTGGCATTGCCAGTGTTGTCCACTGCGATACCCACTGCAGTTAGCGTCGGGTGGGTGTTGTCGATGGTGACACTGCTGCTATCGGACACTGCAGTAACTGCAGTTCCGGCGTTGCCAGCATCATCAGAGAAGGCGATAGAGAAGGTCATTGCCCCGTTACTGTCCGAGTCGGAGGTCGAGACGGCGCAGGTCCATGCGTTCGAGGAGCCTTCGTTGACCGACACTGAGTTATCCATGGTGTTACCGGCACCGTCCTTCATGGTGCAAGTTGGGCTCTGGATGGCTTCATTGGCTGTGAAGCTCAGGGTGACGGTGTCACCGTTGTTAGCGTTGCCAGATCCGGCTGTTGCTATGCCGACCGGACTCAGTGTTGGTGCGGTGAAGTCGATGGTCACCGCACCGGAGTCCGCAGAGGTGTCTGCAGAGCCGGTGTTCCCAGCGGCGTCCACGTGGCTGCCGCATGAGAACCCGGCAGCGCCAGCGGTTTCGTCACCGCTCATTTGGAGGGCTGCAGTCCAGGATGTTCCCGAACCGCCCATAGTGGCTGCCTCACCGTCTATCGTGCATGCGAGGGATGTGACAGTCTCTGAGACAGTGATGGCCAGAGAAATCGTATCACCGCTCTTAGCGAAGCCAGAATTTCCGCTGGTGGTCATTGCGATGTTAGACAGAGTCGGGTGAGTATTGTCGACGGTCACAGCTGAGCTGTCTGTCACAGCGGATACTGCTGTTCCAGCGTTGCCTGCTGAATCTGTGAATGCGACGGAGAAGGCCACTGAGCCGTCTGTGTCTCCATCGGCGACGTCCAGGACGCATGTCCATTGGTTTCCAGATGGGTTGGCGTAAGTGATCGAGCTGTCTGCCATTGCGGCCCCACCAGATGTGAATGTGCATGTTGGCTGGCTCACGGCCTCGGAGGCGGTTACTGTCAGAGTGATGTCGTCGCCGTTGTTGGCATTGCCAGTGTTGTCCACTGCGATACCCACTGCAGTTAGCGTCGGGTGGGTGTTGTCGATGGT
>JAAESJ010000218.1 GCA_024229495.1 Verrucomicrobiaceae bacterium | reverse complement strand
ACTGAATGTGTAAAAGCCTGACTGCAGGGTGATACGGCTGCCTCCCGGCATTTCCTTGATCAGCAGAACGGTGAGCGCTACAAGGAAGACTTCCAGCATGGCGTAGCGGGATACGGCGCGCAGGAACATTATCCACTTGTCTGGTAATCCCTCGCTCAGGATTCCCTCCATCCAGAGCATGGTGAGCTTGAGAGTCGGCAGGATAAGGGAGAAAAGGGCAATCAGCAGGGCGAGCATCCTTTCACCCTCATTCCAGAGTATTCCTACACCCTGCAGCAGGCGCATTGTCTGGGGCTGCATGTCGGGGGGGGAAAGAATTGCTGCCAGTTCTGTCCAATCACCGGCCTTGGGTTCAATGGTGAAAATGGGCAGTGCTACCGCGCTGCCGAAGAGTAGGCAGGAAATGCCGATAAGACCCAGAATTACGGGACGTGTCATTCCTGATCAGGAAGCAGTTTTTCGATTGATTCCCTGATTTTGCTTCCTGCTTTTTCCCCGGATTCCTTAAGAGTTTTCTTGATCCGGTCCTTCTCCTTCCCGACGCGTTCCTCCAGTTTCTGGATACTTTCTCCAACACCCTTTCCAAATCGGTCAATTCCCTCGCTGACGGTTTCCCCGAGTTTGCCGATTCCCTCTTTTGCTTCCTCCGCCCAGCGTTCCATGGTTTCCATCATGACCTTCGGCGGGGTCTCGAGGTAAACTGCTCCCTTTGGGGTAAATGTTGCCTGCGGCATGTCAAGATTGTCGTCCATGGTGATAGCAAGTACGATTTTCCGCAGGGATGCCCCGGATTTTAGTTCGAGTAAACCGGGGCGCAACTGCGCGGTGGGAATGCGCCATCCGCCAATGAAATCCCGACCGATTACATCCTCGTCAAAAAGTGCCACGCTGAAGCTGCCTTCGCGGGAATTTTTGACACGGGCGATTCGCTTAACCGATGAAGTGCTGATGCCGCCCTTGTTGAGTACCACATCCCCGACGGAGATGGCTACCGGATCCCAACGAGCAATGAGGGAGTCTTTTGCAACCACCGTCTCCAGTATAACCTGGTCCTGCCAGGTAACCAAGGCTCCGGGGTCGGGGGCACTGCCGTCCTTGTCCCAGCGGTCCTGATTTTCCTCTGTCGGGGCAATTTCAGCCTCGGCGACCCAGATGCTGAATACACTTTCCTTGGCAGATGGTGCCTCATTGGTCCTGAAAAATTGGCTAATCAGGATCCCGAGGCTAATAAGGGCCAGGGGAATGACCGCAATCAGCCAGGGGTTCTTCTTGGAGTTTTGCGCAGCATCCATCAATTACCGGGGGTAGAGAAACTCTCAGCTAGGCTTGAAATTACTTCAAGAAATTATCCCCTTAATCGGAGAGGATGACGGCATTATGTTGATCCCTGATCTTTTTAAGGTTCCAAATATGAAACCGATTGTAGCAGGCTTCTTTGCTTCACAGGCCTTTTGTAATTTATAATTTATTACGGAATCCAGGTAAATCGGCCCCAGTTCTTTTTATGGGGGACGATTGGTAGCTGCTTTTCTCCGGATTTAGTTTCAACCATGACCTTGGGACCACCTCTTTGGGGATCTGGAAAAGCTCGACTAACGAACCCATCCGGCGACCAGGAAGGATCATCACCTCGCCCGACTTTTCGCCGGTTTTTCCCATCGCTTCCGACGACCCAAACGTGAAATGTCGCGGCAATCATGCGGTCGCGGTTGGGGTTCGCAATGCCGGTAAATCTGCTCATGTGAATCATTTCAACGCCTTCCCAATGTGCAATCCATTTCCCATTCGGCGACCAGGCGGGAACCTTTTGTTCGACGGGAGCCTTTAGTTCCTTGTTGAATTCTGTCCCGGAAGAGGAAATCATCTTACCATTGCTGCCATTAATGTCACTGACCCAGATGCGCATATTTCCGCTCCGGTTGGAGACAAAAGCGATACGATCCCCGCTAGGCGAAACAACAGGCATGGCATTACTAAACTTCAATTGCCCTTGATCAGTAAACAGCCTGCGCGTTTGGCCGGTGTCCACGGTTAAGATGTGGATTTGCGAATTCCTAGCCGGGTCCTGTTTCGGCTGTGGCCTTACTTTCATCCAGACCAATTGTCGTGAGTCAGGCGTCCAAGAGGGCATCAAATTCATGCCCTCTTTTACCAAGGTTCGGGAATTCTGGCCGTTGAGATCGGCAATCCTTAAGGTCAAGCTGTGGTCTATCTGTTCAATGTAGGCGAGTTTGTTTCTGTCGGGGGAGCAGCTCGGCATACGGCATCCGTGTTTTGAGTAAGTGAGCTGCCGGCGGTCTGTTCCATTCTCCTTCATGCGATAGAGCTGGAGAATGCCATTATCATCTGCATGGCTGACGATAACTTCACGCAACTTCAGGTTCCCGGAGACTGTTTTTCCTTCTCCGGAGACAATGACTCCGGTGGATGTAAACACCGCGAAAATAGCGTTGATTATTTTCATTCGTTAACTTGAAGTGACTTTTCCTTTAAAAGAAAGGGGGCGATGGAAATAGCTAAGTATATTGGCGGTATTTTTCTCCTCAATAGTTTTAGGGGATCATTCATAGTGAATGAAAAAAGAGGATAAGCGCAATGACCTTCATCATATAAGGTATATCGGTCCAGTGTTTATTAGTTGCCTCAGTGTTGATGAACAAGAATCTACTGAGCACGCATCGATGAATCGACGCACGCTGTGGGTATGCCTTCGCAGGTAGCAGCGCTTACTTTTCCGTTAGCTTCCTGTTAAGATATATTGTTCTGACAATCGCCGGTTGTGGCAACCGGCAAAGCTCATGAATGAATCCGGGAAGGGAAAAGGCTGATTGTTGTTTATCCTAGAGCTCAGGAAACTTCAGCCATTTCTGGTCACTGGCACTGCTCTTGACGGCAGTATCAATGAAGGCAAGGCCGGCGACTCCATCGGTAGCGTCCGGGAAGTCGTAGCCTCCTTCGGGCACCTCGTTGCCGTCAACCTGATCACTGATTGCCTGGGCCGCAGCCAGATAAACATTGGCGAAGGCCTCAATAAAGCCCTCCGGATGGGCGAACGGTGTTCGGCTGTTGCTGTTGGCCGCATCGCCCAGGTAGTCATTACCACGACGGTATACCTTGCGTGGTGCATTGGCATACTTGACGATGAGATCATTGGGATCTTCCTGATGCCATTCAAGGGATGCCTTGGTTCCGTAGACTCGGATGTTGAGTGCATTCTCATCACCGTTTGAGATCTGTGATGCGTAGATGATGCCCTTTGCGCCTCCTTCAAATCGAATCAGGTTGTTGCCGTCATCGTCGAGTTCACGTCCAGGGATGAAAGCGGTTAATTCTGAGCACATCTCGTCGATTTCCAGGCCGGTGATATAGCGCACAAGGTTATGCGCGTGGGTGCCGATATCCCCCATGCAATTTGAGGAGCCGGCAATAGCCGGATCTGAGCGCCAGTTGGAGATTTGTCCCTGGCCATCGCCCTCGACGTCACCTACGGCATATCCCTGGGGATACTCGGCAACGATCTTGAGGATTCGTCCCATTTCCCCGTCATTGACCATGCGCCTGGCCTCCTTGACCATGGGGTAACCGGTGTAGTTGTGAGTCAGGCAGAAGATTTTCCCGGTTTCATCGACGATATCCCGCAACGAGCGGGCCTCATCAAGGGTGCGGGTCATTGGCTTGTCACAGATGACATTGAAACCCGCCTCAAGGAAAGTCTTGGCGACTTCGAAGTGGAGGTGATTCTGCACAACGATGGAGACAAAGTCGATTTTGTCCTCGCGGGCAGCTTCCTTTTCCGCCATTTCCTGGTAACTGCCGTAGACCCGGTCCGGATCGAGGAAAAAGTCCTCACCTGAGAGCTTGGATTTTTCTGGATCAGAGGAGAATGCTCCGGCGACCAGTTCAATTTTCCCGTCGAGGTTGGCAGCCATGCGGTGGACTGCCCCGATAAAGGCACCCCGGCCGCCGCCGACCATGCCCATGCGTAGTTTACGATTCATTTCGTTTTCTGTTTGGTAAGGTTTATATGTTCAAGGAAATCATTATTGGCAGGAGACAGGTGCCCCGCTCGCGGCCGATTGATATGCGGCATCAATGACCTTCATCAAGGTTAATGCCTGTTCCGGGGTATTGAGTGGTTCCTCGGT
>JAAESJ010000217.1 GCA_024229495.1 Verrucomicrobiaceae bacterium | reverse complement strand
TGGGGACCAGTCCCAGCATCGAGTAGCAGGTTACCGATTTCCCGGAACCGGATTCACCGACGATGCCCACTGTTTGCCCCTTCTCAAGGGAGAAGGACACTCCGTCCACTGCCCGCACGATGCCGTTGCGGGTGTGGAAGTGGGTTTTCAGGTTGGTGACTTCGAGTAGTGGCATGGGAGTGAATAAGGGGGCGTTCCTAGTCCTTGGAGGCCCTTACATCAAGGGCATCGCGCAACCCGTCCCCGAGGAAATTAAGCGCAAAGAGGGTCAGGGAGAACAGGATGCCGGGAAGGATCAGCAATTGCGGGTTGGTTTCGAGGTAATTGGCACCCTCCTTGATGAGGATTCCCCAGGAACTGTTTGGCGATTCCACGCCAAGCCCCAGATAGGAAAGGGTTGCCTCATACATGATGAAGCCGGGCACTGTGAGGGTGGCATAGACCACGGTCGGTCCGAGCGTGTTGGGAATGATGTGACGGAAGAGCACACGCAACCTGGAAAGGCCCAGTGAAGTTGCCGCTTCGACAAATTCACGTTCCTTAAGGCTTAATACCTGGGCTCGCACGATGCGTGCCAGTGTCAACCATCCGAACAGGCCGAGGGCAAAGAAGAGCGGCAGGACATTGGTTGCCCTGTTGGTAAACTCCTTATTCCATCCCCAGGTATCGACAATCCATCTCGAGGTGGTCCCCGACCACTCGGAGAGGACAGCCTGCAGGACGATCACCACCATCAGGAAGGGGATGGAGAGCAGGGTATCCACGGTGCGCATCATGACAGCATCGATGCGTCCGCCATAGAAGCCGGAGATGGCGCCGTAGGTGACACCAATGGTCACCGCGACGAAGGTTGCGATCAGGCCGACGAGGATGGAGATTTGCCCGCCATACAGGATACGGGAAAAGAGGTCCCGTCCCATGGCATCAGTTCCGAGCCAGTGTTCGCCGGAGGGGGATGCGAACTTGTTGGTCAGGTCCTGCTGGATAGGATCTTTGCAGAACCATGCAAATCCGAAGCAGAGCAGGCAGGTGATGGTGAAGACAACCAGGCTGGCAATGGCAACCTTGTTCTTGCCCATGCGCAACCAGGCATCGCGCCACAATGATGAGCCGCGATCTGCCTGTAACAGCGAGTAGTCGCGTTGCCCTTCCTCGGCGGCGGTTTCCTGGGGTGCGGGAGTCATTGTTTATCTGGAGCTATTACCGGTAATGCGCACACGCGGGTCGAGGATACCTGTCAGGATATCAGCTGCAAGGTTCATGATCACGATCAAGAAACCGAAAAAGAGGGCCACTCCCAAAAGCAGGAACTCATCCCGTGAGATGACGGCGTTGACAAAATGCTGACCCATGCCCGGCACCTGAAAGATGGTCTCGACGATGAATGAGCCGCTGATGAGAGCCGCAAAGGCCGGTCCGATGAAGGCGACGGAGGGTAGGATGCCCCCGCGCAGTGCATGGCGAGTGATGACCTTGCTGGATGGGATTCCCTTGGCGTGTGCGGTGCGGATGTAGTCCTGGGAGAGGATCTCGAGCATTCCGCCGCGGGTGAGGCGGGCAAGGTAGGCTGCCGTTGAGAGTCCCAGCGTAATGGCCGGCAACAGGATGTCCTGCGGGTCGCCCCAGCCGGCGACCTTGATGCCGGAGAGCTTTGCGGCAATGAAGATCTGCAAGAGTGGGCCAATGGTGAAAGCCGGCACACAGATGCCGATCATGGCAATGGCCATGGTTCCCCAGTCCACCCAGCTGTTCCTGCGCACTGCGGAGATGACGCCAATCGGTACACCAATGCAGATAGCGATGCCAAGGGCGCTCAATCCGAGGATGACTGAAACCTTGAAGGACTGGGAGATGATATCCTTCACCGGCCGGCCCTTGCTGGTGGAGACCGCCAGTGAGCCCTCGGTAATGATGTTTTTCGGGTAGATGAGATACTGGTGAAGAAGCGGTTTATCCAGCCCGTAAAGCGCGCGTTGGTAGGCCTTGGATTCCTCGGAGAGGTTTTTCTCCGTGGTGAAGGGCTCGCCCGGCATGGCCTTGGCGAGAAAGAACGTGATCGTGTAGAGGGCGAAGAGGACAAACAGGCCCTGCAGGAGGCGGCTGGCAATAAAACGAAGCATCAGCGATTGAGGGTCTGCAGTGAGAGATTCGGGTTTCGTTCAAGCCGGAGGAACTTGTAGGGATGGTTGTCCAGGATCAGCGGATCCCAGCCCTTGACGTCGGGGTGGATGAGGTAGTTGCGTGTATACCAGTAGAGGGGAAGGATGGGTGTCTCGGAGAGAAATAGTGCCTCGGCTTCCTCCAGCACCCGGTAGCGTTCCTCCGGGTCGCCGGTGTTGCCGGCTTTTTTCAGGAGGGTCTCAAACTCCTCATTGTGCCAGCCTGTGCGGTTGTTACCGCCGTCCTTCATCCACATATCCAGGAATGTCAGCGGGTCCATGTAGTCACCGATCCAGCCACCCGCTGCCAGGCCGTAATCCTTCTCGAACATGGTGGTGATGTAGGAGGTCCATTCCATTTGCTTAATCCTGATACTCACCCCGAGGTTGTCTTTCCACATTGCTTGCAGTGCCTCCGCATTGGCCTTGGAGGTTTCCTTGTCGGTGGTCAAGAACTCAATCTCGGGGATTCCCACTCCGCCGGGATAGCCGGCTTCAGCGAGCAGTTGGCGGGCTCCCTCAGGGTCAAAGCCGATTGTCTTGGCGGGTCGGTAATCGCCGAAAGGGGGAACCAGTCCCCCCGCAGGTTTCTGGCCGCCTTTCAGCACGTTCTTGATCATGGACTGCTGGTCGATTGCCTTGGAGAAGGCCATACGAACGCGCGGGTCAGTGAAAGGCTCGCGGGTGACATTGGTACGGATAAAGTAGGTGCCAAGGTATAGTTCGTTGCGGACCTGGTCGGGATAACGCTCACGGGCATATTCAATCAACTCAGGGGCCAGCGTGTAGGTGATGTGCATTTGCCCGTCAAAATACATCCGGTCCTCGGTGTAGAGGTTTGAGATCGGCAGGTAACGGATGCCATTGATACCAACATTGGAACTGTCCCAGTAGAGAGGGTTGCGTTCCACCTGGATGTGATCATTGAATTTCCAGGAGGTGAGGATGAATGCACCATTGGAAACAATATTTTCCGGCTTGGTCCACGCGGTAAAGCGGTCCCCGATTCTGCCGTGCTCAAGGATGCTGTGCCTGGGTACTGGAAACCAGGTGTAGTGCTTGGTGATTTCCGGAAGGAAGGCGATGGGAGAGTTGAGTTGCACCTTCAGGGTGTAGGGATCGGGTGCCGTGGCACCGAAGTCGATCAACTCCCAGAGGTTCCTGTCACTTTTTGCAAATTCCAGGTTCTTTGTGATCAGGATTTCACGGACATCCCGGCTGACATCCTCAGGCCATTGGAAAAGTTCCGGATTTGATTGCAGTTTCCTGATTTGCCCTGCATCGAGATGATCGAGACCTTTCTTGTTGAATTTGGTTTCCCCTTTTTCATTCGGCCCGAAGTCGATCTTTTTCAGCGTGTCCCACTCGACCGGGAAAGACGCATCATTGCGGCAGGTGAGGTAGGAGCGCTGGGACTTGTGGTAGGCCTCGGCGTCCCTGATGTAGTAGAGCATGAAGGAGTAGTCCGATGCCAGTGCCGGGGTAAGAATGCGGCGGAAGGCAAACAGGAAATCCTCGGCAGTCAGTGGTGTGCCGTCCGACCATGTGGCATCCTTGCGTAACTCAAAGACCCACTCATCGGGTTTCTGCGGGTCGGTTGGATACCACTTTTCTGCCATTCCCGGCAGCGCCACGCCGTCCTTGGAGGGGTGGGCGACCACCAGTCCCTCGAAAAGTGAGCTGATGATGTTGCTCTCAAGCACCCCGCTGACAATGTGCGGATCCAGGCCCTTTGGCTCGGAGGTGTTGCCCATGATCAGGATGCCGTTGCGGGTGGCACGGTCAACCGCGGTCTCACCTTCCTTGCACGCTCCTGTCAGGAGACAGGCTGCCAGCAGGCAAAGGACATTAATGATACGCATTGAGGGGACTTTGAACCGGGTTGGACGGCAGGTCACGCGTATTTCTTCATTCTGTGAAAAAGATATCCCCAAAATAAATAGGTTGAACGACTTGAAGGCATCCCTAGGATGTTTTCCACCTGCTATACGGATGCGCGATTATTTCATCAGGCGATTCCTGCTCATCCCACCAACGTTGCTGGGTATCACCTTCATCGTGTTCCTGATCACGCGCCTGGTTCCGGGAGGTCCCATGGACAGGGCTCTGCAGGAGGCGCAAAAGGCATCGGAGGGCGGCGGTTCCTCCGGGGGGCAGATGATGGGAGGTCTGGATGAGGAGCAAATCGAGGAACTGGAGGAGGAATACGGATATGACAAGACCATTTTTGTGGCCTACCTGCAGTGGCTTGGCGTGCTTCCCCGGGAACGGCTCTTGAGCAAGGCGGAGTTTCGGGCGCTGGGTCAGGATAAGATCGGCGGTAACCTGGTGACCGACCCGGAAAATGAAGTGCTGTTGGTGCTGAAGGGCAGTGGTCGACAGGTGATGGTGAGCCGGGTTGACTTGGGGAACTCAACGAAGGTAAAGGCCGATTATGTGGAGAACGACAGGATTGTCGGTGCTAACCAGGAGTTCTTATCGGACGGCTGGAAGTTGCGCATCGAGACGGTCAGTGACCGTCAGGAGCGCTGGTCACGACGCAATGGGGAACCGGTTGGTAAGGCGCCACAGAACTATAAGGACCGCATCATTGCCTACAAGACGGACTTTTCGGGCTTGCTGCAGGGCAATCTTGGCAACTCCACTAAATACAGTGAACCGGTTTGGTTACTGATCAGGGAACGCATTCCGATCGCCCTGTATTTCGGGATTTTAACGATCATTATCACCTACGGTATTTCCCTGCCGCTGGGAATCCTCAAGGCGATCAAGCACCGCACGGCGGTCGATAACATTTCATCCGTCCTCATCTTTATCGGTTATGCAATTCCCGGCTTTGCCCTTGGCGCACTGATGCTCATTCATCTGGGCGCCCGTGGTGGCTGGTTTCCACTCTTTGGCCTTACCAGTCCTGAGTTCTCGGAGATGGGTTTCCTTGAGAAGATCACCGACCTTGCCCACCACACCGTCCTGCCGCTGACCTGTTATATCGTGGGCGGGTTTGCCTGGTTGACCATGATGATGAAGAACAACCTGATGGAGAACCTTGCCACCGACTATGTGCGCACGGCGGTGGCCAAGGGGGCAAGTTTCCGCACGGCAGTCTTTACCCATGCCTTCCGCAACTCGATTATCCCGATTGCCTCAACTCTTGGCCAGTTGATCACCATCCTGGTCGGCGGAAGTATCCTGGTGGAGTCGGTTTTTGACATCCAGGGCTTTGGCCTGTTGCAGTATCAGGCCCTGCAGGATCGGGACCAGACGGTGATCATGGGGACGCTGACCATTGCCGCGGCCCTGCTTTTGATCGGTAATATCCTCTCGGACATGATCGTGGCATTGATTGATCCAAGGGTGAAATTCAACTAAACACAATGTTCTTTAAGCTCAGTGGTCCATTGCTCATCCTTGCTGCCCTCCTGGGCGGCTTGGGGGAGGCCTGCAAGCTGGAATTTCCCACGGTGCGCTTTCCCTTTACCTTGGGCCGGGAGATCAGCTGGCTTTCCCCATGGTTCGGCTGGTTGTTCATGGTATTGATGCTCGGTGCCGGCATCTGGTGTTGTCGACGTTTTTGGCCGGGAGATCATTTCACTCCAATCACCAGGCGCCGTATTGAGCGTTTCAAGTCGATTAAGCGCGGGTATATCTCACTAGTGATTGTCAGTGTGCTGGCCATTGTTGCCGGGCTTGATCATGTCATTGTCGGCAAGGAGGCGTTGGCCGTGCGCTATCAGGGGGAATGGTCGTTTCCTGCGTTCACGCGCAATGTGGAGAAGGGTGTGGATTATGGAGTAGAGGGTGACAAGGCAGAGGCACCTGCTGATTTCCGTCAACTCAAGAAGGACTTCCTGAAAGCGGATGGTAATGACCGGGTCATCATGCCGCTGATCGGTTTCGCCCCGACCGGGGACACTGTCGACGCTGTCTCCACGGGGCTGGAGGAGCAGAAAGGCGTTGTCAGGAAAGGCAATGAGTTGTTTTCCGGGCTTGGCTCAAAAATCTACGATCTGGATAACCCGGCCCGCATGCACTTGCGCTTCCGTTTCCGCAAGGGCGTAAAGGACGGACCGGCCGACGGATGGGACCGTGAAGGCAACCGCGTCTACGGTGCAATATACCAGGCAGGAAAGATGCTGGAACAGACATGGAACGGGCAGGGTGAGGTGGAGGATTTTCTTGGTCAGCAATCAAGCGGGTTGCGAGTGATCCATTTCGCCCCCTCACCGCCAACCGCACAGCCCGGGCAACGGCATTTACTGGGCACCAACTCAAGCGGCTATGATGTGGTTGCTTACCTCTTCGGCGGGTTGCAAGTGAACTTCAAGGCCGCTCTGGTTTATATCCCGCTGGTGTATTTACTCGGGGTTAGCATTGGCCTGTTGATGGGATTTTTCGGAGGATGGTTTGACCTGATCCTGCAGCGGATCATCGAGATTTTGTCCAACGTTCCTTTCCTCTTTGTCGTGATGATCACCAGCCAATCCGTGCCCGAGAAGCTCAAGGAGACAGCCGGCCTGTGGATGATCCTCTTTATCCTGCTTTGCTTTGGCTGGATGGGCATGACTTACCTGATGCGCACCTCTGCGCTCAAGGAAAAGCAGCGTGACTACATTGCGGCGAGCAGGGTCATTGGCGCTTCGACCCCAAGGATTTTGTTCCGGCACCTGTTGCCCAACTCCATCGCGATCATTATTACCCTGGTGCCCTTCTCCGTTTCCAGCCTGGTATTGGCCTTAACTTCACTGGATTATCTTGGCTTTGGCCTGCCCTCGGCGTATGCCACCTGGGGACAGCTCCTGCGGGATGGTCTTGATAACATTGCAGCTCCCTGGTTGGTGACTTCCGCCTTCCTGGCACTGGTGGTTCTCTTGATCCTGATTACCTTTATTGGTGAGGCAGTTCGCGAGGCCTTTGACCCCAAGAAATTCAGTTATTACCGCTAGATCGATGCGCCTTCTCCTGAACATTCTCCTGATAACGTCTCTGGGCCTTGCCTCCTGTCGCCGGTCTACGGAGGAGGCATCCGTTGGTGCGGATTTTGAGTCCTGGCGTCCCCGCTATAACCTTTACATCAG
>JAAESJ010000216.1 GCA_024229495.1 Verrucomicrobiaceae bacterium | reverse complement strand
TTTTGAGACATTAGCATGCTCATCGTGACTCCAGCGAGGACAATGAACCGCACTAATTGTGCACGGTGTTGCTCGGTTTCGGGCTTCATTTAAAATGAATCGTGGATGTGCTGGACATCAGCGTCTGCGTGGTAATGTATGGCATATTAAAGGTAATGGTATACCCACGCCAGCCAGTATTTCCTCCCAACAGGTTATTCAGGGAACTTGAGTCCGGCAGGATGTCACGCAAGGATTTCCAGTCTGCGATGGCGGTGCATGCCCGGGAGTTGAGCTGCGAGATGGAGGAACAGCGGCGCAACCCGATCGCTGCATTCTCAGAGTTCATTCGCAACAGGCGCAGTGCAAGGAAACTGGTTCGTCACCATGGGGAGGCCGTGGTGCGGGAGGCTTTTGTGACACTTGCCGATGTCGAGGACTTTGCACCGGCGAGCCTGCTTTGGAACGCCGGGCACAGTCACGTGCCGCTTTATTGCTTTTTGCGGGTGCGGCACCAGCCCCTGTTCAGGGTGATTACCATGGAGTCCAGCCCAACCCGGGTGAATATTGTCGTTGAATACCAGTTCGGGACTGCCCGGCATCCCGTTTGTGAGATATTCAAGCTGTGCCGGGATGGCGTCGGGATCATGAGGGTGGAATCCCGAAGGATTCTGCGCTAGGCCCGGGAATCCAGTCCAAAAAAAATACCGCCTGTTTATACAGGCGGTATTTTAAAGGAGAAATTGATTAGTCAGGATAATTCCTTACTTCTTCTGCAGCTTGGCCAGATACTTGCCGGGATCGGCTTTCACTTTCTTTTCACACTTTCCGCAGCAGACGGCGATGTGAACGTCAGAGGATTCACTGGCTGCTTTGCCGCTGAATGCGCATTTGCCTTTCTCGGCTTTTGCAACTTTCGCAGCATAGGCTGTAGGATCCTTTTCGAACTTTGCCACGCACTTTCCACAGCAGAACTCTGCAGTGTATTTAACGCTTTTTGAGCCGTCGGCAGCTTTGCCGCTGATCGGGCAGTTTTTATTCACGGCGTCTGCGGCAAGGGCAGCACCACTACCA
>JAAESJ010000215.1 GCA_024229495.1 Verrucomicrobiaceae bacterium | reverse complement strand
GTGTCCGTGGGGGCGGTGCTTGCGCTGGTTGATGATTGCTCAAGTGGAGGCTGAGCAGCGACGCTTGCGGCGATTTGGGGTGCGGTGGTGGCTGGCCCTGCGGGTTCGGACTTTAGCCGTAAATAAATATCGAATGCGCCGGCGGCTAATGCTGCCGTGATCCCTGTGGCCAGGAGGAGTGAGCGCTTACGCCCCCTCCGATTTATGAGGTTTAGCTTCTCTGCCTTGTTTTCGATCCGGGTGAGTGTTGCCGCATGGTTGCTCTTGATTTTGCAGGAGCGGAAAGTTTCAAAGACCTCCCGCATGTCCACATAGCGGTCCTTGGCATTCAGGCTGAGGCATTTTTCGATAATCTTGCGGTAGTTGCCTTCAAGCTTTGAGTTTGGGGGGGCATGCCATGAGATGGTCTCATCATTTTCTATCGCGTTGGCCAGATGCTTTTGGTCAATCCTTCCGCGGATGCTAAGCTCGGTTCTGTTGCGCTTAAGAAACGTAACGATGTCATTGTTGAGGCGTGGGAAATCGCCGGTGATGAGTCGGTATACAGTCGCTCCGAAACTGTAGACATCCCAGCCTTCTGCGGAGCCCTCAATGAAGTGATCAGGATTGCGCAATTGTTCAGGAGAAGAATAAAAGAGAGATTCGCCTGGTTCTATCTGCTCGATGCCTCCGAGCAGGCCTTGAGTAAAGTCGACTATTTGCGGTCTGGTGGGATGCGTGCTGTCAAAGAGAACGTTTGAAGGTTTAATGTTGCAGTGGCGGATACGGTTTCGATGAAGGAATGCCATGGCATCCGCTATAAGTATTGAGATTGCCCACCCTTTCTCCCGATCAATATTGCCGCACAGAACCTCCATGTTGTTTGCCCTCAAGATGGATTCCCCGTTTGTCAGCTTAACGTCTTCGGCAAAGAGTTCGGTTGTGATGTATGCCTGTGGGCTTGCCATGTCGAAATCGCAAATCCTGGCAATTCCCGGGTGTTGTGGACCGTTATAAACCCTGACCAGCGAATCGGAGAGCAGTTGACGGTTAATGGCTAATCCTTTGAAGGACTTTACTGCGAAACCCTCCTTCCCCTGATGGCTTGCGCTCCATACCAACCCGGTAGAGCCTTCACCAATGAGTTCACCAAAGGTGTAATCGTGGATTTGTGGTGGAGACATCTGGGTTGTGACGGCGCATCAGCGCATGTACTATTGGATGTGATTGTAGTGGCAAGATGTGTTTTCTCAAGTTGGAGCATGGTGGCGAAGATGAAGATTTGTTAAGTTGTTCCAGAAATTAGGATAGGTTGTGAAAATCAACTTATCATTTATGGAAATTGGTGAAATCATAAGGGTTCAATGATTCGTAAATGTGTAAATTGATGGCTTGAGATTTCTTTCCCCTGAGTTCATCGATAGAAGTCATGTCACAAAACTTAAAAGGACGAGTCGCATTAATTACTGGGAGCACTACCGGTCTGGGCTTTGGAATAGCAAAGGTTCTTGGCCTTGGCGGGGTCAAGGTCGTGATGAATTACGCCAATGACAGTGATCGGGGTGAGCGAGCCTTTGAGCAATTCAAGGCGCTTGGTTGCGAGGGCATTCTGCTGAGGGGCAGTGCCATCAATGAGGAGGAGATCGCATCGATGGTCAATGAGGCTGAGGAGCAACTGGGGGCAATAGATATTGTGGTGCCGAATGCGACTCCGGCACAACCCCAAAAGCCGATTGAGGAATATGACTGGGAATTTTACCAACAGATGCTCGACTTCTTTGTCAAGAGTCCCTACCTGCTGGCCCGCGCGGTATTGCCAAAGATGAAAGAGAAGGGTTGGGGGCGTATCGTCAATATCGGTAGTGAGGTCTATCAGATGTCGGTCAGTCCCTTCAGTGCCTATGTGGCGGCCAAGGGAGGGCAGATTGGCTGGACAAGGAGCATGTCGCAGGAGATGGCTCCCTTTGGAATCACGGTCAATACGGTCAATCCCGGCTGGATCCCCACCGAACGGCATACCGATGATCCCAAGGAAGATAAGGATGCCTATCTGGCTGCGATTCCCATGGGGCGCTGGGGAATCCCGGAGGATGTCGGCGAGGCGGTTGCCTACTTTGCCTCGGAGGAGGCGGGATTTATCACCGGGCAGACGCTGTGTGTAAACGGTGGCAACTCGCCCTGGTAGGAGGCATCTGGATTAAGCTGCTTTCTTCTTGTTTCCGAAGAGTCGGTTAATACCTGCGGCGCCGTGCTGATCGAAGAGGACCCCGATGAAGATGACTCCACCGGTAATGGCATCGCTGAGGGCGGTGGGGTAACCAAGGAGGTTTACCATGTTGCGCAACACGATGAGGATGGCTGTTCCGATCAATATTCCCACGATGGATCCCTCGCCGCCGCGCAGGCTGCAGCCGCCCAATACCGCGGCGGCAATGGCGTAGAGTTCAAAGAACGCGCCGTGTGTGCTGGGTTGCACTGAACCTGAGTAGATG
>JAAESJ010000214.1 GCA_024229495.1 Verrucomicrobiaceae bacterium | reverse complement strand
CTCAACGTTATCCTCAAGCCCGTCAGCATCAGTGTCCTCCTCGGTCGGGTCCGTGCCGATCTCATATTCATCGTAGTCGGTTAATCCATCCTCATCAAAGTCTCCGGCCAGGCCGTTTAGGGTGGTCAGGTCGCCGGCATACTTGGTTTCCCACCAGTCAGGAAGCGTGTCCCCATCTTCGTCCGAGGCATCAACCGGGGCAGCGCCGTCGGCAAGCGTGGCAATATCACCGGCGCTCAGGACCGAGTTCCAGATGGCCACTTCATCCATGATTCCGAGGTATTGCTCGGTGCCACCATTCCGGCCACCGATAATCATGGAGTTGCCCTGGTTTGGGGGATTTTTTCCCCATTCCCCGTCGAGCACGCCATCAAGGTAGACCTGGCCTATTCCGCTGGCCGTATCCCAGGTCCAGGTCGCATGGATCCAGCCGTCGGTTGCCGTGTTGGCAAAGTAACCCTTTAAGTCGGTTCCACCGTTCTGGTCTGAACCCCAGTGTGCATGGTGCAGAAACATATTATTGCGGATGCCGTGGTGGATTCCCTGCGTTTCCTGACCAAAAACAAAGCGCTCAGCGGCGTCATTGTCTCGGTCGGGTTTGAGCCAGGCTGCAAGCGTATACTGTTGCAAATCGTTGATGGAGTGGATGCCGGGAATCTTTAGGTGACCACCGGTGAACGATGCTCCGCCCGATGGTGACGGGCCGTTGGGGGCTCCGGTTGGAACGCCGAGCACATTACCACTGAGAGTGACCGCATTGGCAGAGTTACTCTGATCCTGCCAGGGATCGGCCCCCTCAAAGCTGAGGTAGAGTAAGGGCTCGGAAATTTGAGCTTCCAGCCTGGTGGCGGAAATTGTCGTGAACACTGCAAGGATGAGGGGCAGTAAGAGTAGGATTTTGGGTTTCATTGTCGGGTGGGATTCGGAATTATTCTGCAATAAAGGTGGGGGTTTTATCCAATTTTATCATAAGGAAGAAACAGGGCTTAAATCAAGCCTCAACTGTGAATGAGAGGTGCCTACCAGCACTTTCACCTTGTCTAACTGATTAAATGCTAGTGGTTAATGAGGCAATAATCCGGAAGATCGGTTATAACCACTACCACGTTCATGTCCTGTTATCCGTTGTGCTTGGCCTCACCAAGTAAACAATTGGAATTGTTTTCTGAACGGGAGGGGGGTGGGCGTGATCGCGGGGGCAACACGATGTCATCAGAAAGGCGCGAAAGCCAATTACTGAAAATATTTGTCTGCTCCAGTCTGCAAAGGGTTGCCAGCGCGCCACACATGGTGTTGATTGAGGATTCGCGCTGTCCGTGGGAATCCCGGTCAGCATTTCCTGTAAGATCCCTAGCAATGACCAATCCAGATCGGGCCACTCTCGATTTCCTGAATCGTTTTTCCGAAGAATCCCGGGCAAGGGGTGAAGAGTGGCATCGGGAGGGATGTGTTTCTCAGATTTTCGGAAACTATCTTCTGATCCGTGGGCGGGTTGAGCGACCGGAGGGAGGTGAGGTGATGGAGACAAGCCTCATGCTGCGGGGGGATGGATGGGAGGGGGAATCAACCTCGTCGGAAGGAAGTGATTGCCCGGCACTCTATGCGACAATGCTTGAGAGGCTCGAGCGTGGCCGGAATCTACCGGAGTCTCCCAACGAGATCGGCGACACCCCCTTGCCGGTTCTTCTTGAGGAGAAACTGGAGAGGGAGCTTACTACTTCCGAAGAAGCCTACCTTGCAAAGCTTGAGAAGCGTTATCGGCGCTTTGCCGTCGAGGGGGAGGTTTTTGATCATGACCTTTTACGACTTGAACCGCGCTGGGAGGTTAGTGGTTATGAAGCCCTGGAACTTTGGCCGACACCTCCCGGGAACATTGCCGAGTTCTGGAACTATATCGCCTATGCCTTCGATAAGCGCGGGTTTGAATTTCCCAGCTTCATGGCAGAAGTGACCGATCTTGAACACGTCCGTTCGAAGTTGATGAGTTGGGAATACGAGCGGGAGGTAGCCGACTGGAGTGAGTGCATCGGTTCATTTACCGGCGGGAGCAGTCTGGATTCCGAACGTGTGTCCGGTGAACTTCGCCTAGAGATTACGACCAATGAGGCGCGGCTTCAGTGGAAGGGTAGCGATGATGAGTCCTTTGTGACGCTCGAGAGTACGGGAATCCTTGACCTGATTGAAAAACATGATCATGGGCGACTTGAATTGGATGGTGATTCTGATTTGCTCTGGGCATCTTACCTTAATTACAGGGGCAAGGCCGGCACCGAGGAGGTTCGCCTTGAACTGGAGCTTGCAGGCCGTTTTCTCAATGAGCTCTTTCGCAGGGAAGCGCTTTGCTCAAGGCTTGTTGACCTTGACGGCAATTCCTTTGACCGGAATGGCGGGGAATTACGCTGGTCTTGTGTTCCGGATGAGTTTGCCTCCACGGCATGCTGGCGACTGGACTTGTTGATGATGGATGGTGAAGTCGTTCCCCATGCATTGCGTCTGCTTCGGGGAGCGAAGGATTTATACCTTTCTGATGAGACGGTTTTCCCGGGGCCTGCAGCCTGGTGCGAAGGGACTGAAGTCTTGCCTTCCTACAGCATTCCCGCGGAGGTGGTCGAATCGGCAACGGGTGTGGAGTTTTTATTGCGCAGCGGAAGTGAAATTGCCCCCGCTCTTGCTGACAGGATTGATGACTCCATGATGGGAGTTACCTTGAGTGCGTCAATCGTGCATGGTCTCAGTGGGGCTGAAAGTGAGCATCTTCTGCTTAAAGTTGAGGCTTCAGATAATGAGGGTGTGCGCCGTGAGGTTCTTGAAAGGGAAGGCTGGAGGGTGGTTGAGGATGAGTCCCGGCAAGATGGCAGGATTTCCCATTATGACAGGGGCATGCTTCACCGGGTTGAGCCCCTGATTGCCGAGGTGACCAGCTCGTTTGATGAAGGGCACGGGGCATTCAAGATGAGGGTCACGAGGTCTTTTCCTAAGAAATTTTCTGAGTGGGCGGGAGCATTGCCAGGCGAAGTCAGCCTGGTTCCTGATGAACTGATCGCCAGTCTGCTTAGCGACCCGGTAAAGGCTTCACTGCGGTTTGAGGTGGTCAGTGAGGAGATTGACTGGTTTGACCTGAAAGTGGTGGTTGAAGTCGAGGGGCATGACCTTTCCCCGGAGGAAATGCGCGCCCTGGTGGCTGCGCGCGGTGACTTTGTCCGTACCAAGTCAGGGGGATGGATGCGTGTTGAGTTTGATCTTGGAGAAGAGCAGCAAGAGGCGGTAACGCGCCTTGGCATTGATCCATTCGACTTGTCCGGTGAGAGCCACAGGATGCATGCCTTGCAGCTCAATGATCCTGAGGTGAAGGAAATCTTTGACCCGAAGGCCTGGGAGAGAATTTGTAAACGTGCTGAGGAGGTAAAGCTCCGGGTCAGGCCGGCAGTGCCATCAAAGCTGAAGGCAGAATTGCGTCCCTATCAGGTGGAAGGGTTTCATTTTCTTTCCTACCTTGCCACGAACGGCTTTGGTGGGGTCCTTGCAGATGACATGGGCTTGGGTAAGACGGTCCAGAGCCTTTGCTGGATCCTCTGGTTGCGGGGGCGGTGTGAGGATGTTCCATTGCCATCCCTGGTGGTTTGCCCGAAGTCAGTTCTGGATGTCTGGGGAAGCGAAGTGGAAAAGTTCGCCCCGGGTCTGCGCATTCAGATATTGCGCTCCAAGGACGACCTTAATGTCGATCAACTGAAGAATGACGTGGATCTCCTGGTATTGAATTATGCCCAGTTAAGGGTGGGTGAGGAGATTCTTACCAAGCAGGAGTGGTTGGCGGTGATCCTTGATGAAGGACAACAGATCAAGAATCCGGACTCCAAGGCGGCAAAGGCGGCGCGAAAACTGCAATCAGAGCATCGCGTTGTGCTGACCGGAACACCTATTGAGAACCGCTTGCTGGACGTTTGGTCATTGATGGCATTTGCGATGCCCGGTGTGCTTGGGGATCGTAAATATTTCCGCGACCGCTTTGATAAGAGGAAGGATTCCAGCTCTCAAGGTAGACTTTCAGCCCGCCTGAGACCATTCTTGTTGCGACGCACCAAAGGGCAGGTTGCCATGGATCTTCCTCCCCGTATTGAGGAGGAGGTGTATTGCCAGATGGAGGGAGGGCAGGCTGAGCTCTATCGCATGGAACTTGAGAAAGCCCAGAAGACTCTCCTTGGGCTCGACTCTGACAAGGAGTTGCGCAAGAACAGCCTTGTCGTCCTTCAGACCCTGATGCGGTTGCGCCAGATATGTTGCCATCCCGGTCTCGTTGATCCTGCCCAGTTGGATGCTGAAAGTGCCAAGTTGAATGCCTTGTTTTACCTGCTTGACCAACTTCGGGAGGAGGGGCACAAGGTTCTTGTGTTCTCACAGTTTGTGAAGATGCTCGATATTATCAAGGGCAGGCTGGAGGAGGAGGATCGGCACCACTGTTATCTTACCGGGCAAACCAAAGACCGTGGCAAGGTTATTGAGGATTTCCAGACTGCCGAGGATCCTTCGGTTTT
>JAAESJ010000213.1 GCA_024229495.1 Verrucomicrobiaceae bacterium | reverse complement strand
TGGCGGCGGTTTGCCACCGGCTTGTTTCAGCCCTTGGGATTGCGGATTGCAGGAGACAAGGTCTATGTGCTCGGGCGTGACCAGATCACCCGGCTACATGATTTAAATGGAGATGGCGAGGCGGATTTCTATGAGTGCTTCAACAACGGTTGCAAGATCGGCAAGAACGTTCACGAGTTTGCTACCGGCCTGGATACCGACCCGGAAGGAAACTTTTATTTCGTCAAGGGTCACGGGGGAAACAACAAGCATGCCGGCACCTTCCTGAAGGTTTCCGCTGACGGCTCGAGCATCGCGACGGTGGCAACCGGGTTTCGCTGGCCGAACGGTTCCGGGGTGGGACCCAAGGGGCAGCGCACGGTGGCAGACCAGCAGGGTGGCTGGGTGCCTTCCTCACGCCTTGACCTCATCAAGGACGGGGGATTCTACGGGTTCATGAACACCCATCACCGGGAGGTGGCGCCAAAGACCTATGACGGCCCGCTTTGCTGGATTCCTCACAGGGTGGACAACTCATGCGGTGGCCAGAGCTGGGTGGAGGGTAGTAAATGGGGACCCTTTGAGGGCATGATGGTGCATACCTCCTACGGCAAGTGCCGGCTTTTCATGGTGCTGGCCGAGAATGTCAGCGGGGTGGACCAGGCTGGAGTCGTGGAGTTTCCGGGAGTGAAGTTCCAGTCGGGGGCGATGCGCGCGCGCTTCAGCCCGCATGATGGCCAGCTCTATGTCAGCGGGCTCAAGGGCTGGCAGACCAGCGGGGCAAAGGATGGTTGTTTCCAGCGAATTCGATTCAACGGCAACCCGGTGCGTATGCCCACGGCGTTGAATATCCACACTAATGGCATCCGGGTCATGTTCAGCGAGAAGCTCGACAGGGAGCTTGCCGAGGATAAGGACAGCTGGAAGCTTGAGCGCTGGAACTATCGCTGGGCCAGGCAATACGGGTCGAAGGACTGGTCGGTTGCCGACCCGAACAAGCAGGGGCGGGACAAGCTGGCCGTGTCCTCAGCGCGCCTGCTTCCAGGCGGAAAGGGCGTTTTCCTCGAGGTTGCCGACATGAAAAAAGTCATGCAGATGGGCATCAGCTATGACCTTGAGGATACCGAAGGTGGTGAGATCATCGGGGCGATCTACAACACCGTGCATGCCATGGCGCCGGTATTTAAACCCTGATAATATATCCAGGCTATTGCGCTGAAAGCGATACCCTGATCAACTCCGTGTCATTGCGCACGAAGCAGGAGCGCATCGCGTAGGCAGGGTGGGACCAGACGATCTTGCGTTGCCGCATATCAAGCCCGTTGGGCTCGATGATGTTGGCGCGGCTGATTTCCCTGTAGCCTTTTGGTGAGATTTCGGCGATTGCCAGATCCCCGTTTTCACTGAACAGGAAGTAGCGTTCCTCGTGCGGGGTCACGAACACCGTGCCCCAGCGCGTCGGTCTCTTCAGGCCGACAGGTGCAAGGGATTCCCAGAGCCTTTTTCCTGTTTTAAGCTCAAGGCAGCGGAATTCCCCGTAACTACACGCGCCATAGAGGTGACCTTCGGTGATCACCGCGGTGTTCATGATGCCGTGCAGATGCTCGGTGCGCTTTTCACTCTCCTTGGCTGTGCGCCAGAGGATTTTCGGCTGGCCTTCCTTTTGCAGCTCCAGGGCCATGGAGCCGTTGTAGAAGGAGGAGAAGTAGAGGATGTCGCCGGCCAGCTGGGGTGTTGAGACACTCAGCCCGAAGCGCAGCTTCCAGGGCACCGTCCAGATCAGCTTGCCTGTTTCCGGGTCGAGGGCATTGGCGGCTTCCGGGTGCCAGATGATGAGCAGCTGCTTGCCTCCGTGGTTGACGACGACCGGCGGGGCGTATCCCGGTTCCTTGGCACTCAGAGCGCGCCATTTTTCCTGTCCCGTCATTTTATCAAGCGCCAAGGCGACCGAACCATCACCGCCGGCCAGGCAGATGAGCAGCTTTTCGTGGATCATCGGTGGTGCCGCAAAGCCCCAGGTCGGGGTCTTGCTTCCGGTCAGCTCGTTGAAGTCCTTTGACCAGATTTCACTACCGTCGGTCACCTTGCGGCAGATGAGGTTGCCTTCTGCTCCAAGGGTGTAGACGCGCTCCTGTTCAATGAGAGGCGTGATACGCGGTCCCGCGGCATAACTTATGGTGTAGGGGCAGTCATGAGCCTTTTCCCACAGCAGTTTCCCGGAGCCGGCATCAATGCAGGCAAGTCGCTCGTTGCCCGGGATTTCGCCACGGGCGAAGGGATTTTCCGGGGTGGC
The DNA here is from genome assembly GCA_024229495.1 of Verrucomicrobiaceae bacterium. Lineage (GTDB taxonomy): Bacteria > Verrucomicrobiota > Verrucomicrobiia > Verrucomicrobiales > DEV007 > CACIUL01. The sequence goes on along the minus strand of JAAESJ010000213.1, from coordinate 7,471 downwards.
AGAGGGATCAGCAACCTTGCGATCCATGACGAATACCCTTCCGCTGGCAACTGCCGGGCCGGCGTAGCCGCGGTTGATCTTTGTGCGCCAGAGCACTTCAGGCCCCTTTTCCGGGAAGCTCTGCACGATGCCCTTTTCTCGCCATACCCCGTCGCGTTGCGGGCCGAACCAGCCCGGCCAGTCATCGGCTTTTAATGCAGCCTGGCCCAGCAGGATGCCCGAGAGTGTGAACAGGATAGTCTTCATGTTACTCATTGTCTTTTAAGGTAATGTTGCCTAGGCAACAATGTCGTGCAGGACCCTGCCGGCAACGTCGGTTAAGCGGAAGCGCCGCCCGCTGTGCAGGTAGGTCAACTCCTCATGGTTGAGCCCGAGCAGGTGCAGGATGGTTGCGTGGATATCGTGGATCTCGACGGTGTCGACGGCGGCCTTGTGGCCGACCTCATCGGTTTCCCCGTAGGATGTCCCGCCCCGGGCGCCGCCACCGGCCATCCAGTAGCATCCTGCGTGAGGGTTATGGTCGCGTCCTGTGGGTTTCCCCCCGGAGAGTTGGGAGACCGGCAGGCGGCCGAATTCCCCTCCCCAGATCACTAGTGTATCTTCAAGCATTCCGCGCTGCTCAAGGTCGGCAAGCAGACCAGCGATTGGCTGGTCGGTCTCCCCGGCAAACTGGGTGTGGTTCTTCTGGATGTTGCCGTGCCCGTCCCAACTGCGGGCGTTTTCCATGCCTCCGGAGTAAATCTGTACGAAGCGCACACCGCGCTCGACCATACGTCGTGCCATCAGGCACTGGCGGGCGAAGTGCGTACAGCGTTTCTCGCCCAACCCGTAAAGGGACTTGATGTGTTCGGGCTCGCTGTCGATCTCGAAGCATTCAGGTGCCTCCTGTTGCATTCTGTAAGCCAACTCAAAGCTCTTGATCCGTGCGGTGAGTTCCATTTCTCCGGGGTGTCGTTTCTCGTGTTCCGCGTTGAGCTTGCCGACAAAGTCGAGTTGTGCCCGCTGCTGCACGTCGTTGAGCCCGGCAATGCGCTTGAGGTTCGGGATCGGCTCCCCCTTGGAACGTACCCAGGTTCCCTGGAATGCCCCCGGCAAGAAGCCGCTGCCCCAGTTGGCCGCGTGTCCCTTCGGCAGGCCGCGGTTGAGCGGGTCTGACATGACCACGAAGGCGGGGAGGTTCTGATTCTCGGTTCCCAACCCGTAGGTTACCCAGCTACCCACGCAGGGGTTACTCATGCGGGGCACACCGGTGTTGGCCATGAATAGTGCCGGGCTGTGGTTGTTGGATTTGGTATGGAAGGACTTGATGAAGGCCATCTTGTCGACGTGCTGGGAGAGGTGGGGGAAAATCGAGGATGCCCACATGCCGCTCGCTCCGTGTTGCTTGAACTCAAAGGGGGACTTGAGCAACGGGCCGACCGCCTTGTCGAAGAATCCCGTGGTGTTGTCAAAGCCCTCCAGCTTCTTGCCGTTGGCTTTTTCCAGTCCGGGCTTGTAGTCCCAAGTGTCGACGTGGCTGGGGCCACCGTTGATGAAAAGCCAGATGACCCGCTTGGCACGGCCGAAGCCGTGAGGGTTTCGGGTTGCCATCGGGTTGGCGCCGATTTTTGTCGTGGCGCGGCCCTCATCAAGTAACAGGGAATTGAGTGCCAGCATACCGATGCCTCCGCCTGCGCGTTGCAGCAACTGGCGACGGGTGAAGGTGTTCTCGATGCGTCCGCAGTGGTTTTTCGTGCTCATTCGATGTAGATGAATTCGTTGGCGCTCATGATTGCCCCGCAGAAGTCGGCAAGTGCCTTGTGTTTGTCACCGTTATGTAATTGCTGTTGCTTGCCAAGGAAGTCACGTGCCCGGGCGAGTTCTCCGCCGGAGGGCATCCTGCCATAGGCGATCCGGTAGGTTTCGGTTAACGGGTCGGTGGCTCCGGAAAGGCGCTTGGCAAAACCCTCGGCCATGCGCCTCATGTGGGGATTGTTGATAAAGATGAGCGCCTGGCTGGAGGTGGTGGTGACCGATCGTCTCCCGAGGCTGGTCAGCGAGTCCGGCCAGTCGAATGACTGCATGATTGGCACCAGCTTGGTGCGCTTGATCATAAAGTAGATGCTGCGCCGCAACATGCCTTCATTGAGGGTGCCGGCGCCATACATCCTTTCATCGAGCAATTCACTTACCGAGAGCGCGTTGTCACGGATGATCTCAGCTTCCAGGCGCCGCGGCTTGCGTACTGACTTGTAGGCATCGCTGTTGAGGATGAGGCGGTGGATGTGCTTGAGGCTCCAGTTATTGTTGATCAGCTCATGGGCGAGCCAGTCCAGTAGCACGGGGTATTTTGGTTCCTCGCCCTGCATCCCAAAATCGTTTGGTGTGGCGACGATGCCCTCACCGAGATAGTGTTGCCAGATACGGTTGACGATCACCCTCGCCAGCAGGTGTCCGGCACCGGCTTTCGTGTCTGTGATCCAGTCCGCAATTGCGCTGCGTCCTTTTTCCGGTCGTGGCACCTCACTGCGGCTGAGCACCTGCAGGTAGCCCAGTGTGGCAACCTCTCCCTTTTGCCGGGTATCACCGCGCTTCAAAAAGTGAGTCTGCTTGTAGAAGTTGGGGATGCTGCCGCTGCTGGTGTGGTGGCGCATCGGCTTGACCTTGTTGCCGTCGCTGCAGACCATGACCTTGGTCACGGCCTTCTTGCGCCCGTTCTCGAGCTTGGTGAGGTTGCCATCAAGCTCTTTCCATTTCTTGTCCAGCGGCTTGTAGATTTCCAGCAGCTTGGCTCGTAGCTTGTCGTCGAATCTGCCCTTGGCGGCCTTGATAAGGGCATCAATCCTGCGGGTTGCCAGTTGCGCAGGACTGGCTTTCCCGTCGAGTTTAAGGCCGGCCGGGTCATGGGTGGATACGGACAGGCGCAGCCGGCCGATGTTGTGTCCGGTGTTGTTGCCGAAAGTAAGGGTGAAGATCAGTTTCTCGCCGGCCTTGCAGTCGGAGGGGTTGGTCATTTCAAAGATGGCTGCGTGGTCCTTGCCGAACTGCGGATCCAGTGCCCAGGCAGATTTCGCGTTGTCATCGATTGTCGCGGCAATCGGCAACCCGTTCTGCTGGAAGGTTGCCCTGGGGTTGGCGAGTTTGATGGCCCGCCCGCCGCAGCTTAGTTTCAGGTCACTGAGGGCAATGTTGCCGTTTACGGCCCTCCCGGGTCCGCCGCGTTTCATGGACGGGTCGGCCAGGGCTTCCAGCTTGATGGCCCTGAGATTTTCCGCGGGTGCGGGAGCGCTGAAGGTATAGGTGTCGAGTGCCGGGTTCTTGCCGCCAGCAAGGTGGGATCCGTCAGGCTGCGCGGTGAAAGTGGCTCCGCCCTTGGAAATCAGGGAATCGGGACTCAGGACGACCCATTCCGGGTTCTTCGCCGTTTCCTGTGAGGATTCCAGACGCGCCTTGTTCCAGCTGCGGAAGGAGGTAACCAGCTCTTGCTTTCCATAGCTGTCGAGTGCCACCTGCGCGGCGGCAATCTTTTCCTCCAGTCCGGCGTTGCCCTTGGCATCAAGGGCGGCCATGTCGAGATCGACATCGCTGCGCACCGTGGTGGTGAAGGCGGAGAGCATCCGGTAGTAGTCGCGGGTCGGAATTGGGTCATATTTGTGGTCGTGGCAGCGCGCGCAACCGATGGTGGTCGCCAGCATGCCGCTTCCGATGGTGGCCAGCATGTCGTCCATGGCGTCGTAACGCACGCGCTCGGCCTCGCTGATGGTGATTTGTGTCGGGAAGACCCCGGCGCCGAGGAATCCGGTTGCCATCATCGCCATCGGGTTCTTGGGCTCAAGCTCATCGCCGGCGATCTGCCATTGTACGAACCGGTTATAGGGCATGTCGTCGTTGAAGGCGCGGATCACGAAGTCACGGTAGTGGAAGGCAAACTTGCGGTCATAGTCCTGCTCAAAGCCGTGGCTTTCGGCAAAGCGTGCCACGTCCAGCCAGTGCCGCGCCCAGCGCTCGCCGAAATGCGGGGAGTCGAGGAGTTGATTGACGAGTTTTTCATGGGCACCGGGTGAGGTGTCGCCCGCGAAGCGGTCAATTTCCTGCGGGATGGGTGGCAGTCCGGTCAAATCGAAGTGTAGGCGCCGGGCAAGCGCCCTTGGCGTCGCGGGCTCACCGGCCTTGATGAAGTGGTCAATTGAGGCCTTCTGCGGAAAGCTGTCCTGCAGCGGGGCAAAGGCCCAGTAAGAGCGGTCGTTATCGGTGACCTGCATGGGGCCCAGTTCCGCCCCGGACTTCTCGACCAGAGGGGCATTGTATGCGGCACCGAGGCTGATCCACTTTTCGATTGCCGAGATATCCTTAGCGGCAAGCTTGGGTTTTTTCAGCGGCATGAAGGGTTTCTCGGCGTGTTGCAGGTAGTCGAGCAACGGGCTCTCGGCGGGCTTGCCGGGAACGACAGCAATGCCCAGCTCACCGCCTGCCAGCAGTCCGCTACGGGTGGTGAGGTTAAGGTCCGAGCGGGTTTTCTCGCCGCCGTGGCACCTCACGCAGTTTTCACTTAAGATGGTGCGCACCTGCCCGGTAAAAAGCTTGAGGCTTTCGGCCATCGCCTGCGCGTGGTTGGCGTCCGGTTGCACGGCAGTGCTCTGCAGCTTCAGGCCGAGGAGGACAAGCAGGGCGACTACCGGCAGAAGGCGTGTGTGCGGCAGGATTTTCATGAGGATGACGTTGCAGGACAATCTTGCTTGTGTTTGGTGGGTTGAGTCAAGCAAAGTGTCACGCAATGGTTCGCCGCGCAGCGGGGCCTGTTGCGCTTCTCCGTGAAAGTGGCGGAGTAAGGAGCGGTTGATTCACTCGAACTCAGATAAGGGGATACGCGCCAGGTAGATGGCACTCTTGCCCTCGTGGCTGGCATAGTAGCTTGCCCACAGCTTACTTCCGTGGATGAGCATTCCCGGGTAGCTGGTGTCGTCGGCACTGGGTACTAAGACACGCGGCTCGAAGTGGCCGTCCTTGTCGAGCAGCCCGAACACGGTGCGTGTCGGGTTGGTGTAGCGGCGGGAGCCCAGCACCCATTTCCCACCTGGTGTGCGCACCAGGTCGGGGCCGCCGAGCTGCAGGCTGACCTGTCTCCAGCTGAAATCGGTGTAGGGGGCGGCCGCGGTGCCGAGGTAACCCATGAGGTTGCCGCCCTCGTTGCGGACCACGATGCGCATCTCATCGCGGTCGCCAAAGCGGATGGTCGCCTCGTTTGGGCTGTCGGGAATCTTTAGGGTGCTGACCAGTTGATAGGAAATGCCGTCCCGGGTTTTTACCAGGAAGACCTTCGAGGCATCCTCTGTCGGCTGGTAGGTGACGCCGTATCCGCTTTCCCCGTGCCAGGTGACCCGCCACAGCCAGTCCTTTTTGGCGGCGATTTTTGGATCGATTTTGACGGCATTGAGGGCACGGAATTTTTCTTCTCCTTTTTTCATGAAGGCGACCCGTGGCAGCTGGCCGAGCAGGGTGTTGCCATCGTAGTGGGAGCCACCCATCAGGCACATGAGGCGATTGTCCGGCGTTACCGAGAGCTTCGGGTCGCGCAGGTCGATTCCCGTAAGCTTTAGCAGATCGACTGACTGCCACCTCTCGCCTTCGCTTGAGGAGATGATTCTTATCCTGCCGCTATCACCACCTCCGGCGTGGCCCTTGCCCTCACGGAAGGTGCAGTAGAACTTTTCCTGCCAGCGGACCAGGTCGGTGAAGGCACTGTGCGGGGCATTTGCCCAGATCCTTGTTGCCGGGTGCTCGGTGACGGTGCGGGCGATTGCCTTCGAGTCAGCACTTAAGCGGATACGTGGTGCTTTCGCCGCGCGCTTATCCAGTTCTTTACCCTTCAGGCGCACGGAGAGAATATAGGGTTGTTCGCCTTTTTCCCAGTGCCCGTAGGTGGTGGTCAGGATGGTGCCATCAGGAAGGAGTTCAACTCCAGGGTAGGTGGTGTCCCAGCTTTTCTTGTTGTCGGCGATGCGAATCAAATATTGGCCGGGGCGCCCCTCGACGATGTCTTGATAGTTGCCGACCCACGCGACCCAGTCGCCCTCGCAGGGCACCGGGCTCTTGGTGATGCCGACCTTTGAGCCGATGGCTGTGCGGCAGCGGAAGGAAATAAAGAGCCTGCCATCAGGCAGGTATTTGGCAGTGTGCCGGTCACCGCTCAGCGTAATGGGCAGCTCACGTGGCTCACTCCAGCTCTTGCCCTCATCATCGGAGAAGATCACGTGTGAGTTCTTGCGGCGGGCGTTCTCGCGCAGCAATACCGCAACCTGTTTGCCGTCCGGGGAGCGCACCGCGCCCGGTTCACAGAGGTGAATGGCCGTTGAGGACTGGATTGCCTCGGGCGCACTCCAGCCCAGTCCCCCGTCGGTGGACAAGGAGCTATAGAGGGTGAATCTGACCGGGTTGGCGCGCCTGGGTTTCGCGGCAATAAAGCGCCCGTCATCGTGGAAGAAGGTGCGGTAATGGCCGGGCTTGCCCCGGACAGTCATCATGGTGCCCATGGCGACGATGCCGCCGAAGTCCCCGATTGGTTCAAGCTCGCCCCAGCTGGCACCCTCATCCTCGCTGATCGCCATGCGGATCGGGTAGAGCCCGGAAAACATGATGATGCGTTTCTTGCCCGTCGCGTCAGTGACCCGGAACAGGGTTGGCACCTCCCTTGAGCTTGCCCAGCTTGCCGGGGTCGGCAGGCGCTCACCCCAGGTCTTCCCACCGTCCGTGCTGCGCTTGTAGATGATCGATCCCTTGCCGTGTCCTTTCGGGTAAACGCAGAGCACGGTTTTGCCGTCATCAAGGAGAGCCGTGGTCGGGTGGCCGAGATATTGGCCTTTTTCCCGGTCAACGATGACCTGGCGGTGCTTTTCGCCGGCGAGATCAAGGTAGGTGATCTCGTTTGCGCATGCCGATGAGACCAGCGCAGTAAGGAAGAGAATTCGCATAGCTACCAATCTGCTTGATATGAAAGTAGGACACAAGTCATGGAACGAAAGAACAAAGGGACAATATGACGCGACCTTTTGTCATAGAAATTCTCAATATGGTGTCATAATGTCTCAATATAGAAAATATTTCCAGAGCTTTTTATTTTCATATATCCTTCATTATCAACTCATAGAGTCATAAAAGACACTACTTGGCACGCTTTAAGCTATATAGGAGGTCGTAAACATGATGCGAATCGTATCGTGACCACAATAATCCAACAAACAAAATAAGGAGGACATATAGAAATGACAAATTTAATCCACTGGAACCCGCTTCGTGAGATCAGCGAGATCAGCAATTGCTTTTCAAGCCTGATGAACCGGGATTCCTGTTTTAACGATGAAGGTGCCGACACCAACGCTACCCGTGCGGACTGGATGCCGGTTGTCGATATTTCCGAGGATGATTCCACTTACCGCATTGCGGCCGAATTGCCGGGCGTGGCAAGGGAGGACATCAGCGTAACTGTTGACCAGGG
>JAAESJ010000212.1 GCA_024229495.1 Verrucomicrobiaceae bacterium | reverse complement strand
CATCGATCGCGCCCATGCCCAACCCTTCTTTTTGTACCTTGCCTACAACGCGGTTCATTCGCCGATGCATGCACTCGATAGCGATCGCGCCAAGTTCCCCAAGGTCAAGGATGAGAATCGCCGTACCTACGATGGCATGCTGCTGGCAATGGACCGAAGCATCGGGCGAGTACTCGACCGACTGGACAAGCACAGCATCGCGGACAACACGATCGTCGTTTTTCTCAACGACAATGGCGGAGGAGGCAGTACCGATCTATACGCGGCCCACTCGCGAAACTATGCCAACAACAAGCCGCTCAGCGGACACAAGTTCGACATCCTCGAGGGTGGGGTGCGCGTGCCGATGATCATCCGTTGGCCCAAGCATGCACCGGTCGGAAAGGTCTATGGTGAAATGATCTCGAGCATGGACGTTTTTCCCACGCTGGTGGCCGCCGCCGGTTTGCGAATGCCCAAGGGACAACCAGCCGACGGCGTGGACCTGCTTCCCTTCATCAACGGCAAGGATTCCTCCAAGCCACACAAATGGCTCTGCTGGCAGAACCGCAGCTGGCTTGCACGACAGAAGGGTGGCTTTGTCGTGCCCATTCCCAAGGTCCATAATTCCGCCATCCGCAAGGAACACTGGAAACTCGTGCGCATCAACGAAAAGATCGGTGCGGACGCACCACGACCCGCGTGGAAACTATACGACCTAAATAAAGATATCGGGGAACAAAAAGACCTCGCCAAACAGCATGGCAACGTCGTCAAGGAGTTGGCCGCCCACTTCAACCAATGGCGGTCAACCATGCATCCAAGCGTTGAGTAACTGGCCGCCGGCAAGATGAACCATTCTCATGAGTTGATATCCGTCAGGCTATGGAAGTGTATTGATATACATTATCAGTCTAAAATCCGGCATTTTCCCAGGCACTGAGCGCGAAAAACCACCCCTGAAAACATGATTAATAAACAGAAAACTGAAACAATAGCCCTTATCATAACCACCATGCATGGGGTTGGAAAAAACCCCGATTGACGTAAACAAGGTTACCCGCAAGTTCTTTAACGATGATCACTGATAAACTTGATGCTCGTAAGTGGATCCTCCCGGATCGGACTAATACTGACATTTCAAGTAATGACATACCTTCTGTCATTAAAGCTATTTTGCATGTCCGTGGCATCAATTCAATCAATGATAGCCAAGCATATCTGAACCCAAAATTGAATACGCTCAGTGACCCCTTTGAGATACCAAACATGGATGCGGCCGTTGATCGTGTTCTTCAAGCAATAGACAAAAAAGAGTCCATTGTCATTTACGGAGATTACGATGTTGATGGAGTCACTTCTTTGACCCTTCTCAATAAAATTTTATCGGCTTATGGGAACGAATCGATGCCTTTCTTGCCTCATAGAATCGAAGAAGGCTATGGGCTTTCTGTAAATGCATTGACCCGTTGTCTGGATGAATTTTCACCGTCTTTAATCAT
>JAAESJ010000211.1 GCA_024229495.1 Verrucomicrobiaceae bacterium | reverse complement strand
GGGGGACGCGCATTCGCCGGCAAGTGAAGGGCAGGTTTCCAGCTTCTATATTGAGGAGACGGTGAATGAGACCAAGGTGCCCAACATGGTGACTGCGGTGCTCGCGGATTTCAGGGGTTATGACACGATGTTTGAGACCGTTGTGATCTTTATTGCCGGGATAGGCATCATTGCCGTATTGAGAACCCATGGCGAGGCATCTGCTCATGCGCCCGATCAACCTGAACCCGATGAGGGGAGTGACCTGATTGTTCGCTGCACCAGTCATCTGGTAGTGCCGCTGATTCAACTCTTTGCCCTCTATGTGGTTGCCCATGGACATCACAGCCCAGGGGGAGGTTTCCAGGGAGGGGTAATGTTGGGGGCGAGTTATATCCTCCTGGCACTGGCTTGCGGATTGCCTGCCGCCAAAAGGCGAATGGGAGAACGCAAGGCAATAACGCTTGCTGCCTCCGGTATCATCATCTATGCCGGATGGGGCGTCGCCTGCATGATGTTTGGAGGGAACTTTCTGGATTATGCCAGCCTTGATCCTCTGCTTCCAGGAGACAGGCAAATGGCACGATCTCACAGCATGCTGGCCGTTGAGATCGGCGTTGCTTTTACCGTTACGGCGATCATGTTCGCCATTTATTCAAACCTGTCTACACGGGGGAGACTTGAGAAAGGCTTGTAAAAAATGGAATTTCTAGCTGCAGGATTTATCGAGGATAATATTGTCCCCAAGTTTAATTACTGGATCTATGTGATCCTCATGATGATCGGGTTATATGCCATGATCACCAAGAATAACCTGATCAAGAAGCTGATCGGGATGGCGGTGTTTCAGACGGCGATCATCCTCTTCTATGTGTCTATTGGGGTCAAGGCGGAGAGCGGCATTCCCATACTGGGTCACGGTCAGCATCATGAGATTGTTGATGAGGGAAGACCAAGTAGTGAAGTGATAGCCAAGGAGAAGTTTGCCAATCCGCTTCCACATGTGCTGATGCTTACGGCCATTGTTGTTGGGGTCAGCACCCTCGGACTGGCTTTGGCAATCTCCCAGCGTATTTACATTTCCTTCGATACTCTTGAGGAGGACGAGATACTTGATCAACTGCGACCCGGTGGGCATGACTGAGCATTATCCTGTCCTCATTCTCCTTGTGCCTCTTTTCGGGGCACTGATAGCCACGCTCCTTGGCAGGGAACGGCAGTTGGCGTGCTGGCTTACTGCCCTGATCTCCTTGGGCGTTTCTTCCATTTTTGCCATTGGCAACATTTGCGTCCTGTTGGCCTCAGGAGAGGGGGAACTGCGCTACCGGATGGGTGGCTGGAATGAGAATTCGGGATATGAGGTTGGAATTGAACTGCGCATTGACATGCTGGCCGCCCTTGTTGTTGCCGTGGTGGTGAGCGTTGGATTGATCAATACCATTTTTGCCAAGACCAGGGTGGCTGGGGAGATGCGGGAGAAGGTGGCGTTCTTTTACGCGTTAAATCAACTGCTTATCGTCGGGCTGTGCGGGATCATCATGACCAATGATGCCTTCAATCTGTATGTGCTCATTGAGATTACCTCGTTGACAAGTTATGCGCTGATCGCGATGGGCAACCGGCGGGCAGCGCTCTCCAGTTTCAATTACATCATCATGGGAACTATCGGGGCCTCGTTTTACCTGCTTGGGGTCGGATATCTCTACATCAAGACGGGCTCTCTCAATATTGATGACATTCACACCGTATTGCAGTCGGGTAAGCTCTGGGGGGACGCCAGCATTACCATTGCGTTCATCATGATCATGATTGGCTTGTGGATTAAGATGGCTCTGTTCCCCCTGCATGGCTGGTTGCCCAACGCCTACAGCTATGCGCCGGGGGTCGTGGGCAGTTTCATGGCGCCACTGATGACCAAGGTCATGGTATACGTAATGCTGCGGGTCATGCTTTGGTTGTTCGGGGGGGCATATATCTATACCAGCGGACTTGTTTGGGGAGAATTGGTCGTCTGGATGTCAATCATCGCCATTGTTGCCGGTTCCTTTTTGGCCCTGGCAAGGACCGACATCAAGAAAATGCTGACCTACCTTATCGTGGCGGAAGTTGGCTACATGGTTGGCGGCGCCTGGTTGGCTGATGGCGCGGGGCTTGTCGGCAGCATGTATCATATCCTATCTGATGCGGCGATGACCTTCTGCCTCTTCCTGGCAGCTTCCATTGTCATCCTTCGCACCGGGGATCACCGCCTGACTGCCTTCAACGGATTGTTTGCCCGCATGCCGCTTACCATGATCGGATTTACGATCGGTGGCCTGTCAATGATCGGATTGCCTCCGACCTGCGGGTTTTTCAGTAAATGGTACCTCATCAGTGGTGGGATTGCGGCCGGGCACTGGAGCTACGTGGCTGCATTATTGTTTTCCAGCCTTGTCAATGCGGTCATCTTTTTCAGGATTTTTGAACGTGCCTATTTTGGTAACATCAAAGGCGTTGTCGATGAGCAGTTGCCGGATGACGGAGATGGCGCACCGCCGTTGACCCTGGAAAGGGTGCCGCTCTCGATGCTGATCCCGCTTTTCCTTGCCGGCATTTCTGTCCTGCTGGTTGGCTTCTACAACCAAACCCTTGTCAGTTGGCTGATGGACGTAATCCCCCCGCTCTAGATGATCGAAGAATCCTATCTGCCCCTGATAACCTGGATGGTTGCCCTGCTTGCGGTGCCGGCCATTCTTGTATTGCGGAAAAATCCCAATGCCCGTGAGGGGGCGACTTTTGTGGCTGCGCTGGCGAAGTTTGCCCTAGTACTGGCCATGCTGCCCGCCGTCATGGCAGGAAGAGTGCTGCGTTTTAGCTTTGGAGAGATCCTTCCCGGTATTCCGCTGGAGTTCCGCGTTGATGGCCTGGGGATGCTCTTTGCCCTGGTGGCTACCTCTCTCTGGATACTGACCACCCTCTATGCCGTTGGTTACATGAGGGGCCTAAAGGAACATGACCAGACCCGGTTCTTTACCTGTTTTGCGGTTTCCATTTCGGCCACGATCGGGGTGGCTTTTGCCGGCAATCTTTTCACCCTTTATCTCTTCTACGAGATGCTATCGCTCTCTACCTACCCGCTGGTGACGCATCATGGGGACAAGGCGGCACGTAGTGGCGGACGCACTTATCTCAGTCACCTACTAGGGACCTCGGTTGCCTTCGTGCTGCCGGCGATGATTTACTGTTGGGTCAAGTCCGGTGGTGACATGAGCTTTACTGACGGGGGATTCCTCGCCGGGAAGATCGGTGCCGGGGATGGACTTATTGTGCTGCTGGCTTTTACCCTTGGATTCGCCAAGTCCGGGCTGATGCCGTTTCATTCCTGGTTGCCTAATGCCATGGTTGCACCAACGCCGGTATCCGCCTTGCTTCATGCCGTTGCGGTCGTCAAGGTTGGTGTGTTCTGCATTCTGCGGGTGTTTACCGGCGTGTTTGGAACCGACACCCTGGAGTCGCTGGATATTACCACCGCGGTGACCTATCTCGCCGGCTTTACCGTGATTGCCTCTTCTCTGATTGCACTGACGCAGGATAACCTGAAACGCAGGCTGGCTTTTTCCACCATAGGTCAGCTGGCGTATATTATCCTTGGAGTATCCTTCCTTTCGGCCAATGGCATCACCGGATCGGTGATGCATATTGCCATGCATGCCTTCGGGAAAATCACCCTGTTTTTCTGCGCGGGGGCTATATTCATCGCTACGGGGAAAAAATACATCAGCCAGATGGTTGGTATCGGGCGGCAGATGCCGGTCACCATGACGGCTTTTCTTCTCGGTTCACTGAGTATTATTGGCTTGCCGCCTTTTGGGGGAGCCTGGAGTAAGTGGTATCTGTTTTTAGGGGCCCTTGATGCAGAACAGATGCTGATGGCGGTGATCCTGGTGATCAGTTCCCTGTTGAATATCGCCTATTTACTGCCTGTGGCTGTTAATGCCCTGTTTCGCAAACCGCCCGCCGACAGCGGAGATGATGCAACAGCGGGGATCAGGGAAGCCCCGGTGGCCTGTGTCATCCCTCTCAGTATCACGGCCGTGGCAGGGTTTGTGATTTTCCTCTTTCCTGGTCTGGTCTATGACCTGGCTCAACTCCTGATTTCCAATGGCTGAACCGATTACACCCCCGGATGACAACGATCCTGACCGCGAGGGGATCATCGTGCTTGAAGACGATGGCAGGAAGCATTTATGGGATAATCCTGCAAACGTGAAGCGTTTCCTGAAGGGCTTTTTTATTACCTGCCTGTTGTTGCTGTTGCTAGACGTCTTGTTTATGGCGCATCTGATCCACAAGCACTTGAGCTTTGAGGAGGGCGTTTTTTCCGTTGAGGGCTGGCCCGGATTTTTCAGTATCTACGGGTTTATTGCCTGCACGTTAATTGTCCTGCTTGCCAAGCCCTTGCGCAAGGCAGTGATGCGATCGGAGGATTATTATGACAAGTAGCCTGCACCCGGTAATTATCCTGTTTGTAGGCGCTCTCCTGGTGGGGGTTTTGCGCGGGCGCCTGAAAAATGCCGTTGCGGTGCTGACACCCGTATTGGGACTGGTTAACCTGATTATCATTGCAAACGGCGCGGACGCCGGGGATAGCACCTGGAGCTTTACGGTGATGGACCTCGATCTGGTGACTGCCAGATTTGATAAGCTGAGTCTCCTCTTTGGGTATCTCTTTCATATCGCAGCGATCATTACCGCTATTTATTCACTCCATGTCCGTGATAATATGCAGCGGGTGACCGGGTTGTTGTATGCGGGCAGCGCCATAGGTGCTGTCTTTGCCGGGGATTTGATCACACTCTTTGTGTTCTGGGAATTGTTGGCGGTAACCTCGGTTTTCC
>JAAESJ010000210.1 GCA_024229495.1 Verrucomicrobiaceae bacterium | reverse complement strand
TGAGGATGCGCGTGGCACCGGTGCCACCCATCATGACCGCCCATTGCAGGGGCGTTGAATCCTTCCCATCACCGGCATTGATTTTCGCGCCCTGATTGAGGAGGACCTCGATCGCCTCTGCCTGGTCATAGGCCGCGGCCCAGTGCAGGGCTGTTGCCTGCATGTTATCGCGGCCATTGACCGGGTCGCCGCGCTCGATAGCAGCGGTAATGGCTCCGGCGTCTCCCCGCTTGGCTGCCGCCCAGATTGTGTTTTCCTCAAACGACTGCTTTTTATACTCAGCCAACCGGGGAATGTTATTGAGCATCGGCACCAGAATAAGGACACCGAAAATCAGGGGAATAAGGATTCGCCTTGCGCGGTGGCCGGTGAGGGCGGCAAGACCCCGGCGGCGCCACATCATGACGGTAAAGAAGCCGCTGACCATGAAAAACAACGGCATGCGGAAGCCGTGGATAAAGAAAAGGATAAGGAAGTAGTTTTCGTGCAGGGTGACATCCTGCGCCGGCCAGATACCCGGTAGCGGCATAAAGGACATCACGCCGTGGATCACGATGCCAAGCAGCATCGCAAAGGCGCGCAGGGCATCAAGGTCATGGTAGCGTTGCTGCCCGGAAAGCGATGCTCGCGGTTGCAATGATTCAGGCGGGGTTTCCATTCAGGGTTTCTTTAGGTAACCCGTGCAATCGGATGCCGGGCTTGTAAACTCAGGATTTGAAGGCGGGCCTTTATGGCGGTTGGTAACTCCACAACATGATCCCATTTAAAAGAACGCAATCCTCCGGAAATTTATCGGGGCTGCGGAGTGCTATCGTTTTTTCCGCGTCGTAATCTTTAAATAATAATCCCTGTATATAATGAATCATGCAGTTGTTAAGGCCTCTTTTAAGGAAAGCCTTTATGGCTGACATTTCTCTCACACGTTTAATTCATGCACTTAAAATCTCCTGTCTCCATCCCTGCGCTAACCGTTCTTGCAGCACTCTGCCTGAATGCCATCGCCGAGCCTCAGTTAAGCTCCTGGTATACCGGGCAAAGTGGTAAATATGCTCGCATTTTCACCAGCAAGGCCAATGAGGCGGCAGGCATCACCTCGACCACATGGAGTCGCGGGCAGGGCAACCAGAACTCCCCGACCTACGCCGGCGTGCACGAGGTTCATCACGATTCCGGCTGGATTTATATCAAGACAACCGGGCTCGGGTTCCATGTCATGGGCCCCTGGTATTTAAATGAAGCGAAAACCCGGAACTTCCCCAACTTTCCCAGTAACACCGCCACCACTTACCGTATCCCACGCACACCGACCGCCTTCAACGGCAACACCACCACCGGGTTTGGCTCAATTGGCTACTTCGTTGACGGCGTGGCGCTCTTTGATGCCACCGACACCTTCTCCTACATCAACAGCAGCGGCAGTGACGGCAGCCCGCAGGGCGGAGGACGCGGCGACGGAGTCTGGAACCGCGATGCCTATGTCAATGAGGGTGTCACCTTTGATGCCGCCAACGCCCACCAGGCCATGAACCTGCACCACTACCACGCCAATGCCCCGGCCATCCGCCACCTGCTTGGCGACAGCGTCGACTACGACGCCGGGGTCAATGTCTACACGGAAAACTTCAACGGCAACCACTCACCCATCCTGGGGTGGGTCTCGGATGGTCACCCTATTTACGGCCCCTATGCCTACAGCGATCCTGATGATCCTGATTCCCCCGTGAAACGCATGACCAGCGGCTACCAGAAGCGTGACGGCAGCAACTCATCCACCAACCTGAATGTGGCCGGGAGAACCACCCTGCCTCAGTGGGCCAACCGGCTGCAGGGACGCACCACCTCCCTTGCCTCCAGTCGCTACGGACCGGGTGT
The DNA here is from genome assembly GCA_024229495.1 of Verrucomicrobiaceae bacterium. Lineage (GTDB taxonomy): Bacteria > Verrucomicrobiota > Verrucomicrobiia > Verrucomicrobiales > DEV007 > CACIUL01. Next base: position 993 of record JAAESJ010000210.1, on the reverse strand, counting down.
CAGCAACACCTACACCCTTGGTCACTACCTTGAGGACTATGCTTACATGGGGGATTTGGGACTCACCCACGGCATCGACTTTGACCTTGATGAATTCAACGGCCGCTTCTGCGTCACGCCGGAGTTCCCGGATGGAGTATGGGCATACTTCACCGCTATCGAAACGGACGGCACTCCCCTCTTCCCCTACAACGTCGGGCGCAACTTTTACGGCACGCCCAGCGGCGGCAACACCAACAGCATCCCCGCCACCGCCACCCGCTCCTTCATCGGCGGACCGAGCAAACAACACAGCGCGCGCGATACCGATAGTAGAGACGGTGTGATCACCCTCACCTGGGACACGGTCGAGGGTGCCAGCTACCAGGTCGAGCAGGGCCCTGACCTGCAGAACTGGACGGAGGGGGGCGAGGCATTCACCGCGGCGGCAGTCACGCAAACCACCAGCGATACACCAAGCCCCGCCTCAGAAAAAACCCAATTCTACCGCCTCAGGCGCACCGGCATCGCCAACTATGATAACTCCGGATTCGATAACCAGTTCGAGGGTGCCGGCGGGAATAATAATGGTGGTGGTGGTGGGGAAGATAACTTTGTCGCCACCTTCGCCGGGCCACCCCTTCCTCCCGCCGACGTCATCCAGGAACTGCGCATCGGCAATCCCGGCATCCCCGCGGCTCTCGTCAGTGTCGACTCGAGGACCCAGCTTACCGTCTCCTTTGATGCCGCGGCACTACCCGCCGGCAACCATGCCGTCTATGTCATCTTCACCACGCCCAATGGTGCCCAGCTCACGCTGATTTCAACCAACCGGTTTGCACCCTGAAGACAAACCACAGGAAGAAATGACTACCTTTAAGCAATAGAGAGCAGAGAGCGGCTGGGATAAAGTTAACGTCTAACTTACTTGTCCCAGCCGTTCGCCTTGATCAGTGCCTTGAGCTCATCAATGGCAGGGTGGTCGGAAGGCATGCGCTCATGCTTAACGAGATA
>JAAESJ010000209.1 GCA_024229495.1 Verrucomicrobiaceae bacterium | reverse complement strand
ATCTCGATACGCTCCAGTTCCAGCAAGCTGTCAAACTCCTCCCGGATGGTATCAACCGGGAACCCGAATTTCCCGGCTTCCCCGGCGGTATTGACCTGCAGGTAGACCTTGGGAAAGAGGCCGAGCTCGGCGGCAATAAAGTCAATTCTCCCGGCAATTTCACTAGAATCAACGCTGTGGATCGTCTCGACCAAGGGTAAGACCTTGCGGACCTTATTTTGCTGCAGGTGGCCAATGAAGTGCCAGCGAATCCTGGCAGGCAGTGCCGGAACCTTTGCCACCAGTTCCTGGACGCGATTCTCGCCAAGCAGGTCATGTCCACACTCGATGAGCTCTGAAATTGTTTCTGCCGGCCATGTTTTACTGACGGCAATGAGCTCAATATCCTGCGCATTACGCCCTGTTTTCTGAGCTGCACAGGCTATCCTCTCCTTCACCAATTCATATAATTGAGGAATAGGCGACATGATCTTCGGGACAGGGATTCAGGGTTCAGGGAAAGAAACTTACTCCGTGTCAAAATACCGGTCTCCTGCATCTCCAAGCCCGGGAATGATATACGATTTTTCATCAAGTTCTTTGTCGATGGATGCCGTGTATACCGGGATATCCGGATGTTCCCCGCAGAAGTGTTCAATGCCCTCGGGGCAGGCGACCAGGCAGACAAAGCGGATATTCCTGCCGCCATGTTCCTTGACCAGCGAGGCTGCTGCCGCGGCACTGTGGCCTGTGGCCAGCATCGGATCAATCAGCAGCACATCCGCTTCATTGATGCCTTCCGGCAACTTGCAGTAATAGGTCGTGGGCAGGCAGGTGGCTTCATCACGGGCCATGCCGATATGGCCAACCTTTGCATCGGGGATGATGTCAATGATGCCGTTGAGCATGCCTGTTCCCGCTCGCATGATCGGGATCATTACCACACTGCGGACAAGTTCGCTGCCACTGGCTGTTGCCAAGGGTGTTGTTATCTCAATTTCGCGGGATGGCAGATCGCGGGTAATCTCAAATGCCATCAGCCTTGATATTGTGTGAAGGTTGATGCGGAAGGTGTGGCACCCTGTATCCACAGATCGGATTTGGGTTAGCAGGGCATCGATGAGTGGATGCTCTATAACTGTAACATCGGCTGACATGATCTGATGCTCACCGGCAGGTGGTTGGTTCTCGACGGGAAGTGTCAGTTTCCCGGGGGGCGACCGTTGACTTGTATCGTATGTTACTGGCAGTCATGGACCCGATCCATTTTTTCTATGGCTTGGTTTCTGCCGTATGCAGGTCCTTGGAGATTGAGATCAAGTCACCGGTAATATTGAGCATCTCGCGCTTTGCCGCCGGCAGGAAGTGTGGGAAGTCAGGGGTTTTTTCAGCAAGTTCCTCCTCTTTGTCTTTGGCCCTGCGCATGGACTTGTTGTCATCCGGCTTGAAGTTCTCCTGCCACTTGAATTCCTTGGCCGCAACGTTGTCCAGGGTGATCTTGGCAACTTTATAGCGCCCGTTTTCGCGTTCGTTGATTTTTGCGAACAACTTGGTGCGTTCGGCATTGCGGGCATGGCGTCTTTCCTTTTCTTCCGCAGTCTCTGCCATCCTTTTTTTCAGGTTGAGAGAAATGGTATTTTTTTCCTTGGCGTCCTTGAAGCGCTTATTGTCTTCCTTGATATATTGGAACTCTTTTTCCGAGTTGAGGCGCGCCATGGAAAGGGCACGAAGTTTTTCAATGGGAGGAACGTGCTCGAAGAGATTATATTTCATTTTCCGGATAGCATCATGCTCAAGGGCATTGGGCAGAGAGGCTTCACCGGTCTCTATCTCGTCGCGGTATGAAGGGAGGATGATGTCAGGAACCACACCCTCGAGCTGGGTTGATCCGCCGGCAATGCGGTAGAATTTCTGGATGGTTACTTTCAATGCCCCTGCCCGTTCCTTTGTCTCACGGGGGAAAATTACCGGCATATACTGCGCTACGGGCATCACTGTTTGCACCGTGCCTTTTCCGAAAGTCGACTTGTCGCCGATGATGACCGCACGTTGATAGTCCTGCAGGGCGGCGGCGAAAATCTCGCTGGCAGAAGCGCTGCTGCGATCGGTCAGTACAACCAATGGTCCGTCGTATATGGCAAGGGGCGTGCGCGAGGTGCGGTCGGTAATTTTATTCTTGGCGTTCTTTGCCTGCACGACCGGCCCTGATGGGATAAACAGGCCGGTCATCCTGATAGCCTCTTCAAGGGAACCTCCGCCGTTTCCGCGAAGGTCGACCACCAAGCCCTCAATCTTTTCCGCTTTCAGCCGTTCGAGCAGCTTCTTGACGTCGGCACTGCAACTGCTTGTGCCGCGTTGCATGTCTGCGTAGAAAGCATAGAGGTTAATCCATCCGATGCGCTGCTTGGTATTGTTGGGTGCGGATACCTCAATGAGCTCGGCATTTGCCAGCTTATCCTTGAGGTTGACCTGATCACGGTTGATTAAGATCTTTCGTGTCTGGGAATCATCGGCGGCATCAGCGGGAATGATTTTCAGCACAACGACAGTTCCCTTTTTACCCCGGATCATGTCCACGATCTTGTTCAGCTTCATATACATGATGTCGACGATCTCACCATCTTCCCCCTGGCCAACGCCAACGATACGGTCGTTAATCTGTAATTCCCCGGCTTTATCGGCGGGTCCCCCGACGACAATTCCCTGAATCTTTGCTGCACCGCCATCTTCAGTGCTGAGCAAGGCACCTATGCCGACGAGTTTATTGCCCATGTTCACGCGGAAGTTCTCCAGTTCCGACTGGCTGAAGTATTCGGAGTGCGGGTCGTATACCTGCGAAAGGGTTGACATGAAGAAGTTACAGATTTCCTCCTCGTCATTTTCATCAAGGCTGCGCATGAATCGCGTATAACGCTTAAGGATTTTCTCCTTAGGGGTTTCGTTACTGTCACTTCCTAGGATGTCCTCGAGTTTTTTCCCGAGTTCCTTTGCTCTTTCTTTTTGCGAGATGGTGCGAAGCTCCTCAGCGAGGAGTTGTCCTTCGATGACGTTTTTCCACAGGACATCAGATGCCGCCTTATCGGCCGGCCATTCTGAATCCTTGCGGCGTTTCTCCACGGTGCGATCGCTGTCGAACTTGAAATCAACCGTTTTCAGGATTTCTTCAATTTTCGCTACGCGTTCCTGTACTCTCTTTACATAAATAGAGTAAATGTCTGTGGCGGGCTTGATGGATCCCTCAAAGATGTGGTCATCAAGCGAGGTTTTGTATTTTCTCTCGAAGGTGTCTATGTCCTCCTGAGTGAAGTAAAGTTTGCTGGTATCCAGGAAGCTAACAAAGCTCTTGAGTAATTCCTCGGAGACATCATCCTCGAAGTCGGTGCGTGAGTAATGGTTGTTCTGAACCAGGTTGGCTACATACTGAGCGATGGTGCCGTAGCTGGGGGCTGAAATGGCGGAGGTTTGTAGTGTGATCCCGACAGCGATAGTCGAAAGGAAGGCACCAATGATGTTCCTGTTTGTGTTCATATCTCTAATGTGTTTCACTGGTTAGCCGCGCGCGGACACAAATTTAGTGGATTTTGATTGTCCTCTATTCGCCTGCAGGTGTCGAATCATTTTACTGGGATCTCTGGAATGTCTGAAGCAAACGAAAAGCTTGATTTACGTTGCTTTGAAGGCGGTCCACTGGCCACCAACGGTTATGCTTTCAAGGCTTCCGGGGGATGGGTTGCCATCGATGCTCCGCAAGGCATGGCCGATTGGGCAGACGGAGAAGGTATTGATCCACAATTGCTTATATTAACCCATCAACATTTTGACCATGTCCAGGGGGCCGCTCAACTCGTGGAGCGTTTTGATTGCCCGATTTGGGCTTTTGCCCAATATGACAAGGGGCTGACACTTGAGGATTTTTTCCGGGGTCTTGAAGGAACCGGGTTTGAAATTGCGCCTTACAGTGTAAACCGCATCCTGGAGCCTGAGATTGAGGAGGGACTGGATATTCTGGGATGCCACATGGACCTCAAGCATATCCCGGGGCATTCACCTGACAGCATCTGTTTCGTCATGGTTGGGGAGGACATTGTATTTGGTGGGGATGTCCTGTTCTGCTCGGGCATAGGACGTACAGATTTTCCCGGCGGTGATACCGGGCTGCTCCTGAACGGCATCCGGGAGAAGTTATTTTCACTCGATGACGTCACCACCGTCTTCCCGGGGCACGGTCCGTCAACAACGATTGGCAGGGAACGCCAGGAAAATCCGTTTCTCTAATCTCTAACAGGGGAAGCTTGCTTACATCAACGTCTGGACCAGTTAGGTTCACTGATCCGTCCCAAACCGCTGACAATTGGTGTGGTGGCGCCTCCGAGGGTATCGGTGATGACTAGGTTTTTCCCGTCACTGTATACAAGATGGGTGCTGTCAGGGCCCCAGGAAGGATCTTCTCCGCGGCCGACAAGCTTGGTTGTTTGGTCATCAAAGTTGTATACTGCGACCGCATAGCCTTTATCCTTGCGTACATTGAATGCCATTTTTTTCCCGTCAGGAGACCAACTTGGCTCGGTGCAGTGATTATAGTTCACTGCGAGTTTCTGCGGCTGCCCTCCGGCAGAAGATGTGATGTAAATAAGAGGGCGCCCCCCGGCATCTGATGAGTAGGCAATGAACTTCCCGTCAGCTGACCAGGTAGGGGATGTCTCGACACCGCTGGTTTTGGTAATCCGTTTTACCTTCTTGGAGTTACCAATGTCAGCAACAAAGATCTCGGGATTGCCAACGAAGCTCATTGTCAGTGCAATTTTGTTGCCATCGGGAGAGAAAACAGCCCCGCTGTTTGTACCGGGTGCATTAATGACTCTTTGCCGGTTTCCGGACTTGAGATTTAACTGATAGATGTCAGCAAATCCACTACGGTATCCGGTATGGATTATCAGGCTTCTGTCAGGGGAAAGGGCAGGGGATACATTGAGGCCGGAGTCACTGGTGATGCGATGCACTTTTGAACCGTCAGCGTTACAAATGTAGATTTCCTTGTGGCCGGAATGGGTGGCCACAAAAGTAATCTTGCCACTTAATTTAACGCGTTGGCCACCTCCCTTGATTACGAGCTCTTTAATTTCCTCCCTGGCACCGGAATCTTCCGGGATTCCAATTACAAGTCCCAGGATGAGTGGAAGGCTGATCAGTGTTAGCGCTTTAAAGGTCATAAGCAGTGGGCTTGAGTTCGAAACGGATGAGGATTGTATAGTTTCCTTTGGAGATTCCCTGTGGTAGCGGACGCAAACGTGATACCGACTGCAGTGCCTTTGTTACCGAGTTGTTCATTTCTGGCACTGGCGATAGATCCACAATACGGGCACTGATAATGCGACCGTCTGGAGCGATTGTGATCTTGGTGCGCGCAAGGAGTGTTTTCGAACTGATGTTTTGCGGTTGTGTCCACTGACCGTGGAAGGCGTCCTGGATCATTGCATTATAGCTTCCGAAATCGGCTTGTGATTTTACGGGCTGAATGGCTTTTCCTGAAGCGGTTCCTTTATTTGTTTTACTGGAGGTGGCCTTGGCAAGGACGGATTTTGCCGGGCTTGGATTTTTCGGAGCACGACGAGAAACCGTTCGATTTTTCTGGGTCTTTTTAGGCGATGACTTCTTTACTTCAATCTTTGGCTTTGGCTTTGGCTTTGGCTTTGGCTTTGGCTTTGGCTCAGGCTCAGGCTCAGGCTCAGGCTCAGGCTCAGGCTCAGGCTCAGGCTCAGGCTCAGGCTCAGGCTCAGGCTTTGGCTCAGCAATAGGGAGGACAATGTCACTTTGTGGATCGTTTTCGCGACTCCGGTTTTCGAGGGTAGGCAATCGCTCCTTTCTTTGAAGGGTGGCGGCAGCATTATCGGCCCGCGGCGCAGGCGTGATCCAAGTGACATCCTCTTCCGGTAATGTTGCACTGGCGGCAGTATCTGTTTTCCGGGCGTTTCCTTTATGGGCGGAAAGGAAGATGATGCATGAAACAACGACGATGTGGACCACCGAGGTAATCAGTAGGCTTTTACGGAATGTCGGGCTGGTGTCCACAGTGGATGCGATTGCCTTGACTTCACTCGGCAGCAGGCTTGGTGACTACGCCCACCTTGGCAACCCCGGCAGCACGAATGGCATCCATTACTTCGACGAGTTCCTGAACCTGCAGTTGATGGTGGGCCTTGACGATGACTCCCATGCCCGGGTATTGATCCTGCAACTGGCGTATCTCTACGGGTAAGGCTTGCTGATCTATTGGTTTGCCGTCGAGTTCGGTGGAGTGGTTTTTATCGATGGATACGGTAAAGACCTTTGATGGGTCAATGGCCTCATTGGAAGCCTTGCTGGAAGGAATAATAAGGTCAGCGCTTTCTGCAAGGAAAGGGGCGGTGATCATGAAGATGATCAGTAGCACAAATGCAAGGTCAAGCAGTGGGGTGATATTCAACTCGGAGAGTGAGCTGAGGGAATGGCGGTTACTGGCTTGGCGCATGCTCTACCTTTTTCCTTTAAGCTTCCAGACCGATATGTTCGTCGTCGGTGACAGGTGCTCTTTTGACAATGCGATGACCGGGCTGGTTATCGTTTTCCGGCAGTGTCCCGTTAACAAGATCAGAGGCGCTGAGACGACGTCCTGTTACCGTGGGGGTTGAAGCGATGCGACCATGATCCACATACCAGCGCTCAAATGCCGCGTGTAACTCGTTGCGGAAATTATCAAGATCAGCAACCAGCGACTTGATGGTGTTGACTAGGTAATTGTAGCCAAACATGGCCGGTATAGCTACCAGCAGCGCAATGACGGTTGTTAATAATGCCGCGGAAACTCCTGGAGCCATCGTTTTCATGCTGGCAGCACCTGAGGCAGTGGCCACTCCGCTGAAGGTGTCCATGACACCCCAGACGGTGCCAAGGAGCCCAAGGAACGGGGCACCACTCACTGCAGTTGCCAGTAATCCCATCTGGCTTTCCATGCGACCGATGTTTTTGCTGACGGATTGCTCCATGGCACATTCCACCGGATTCATTTGGCTCGGCTTGATCTTGCCGGCCAGTTCAAGGTCTGCGGTGAAGTGCTCTTCTTCTTTTGCCGGGTTCCCGGTCAGGTGATGGAGTATTTCCCGCGATCCTGACCGATAAAGATCCGCGACCGGCACGTCGCCTGATGCCGCATTGTTTTGCCAGAGAGCAAGGGGGTCATGGTGCTGTTGAAAGGATTCGATGAATGCTGCATTCTGTCGTTTTACCCTTCTGACCATCAGGAACTTGGTGATCATTACCGTCCAGCTGAAACTGGATAGAACGAATAGCGCCACACAAATCGCAATTCCTGAGGTTGATGATTGTTCGAACGCGAACGATAAACCGTTGGCAATAAATGGATTAAGGTCCATGGCAGAAGTGTAATAACCCGACATTTGATAATAATCCCCAATAATAGATGGCTTGGGAATAGAAAATTAAAGTCTTCCATATTTTTAACAATTACAAATAAAATTGGAATGTTCTGTCATATGGATTTTAACCTATTGGCTGCAAGGTTCTGTAACGCCAATAATAGCTGTCAAATCCCCGCAATGACGCCTTCCAGGGTATTGGGATCAGCAAAGACTTCCTGGCGAATAAGAGGGGGGAGGGAATTCTCAGGGCACTGATTTCCCGGAGGAGCTTGTTGAGTCCTTTTGCGACAATTTTCCCTTATGAGGCCAAATGTAGGCAGAGAGGATGAACAAAAGGCCGACCGCAACCATGAAGAGGGACAGGAATTGTCCGCGGGTAAAGATTCCCACGTAGCCGTCAGCAGCTTCACGGAATTGTTCGCCAATGATTCTGAAGATCGCGTAGCCAATGAAGAACATGCCAGTAAGGATGCCTTGTCGCAACTTTGGGTATCTACATCGAAGGATGTAAAGGATGATGAAAAGTGCGAGTCCCTCCAGCAACGCCTGGTAGATTTGTGAAGGGTGACGGGCATTGAGATAGTCACGAAGTATTTCTTTAACCGTATCGTTGTCACGTGCTGCCTCGATAATTCCGGTGTCCCCATAATCTGCTGATTGCGATGAGGGGATTTTTAGAGGTGCAAGTTCCCGCCCCAGGTCGGCACGGGTTAAACCTTCCGGGGAGAGGAAATTTTCTTCGCGGATTTCCTCCGGGAACTGGACTGCCCACGGCTGGTCTGTTTTTCTGCCGTAAAGCTCACCGTTGATAAAGTTGGCAATTCTTCCGAAGAAAAGTCCCATGGGGGCCACCGTGCAGAGGTT
>JAAESJ010000208.1 GCA_024229495.1 Verrucomicrobiaceae bacterium | reverse complement strand
CAGCCGTGGAGATCGGTTCCTGGGTTCACCTCGCCCTCAGCTACAATGCCGGCTCGCAGACGCTGCGCTCCTACGTCAACGGCAGGCTGGTCAGTTCCGTGTCCGGTCCCGGCCTCTACAGTCCGAACGGCCCGCAGAGGGAAAACCTGCACATCGGTTCCGGTGCGGACAACGGCGGCGCCTTTCACTTTGACGGGCTGATCGATGACCTGGCACTCTGGGATGAGGCACTTTCCCCCGCACAGGTCCAGGACGTGATGAATAACGGCGTGCCAGGCGCCCCCCCGTTGATCACCTCCTTCCGGGCAAGCCCGCCGTTCATTGATGCCGGGCAAGATACAACCCTCAGCTGGAATGTCGTCAATGCCGATGAACTGCATATTACGCCGGGCATCGGCGCGGTGGCCAACCCGGGGGGCAGTATCACGGTATCCCCGGCTGAAACCACCACCTACACGCTCAACGCCACGGCCGAGGACGGTGCACAGGCAAGCACGCAAATCACTGTCGGTGTCGGTGTTGAGCTGCTGCAACCGGTGCTCAACGAGTTCCTCGCCGATAATTACAATGGTCTCACGGACAGCACCGGGGAGCGCGAGGACTGGATCGAGATCCATAACCCGAATCCCTTCACCATCGAGCTGGCCGACTGGTCGCTAACCGATGATCCTGAACAGCCGGAGAAATGGACATTCCCGGCACCGACAACCCTCGAGGCAAAAGGATACCTGGTGGTTTTTGCCTCCGGAAAGGACCTGCCGCTGCACTTGAACTTCAAGCTCAACAACGACGGTGAATACCTCGCGCTGGTGACACCCGGGGGTGAAGTCTCAAGCGGGTTCATTCCGCAATACCCGCCGCAGTTTGACGATGTCTCCTTCGGTATCCCTGCCGGCGACGTTACCCCCTCGCCGATGTTGCCCACCCCGGGGCAGGCAAACGGATCAGCCCTGCTGGAGATTGCCCCGGCTATCAGCGTAATCAACGAGAACCCGCCCGCACCCGCCGCCAATCAACCACTGCGCATCGACACCTCCGTGACCCCGCGTGCCGGTACCGTGACCGGCGTCACCCTGAGTTACCTCGTCGGTTACGGCACACAACGGGACATTCCCATGAGCCCAGGGGATAATAACAACTACTCGGCGGCAATTCCCGACTCGGCCTACGCTGCCGGCGACATGGTGCGCTGGTTTATCACCGCCTCAACCGCCGGCGGGCAAACCTCACGGCACCCCCCCTTCCCCGATCCGTTGCAATCAGCGCAATACTTCGGCACGGTGGTTGCCTCTCCCGACATTGGCACGCAACTACCGGTGATGCACTGGTTCACTGACAACCAACCCGGTGCCGACACGCGCGCGGGAGCACGTGCCAGCCTGTATTTCAGGGGTCGCTTCTACGACAATATCTTCTGCCGCATCCGTGGCCAGAGCACCGCCAACTGGCCAAAGCACAAATACAAGTTCGATTTCCACCGTGGGGATCACTTCCTCTGGAAGAAAGGCACTCCCAAGGTCGAGGAATTCAACGCGAACTCCCACTACCGGGACGGCTACATCCGCGAGAATGCAATCTTCGCCTTCCTTAACCAGGCCGGCACACCGGCACCGGAGACAATGTACCTGTGGATCCGGCGCAACGGCTCGGAAATGGGCCTGTTCTCCTTCGTCGAGCAGATTGATGAGGATTTTCTCACTCGCCACGGCTTCGACGCCAGTGGCCCGATGTACAAGGCAATCAACGTCCCGGCCACGCTCTCACCAACGGTAAACAGCTCCCTCTACCGCAAGGTGCTGCAACGCGATACCTCCTACAGCGACCTCTTCGAGTTCACCGCCAAGATCAACATCTCCAACCCGGGGCGCTTTGCCTACGTTGCCGATGAAGTCAACCTGCCCAATTACATCAATGTCATGGCTGCCATGGCAGTGCCCTTTAACCATGACCAGTTGACCAAGAACTACTACCTCTACCGTGATCCCGGGCGCGGTGAATGGTTCCGTTTCCCCTGGGACGGCGACCAGGGGCTGCCAAGCGGCAGGACAATCACCCACGAAAACTGGGCCAACCCCCTCTATGGCGACGCGCAGCACACCCAGGAGTTGATTAACGGCAACCCGAACCCTGTCTGGCAGAACCACATGCATGCCGCCATCCTCGACAACCCGGTCACCCGGGAGATGTATATGCGCCGGCTGCGCAACCTGGCTGATGATTACCTGGCAATTACCGGGGCAGGCGAGAGCACTGTGATTGTCTCCGGGGCAATTGGTGTAACCGCCGCATCCTACCACGTCCCGGTCGATGGTTCCCTCGATACCAGCTGGTTCACAGCAAACTTTGATGCCGCTGCCAACGGCTGGTCAACCGGCAACCTTGGCATCGGTTACGAGAACAACCCGGGTGACTACGCGGGATTGATCACAACGCGCGTG
>JAAESJ010000207.1 GCA_024229495.1 Verrucomicrobiaceae bacterium | reverse complement strand
GGGCACAACCGGTCAACAATCAACAAGTGCCACCAGCGGCGTCGACTTCACTCAGAAGGACATCAATGACAACCCCCTGTCAGGATTCCTGAGCCTTCCCTTCGGCGCGGTGGCAACGGAAATTATTCTTACCCCCCTGGCAGACAATATCCACGAGTATCCGGAAAAGCTACGCTGCTCCATCGTTGACGTCGGCGGCCCGGGCGCCGGCGACTACGACACGGGGATCCCTAACGCATCAGACACGACGTTCTATGACGCCCGCAATATCCCCGAGCAGGAAAGACTCTTTGTTGGACGTTCTTCTGAAGACCCCGCCGCCTCATCACCCACTAGGGGAACTGCCGTCGTCTCCGGGTTTCTCAATGGGCAAAAGGACCACATGCGCCTGAACACACTCATCATGGCGCCATTCAGCTCACCGCAGAATGATTCCCACATCCACAAGGCCAACCCGGGACCGACAAGCGGTTCAATCATTTACGAAATCACTGAGATTCCAGGCAATCCCCAATCCGATCCTAAGATCGGTGAACTTCTGGACTATCCGTGGCCGATCCAGGATATACAGGGTGCCATCACCGGCAGTCAGGCAATCGACGGTCTGTTCGGCCAGAACGGGGAAACCCCGGTTTACCTTAACTGGCATACCAACGACAACCAGGCTGGCGAGCTCTGGGCCATTTTTGTTGAGGAATCCGGTTCCATTTCAGAGCCTTCTCCGCCAGCGGAACCATCAGCCATCACCCCGCTTAGCGGAACGGAGCTTGAGCGCGATGTCAGGCGCTTTCTCAACCAGGCAACCTTCGGCGCAACCGACTCGGAAGTCGCCCGACTGATAGGAGAGATCACCGGCACCCATGCCGAAAAGCCTGTCCCGCGCATTGCCGCCTTTGAAGCATGGATTGATGAGCAGATCTCCCTCCCCCAAACCTATCTAGTCGATTATGTCCTCGCCGCCGACAATCAGGAATGGAAACTACGGGGTTATTTCGACCCTGCCCGGTGGTTCACCCGTCACTTCAACGACCCCGGTGAAAACCTTATCAATGTCCCCGATTTGCCAGCGCAATGGCCTTCAATTGACCGCTCAAGAGCCAATCCTGAGCAATGGTTCCCAACACAAAACTATCCCTTAACGAACTCACAAATAAACTGGGGGAAGAACGAGGACAGGTATACACCGTTTGACCTGGGTGAAGTAAATCACAACAACCGCCGCCGGGCGCATTGGCTTTTCATGCTTAATGCCAACGATCAGTTGCGCCAAAAGATGGGCTACTCCCTGCAGCAAATCCTTGTCGTTTCGGACCAACTCAACCGGGTTCGCCAGGACCACCTTGCCGCTTCCAACTATCAGGACATGCTCAATCACCATGCCTTCGACCATTTTCATGATCTTTTTGCCTTCATCAACCGCAGCCCGATCATGAGTAAATGGCTCTCCAGCCTGAAAAACCAGAAGGCCTATGATATCAGCGGGGATGGCATCCCTGACGTCTTCCCTGATGAGAACCTTGCCCGCGAGGACATGCAACTCTTCTCCATCGGCCTGTTTAACCTCTGGACAGACGGCACGCTGAAGCTTTCCGAGCAAACCGGATTACCCGAACCGACCTATACCAATACCGACATCACCGAATTTGCCCGTATTCTCACCGGGCAAAGTTTCTCCCGCTATGCCACCACCCCCGAGACATGGGGCATTGTTGCAGGTGAGGATGGAGACAACCCCTTTGATCGTAACAACAACAATGGCGGCATTCTTTTTAACCAGAACAACCCTACCGGAAGCAATCAAAACGGCAGACTGAGCACGGTTACCTCCAACTTCAACCGCACTGAGGGAAACAAGTATTACAACCACCAGTTCTCATATCCGCTGCAGATGTTTGCAGATTTTCATGATCTCGGGACAAAGACCATCGCCGGGGGCAAGCAGATCGACAACCGCTCAATGAGTGACGGCAACCTATCGGGCAGCGGTGGACGATCTGATGAAATCAACCACTCGGAAAAAGACCTCGATGATGCCATCGCATGGCTTGCCGGCAAGCCGGGAGATGGACTCCCTGACTACGACATGGTTAACAGTCATCGCTCCACTCCTGCCTTCATTTCACTTCGTCTCATCCAGCGCTTTACCACGAGCAACCCGAGCACGGCTTACCTCTACCGCGTCGCCAACACCTTCAAGGAAAACGAAGGGGACATGACCGAGACTCTCAAGGCTATCCTGCTCGATTATGATGCGCGTGAGCTCTCGCAAGTCACCGCAGATACCACCTTCGGGATGAAAAAGGCGCCTCTTGACCTCTACCTGCAATTGCTGCGCAACTTCTCACAACAATATTCACCCCCTGTCATCGGCCCCATTGAGGACACGACTCTTGTCAGCGAGACGATCAGGGTTCGCGCCCTTGTCCCTGACTCTGACATTGGCTCTGAGTGGCGCACCAACCCGGACTTCAGCGATGCCACCTGGTTATCCGGGCGCAATGGTGTCGGTTATGAGAGAGGCACCGGCTTTGAACCATATATTGACATCGATGTTGACGCTCTGATGACGCAACGTACCTCCTGCTATATCCGCATCAAGTTCAATGTAAATGACACAGACCTCGTAAACTGGAACTTCCTGAAGCTACAGGCACGCTCTGATGACGGTTTCGTCGCTTACCTAAACGGCACCCGAATCGCCTCAGACAACGCGCCCTCCGACCT
>JAAESJ010000206.1 GCA_024229495.1 Verrucomicrobiaceae bacterium | reverse complement strand
GCAAAGGGTGCCGAGGCAGGATATGTGTACGGGGAGGCAACAGGTCGCGGTTGGCTCACTCCAAAGGCTGAGCTCAAGCCGCACAAGCATTTCAAGGATCGCGAGTGGAACAAATACCGGATTGTTGCCAAGGGCCCACGCATCCAGACATGGATCAACGGTGAAGCCATTGCCGACCTGACCGATGAGCCCATATACAAGACCCACTCCAAGGGGCTTATCGGGTTACAGGTGCACGGCATTGGGAAAAAATCCGGTCCGTTCACTGTCCAGTGGCGAAACATCCGCATCAAGGAGCTCTAGGAGGATTAACCACCTGTTAAGCACTCAAGGAGTATCTCACCCCCTCCTCTCCATGCGTCTAATTGCAGCTTTTCTTCTTTTATTCTCTGTGCTTTCAAAAGCAAACGAGGATAGGCCCAATATTTTATTCATTTACCTAGATGACTTCGGCTGGCGGGACACCAGTTACGCTGGATCAGACTTTTATGAAACTCCTAACATAGATAGTCTAGCCAAGGAGGGAATGGTTTTCTCAAACGCTTATGCAGGCGCTGCTAATTGCGCGCCTTCTCGTGCATGTCTCTTATCGGGTCAATACAGCCCACGTCACAAAATATATAATGT
>JAAESJ010000205.1 GCA_024229495.1 Verrucomicrobiaceae bacterium | reverse complement strand
TCTGCACATAGTAGCGCTCACCGGAACCCATGGCAGAGAGAAACTTGCTCTGCCTCTTGAATTTCTTCAGGTGCAGCTCCTTCAGCTTGGGCTTGGGATCAAAGGTGTCAATGTGACTGGGACCGCCCGCCATGTAGAGGAGGATACAGCGCTTGGCCTTGGCCTTTGGAAAATGCGCCACCTTCGGTGACAAGGGGCCCTTGGCCTCCTCCGCCTGCAACATGGAATGGAAGGCGAGGGCTCCCAGACCTCCATTGACTCCATAAAAGAATTCGCGGCGCTTCATTGTTTTTTTACTTCGCAGCGTTGCTGAATATTCTGCACTGTGGCAACGCATTCTTAAGCTCAGCAATCTGCACCTTGGTAAGCCCCGGGTTATCCATGAGATTGAGCTCCCTTAACTTCCTGAGAGCACGCAGGGGGCTGACATTGGTCAGTTGATTACGGTCGAGATTCAACTGCGCTAACTGGGCGAGCTTCTCGAGCCCCTTGATGTCAGTGATCTGGTTTCCATCTAGCCACAGGTGCGTTAACCTGGCGAGAGTCTCCAGGCCCTTCACATCGGCGAGTTTATTGCCATCCAGGGATAGATGCCTTAACTGCGAGATCTTCTCCATGCCCCTGGCAGAGGTCAATTGATTATTATTGAGATGCAACTGCGTTAATTTCTTGAGATTATCCAGGCCCCTTACCCTGGCCAGCCGGTTACCATCGAGCCACAAATGCGTTAACTGCATGAGGCTTCCCAAGGCATGCACATCGGTGATCTGGTTATTATCCAACCACAGGTGCGTTAACCTCGTGAGATTTCCCAGGCCATTGATATCGGTGATTTGATTGCCACCGGCATGCAGATTCGTTAGCTGTGTGAAATGCGCAAGGGCCTTTACCTCCGTCAATTTATTGCCACCCACATTCAGCCCGTTTAACTGCGTTAGCTGACCGAGTTCCCTGGGAATTCCGGTCAGTTGATTTTCACCAATATTCAAAATCGTTAACTGCGTAAACTTCTCAAGCCCCTTCATGTCGGCCATTTGATTCTCGCCAATCCTCAGGACCTTTAGCTGCGTAAGGCTCTCCAGTTCCCGCAAGCTGGTCAACCGGTTACTATCAAGGGAGAGGACCGTCAACTGCGTAAGCTTGCCCAAGCCCTGCACCTCGGTCAGTTGATTATTATGCAGGAGCAGGCTCTTTAACCGGGTGAGATTCTCCAGCCCCTGGATACCGGTGAGTTGCTGATAACTGACGTCCAGCGCACTCACCTTATCCCAGTCCGCCTTGGTAAGTTCGCCCTCAGGTTTCTTGGTCACCTTGCGAATCTTTGCCTCAATAAGCTTCGCTGATTGCTCGCTGGTCAGGGAAGCCTTGTCAGCAGCCATCAGGGGCGCAGACAGAAAAAACAGAGCTGTTAGTATACTTTTCAACTTATCAGTAAACGTAAATAAACTCGTTGCTGTTGAAAAGCACAAGGCAGAGGTCAGCCAGAGCACGTGTTGCAGGATCCACCCCCCAGGGTTTCAGGTCAGGCACGTATTCTTTACTCGCGTAGATATCCAGGTCCTCCACCCACCAGAAAGCCAGCCCCGTCATTTCCTCCACCATCTGTCGAACCACGTAGCCGGGCGGCTCTACTTTTACCGGCTGAGAGATTTTATGCTGCGCCAGGGCCCGGGCCAGATGTGCATGACACGCCTTCATCTCCTCCTTGGTTGGAGTCCTTTGGTGCGCCAGGCGGAAGGCACGCCAGATCTGCTGGTTCAGGTTTCCCGGTCTTTCCTGCTCAATCCGGGCGGCAAAGGCCAGGGCCCGTGCACGGATAATGGGACTGTTAAGCATCGTGAAGGCCTGCGGGGCGATAGTGGCATTCTCGCGCCGCTCACAGGAAAGATCAGGGCCCGGTTTATTGAAAACCTCCAGCATCGGATCGGCCAGCGTGCGAATCCGCTCGGCGTAAAGCGTGCGACGATTGCGCTGTTCCGGCCTGGGATCAGACTGATAG
>JAAESJ010000204.1 GCA_024229495.1 Verrucomicrobiaceae bacterium | reverse complement strand
GAACCTTCAGGGGAACCTTCAGGGGAACCTTCAGGGGAACCTTCAGGGGAACCTTCAGGGGAACCTTCAGGGGAACCTTCAGGGGAACCTTCAGGGGAACCTTCAGGGGAACCTTCAGGGGAAGCGGCCTGGGCAGTGGTCTCATTCAATGCCGCCTGCTCTTCAATAAGGGGCTCCAGTTTTTCAAGTAATTCCTCAACTTTGGCGAGATCTTCGGCGGCAGTTTCAAGGTCGGCAATTTCATTGGCTATTGCCTGTTCGGCTTGCCCAAGTTTATCGATGGCTTTTTGTTGTGCTTCTGGGGCATTCTCGCTACCCGCCAACTTGGCTCCGGATTCGGCCATTTCAGCCATTGCTTCAGCAAGCGCTGCTGCGGCTTCAGCAACTTCCTGTTGAGCGGCTTCAGCAGCAGCTTCTCCGGTAGCTGCCTCCAAGGCTGCTTGATCCGCCGCTTTTTCCTGCAAGGCACCACTGTCTCCTGCTTTTTCGTTTTCCGCTGCCGCGGTTTTAAGAGCCTCTTCACCAGCCTTGATTTCCTGCACGGTTTCCAACAGGTCCTGCAGCGCTTCGATCTTGTCGCCAGGAACCTCGGCGACCGCTTCGGATTCGCTGATTTGCTCGATGAGTTCCTCTCGTGCCTCGGCTAATTTTTCAAGCGCGGCTTTTTCTTCGGGAAGTGCCGCCTCACTTCTTTCAGCTGCATTTTTCTTGCCGTCGTTAAGGGCTGCGCGCGCTTCCTGCATTGGCGCTGTGGATTGTTCCAAGGCGGATGCGGCTTCAGGAGCAACATCAGTCAGTTCGGAGCTGAGGAAATCGGTAAGGTCCGCGAGTTCTCCCTGATCCTTGGCAAGTTCCACCGCGCGGTTTTCGTCTGCAGTGGGAACCTTGGAGGCTATGGCCTCAGCTTCAGCCTGTGCGATCCTCTCTTTCAGCCTGGTTTCATCACGCTCTAGCCTTGCAAGGGCCTGTTCAATCCTCTTCTCGCCTTGTCGCTTTTGTTGATCGACTTGCTTTTGTTGTTGCTCGACTTGCTTTTGTTGTTGCTCGACTTGCCGCTGTTGTTGATCAACGTTGCGTTGCTGAGCCTGAATGGCTCCGGGATTGTTTTGGGCTTTGGCATCCTCGACGGCCTTATTTGCCTTCTCGACAGCTTTTTCTGCATCCGCGACGCGCTTTTCTGCATCCGCGACGCGCTTTTCTGCATTCTGCACCTGGGTTTCGACCTGCTTCCGGGTTTGCTCGACTTGTTTTTCCGTGCGTTTAACAGCTTGCTCGTATTGGCGAATCTGGTTTTCTACATGTTGCGGAAACACAAGCTCTTTCCGGTTGCGGTCCTCGTCCTTACCGAGGTCCTCAGTGGCTTTAGTTATCTTGTGCTCTTCATCAATGATGTCGTCAAGGCGCTCAAGTGCCTCGACCATTTTTTCGAGTTTATCCTTCTCCGGCTCAAGAATTTTTGCCAGTTGCCAAAGATTGTCGCGCGATGTTTTCTCGAGGGAAACTGCGCTCATGATTCGCTTGTTCGTAATTTCCTCAGCCGCCTTGGAAAGCGCTTCGATTAATCCGGCCTCGGTGGTAAATGCTACGGCTTTCTTAGGCCTTTGATCAGGGGAACCGGCGGTCAGTTCTGCGATTGATTTCAGTTTATCGTTGATGATTCCGGCTTCATCACTGAGGGATTTCTGTTCGGTGGATTGCAGTTGCAGTGAGATTTGCTCGGAATGTCTTGGTCTCGTTGCATCAAAGGTTGATGACGCAAGTGCTATGCCTTCATGCAGATTGGTGGTTTGCCGGTTACCGAGTTCCCGCACATGCCGGGCGAGCTCAAAAAGGGCAACCTGTGTCTGGTATTCCAGCAGGATCCTGCGCAACTGCACGATGACCCCTTTCTGTCCGGCATAGGCTCCTAAAACCTTGGCGCCTGCTCCGGGATCATTGGGATTGGCCCTTGCTCCCCCAAGCATTGCAACAATATCCGCCATTTGCTTGCTGGACAGATTGCCTAGAACCTGACGAATGGCTTTGAGGACATTAAGATCTGCGCCAGTGAGCCCGTTACGTTCAAATTCATCAACGAGAGCATCAAGCTGTTCGCCGGTTCGACGGGTGGAGTCCTGAATACGTTGTTGCTTGCGCTCCTGATTAAGGAGTGAGGATTGTGGATAGGCGCCGAATGAATGGTCAGCGACTGTTGCAAACAGGACAAGGGTTGCTGCGATTTTGAAACTACGCGGAAGGATCATAACAATGTTTATTGTAAGGCAGTTCGGGGCAGATTCCAGAGATCAATCTTGTTTTGGAGAAGGGGTATTTTTAGGAACATTGCTACGGATTACGGTCTCCAGGGCATTGTTTAGGCGTTCCTGATCAGTTGTTGCTTCACTGACGGTTCCAAGGGCATCGGATGCTCGTCCGAGAAGGTCAGCACGTTTTTCCTCCGGGCTGACTATCCTGATCAGTAGGTGCTCACTGCTGCCGGTGTTGGCGCTGATAGCATTCTGGTCGGTCGCTTCGAGCCAGTATTCCAATACATCTCCCTCGGCGAGTCCAGGCTCCAACTTGGTGAGATCCCAGTCAATTTTGCCATTGACGGCTTTGGGTGTTTTTTCCGGGATACTGATGGGAATGGATTCCGGTTCTGCGCTTCCGCGACGATACCGCAAGTTCATGGCCGCGATGCCGAAGCGGTCGGTTGCTTCGTAATGGATCAGGAATCGGGCATTACGTGTGGCCATTTCCTCTGCTCTTTTTGGGTAAGTGATGCGTATTTCCGGTGCTCGGTCTGCCAGCAGTGATACCCTATAGACGACATCGTCCCGGGATTGCATTTTTTCGGTGTCTGTTAATGACAGGCTGAACCCTGAGAGTTTGTCCGGAGGGACGGGAAACTGCACCGTGGCGGTTTTCGGGTCGGTGCTGTCGACCTTGACGGGGATTTGGGTATCGGTGCCAACGAGTTGCAATGCGGCTTTCTGGAGATCCTTGGTGGCTGTGATTTGGAGAGTCAGTTCTCCTCCCGGAAAGAGGGTGAAGTCGCCGGGAGCGTGTGAGGTAGGTGCGTTGCCCGTGAATGATGGATAGGTTTGGGTGCCCTTGATGCTTGCTACCCGAGGACGCTCCAGTGCCGTGACTTTAATCCTAGCCGTTTGGGCATCATTAATCGTTGCCTGGAAATAGAATGATTCCTGGATGTCGGCAATGGTTACAGCGTAAATTCCTGTAGCTTTTTCCCCGTTAAGGGGGACAGCCACAATCGAGTTGTTCGACTTGTCTGCGGCCAGTGTTTGCTGCTCACTGTTGGTCTGTTTGCGCGGCAGCAGAAGTGTTTCGTCACGCCCGTTTATGAAGTTTACTGAAAGTTCGCCTTCGGCAGGGAGTTCCGCGGTATCAGTTAGGCTTTGGGCTGTGAAATTCAGTTCAATGGTGTCGCCAATGCCTACCAGCATTTGCTCCGGCCATTTAATGATCTTGGTTTCATGGGGAATTGGAGTTGTCGCCCCGAATGCACGGGCAAGGAGGATTTCCAGATTTTGCTTACCGATAATCAAGCCACCACTTCCTGCGAGGACAATAATGCCAAGGAGCAGCAGGATTGCACGAGCCATTTTCTGACGGTCAACAATATTGCCGAACTGGAAACGGCGGGCTTCTTGTTCTGTTTCTCCCACCATTGCTCGTACCATTTCCGATGGAGCGTTGGCAGGCACAGCGGCTTTGCCGGCAGCGAACTGGACGGCACTGATCAGGCGGCTGTCAAAGCCCGGGTGAGCGTCCTCCACCATTAATGCAATTTCCTCCTGGCTACGCCTCTGGTTAATAATACAAGCGAGGCCCCAGCAGGCGTGTAATGCGGTAACCGCCGATATCGCAATAAGCAGGATTTGGCGGTTGGTGCCCGACAACTCGGCGAACCAGTCGAAGAGAAGTATCAGGCTGAAGAGTAAAAGGCCAAGGGCGATGGTGGTGGACAGGCGGCGTACAAATTCGGTAGCAACAATCTTTTTGCCGGCACTGTCCAGTCGTTTGCTCAGCAGTTTACTGCTGCTGACGAGCTTTCTGGATGATGTAGTTGTTTCGGCCACCGTGGAATTATTTTAGTTCGGCGAATTTTCGCATGAACCATTCGATTGTGAGAGGCAGGAGGAGAAGGATGAAGTATAGCGGGGAGTTCCAGAGTTCGGATTCGCGACCGAGAAGAATCTCCGCGGGTTCCAGTTCCATGATACCGGGAAGTTCATGGAGGTTCTCCTCCCGCAGGAAAGTTCCACCGGTGATGGCCGCAATTTCCTGAAGAATGCTTTGATCCATTGCGGTTTGTGCAAATTCGCGATCGGTTCCCCGAACGGTTAGATCAATTCCTCCGCCGGCATCATCAGGCAGGCTTAGCTTATATCGCCCTGGCTGTCCTGCTGGGAATTCTGCGCGATATTCGCCGGGAGAACCGGGTATTGCCCGCAGTGTGACAGTGCGTTGAGGGCCGGGTTGGTTGCCGCTGTCATTAAGGATGGCTTTTATGCTTTCATCACTGCGTGGCTGAAAGCTTTGATCAAGCAATCTGGCGAAGACGGTGAAGCGCTCTCCTTCACGGGCTACCGTGCGGTCGCTTCGGAGTTCCGTGCGGCGAGACCCTGTGGCCAAGCGGCGACCGGCCATTCGTTGGACGACCTGCCCCCAGAAGCGGGTATGGTAAAGATCCCCGGTATTGCGCCGCCATCGCCAGGTGTTTTCAGTGCCGATCCACATGACTTCGCCCGCACCGTAGCGCTGCATTGCCATTACGGGATAATTGCCGTTTGGGTTGACCAGATATGTCTTTGCCGCCGGCTTTGCGCGTTCGGTTTTTGCAACCCAGTAAATCGGCGGAAGTTTTGCCCAGCGTTCCTCTGCCAGTTCGGGATCTTCCTCGAGGTTAAGGAATCCTTCGGCAAGACCTGCATCGGTTAGTTTCAGTCGGATTGGGCGATTGGCAATCGCTGTGCTCGCTCCGAGTCGGGTCGGAGAAAGTTCTATTGGCAGCAGTCTTTCCAGTTCGGTATTTCTGTAGGAGGCCGGTGTGAATCGTTTCCCTGCAAGGATCACGAGGGAACCGCTGCCTTCGGAGACGAAGGAGGTGATGTTCTCTATGGCGTTCTCGGGGAGTTTTTCGGGATCAATATCACCAAAGAGGATCAGGTCGTAACCAAAGAGGTCCTCACGTCGTTCCGGGAAATTTTCAATATACGGGTTGTCCTGGGCGCGAGCGACGGCAGGGTCTACCGTGACAAGATAACAATCAAGATCGATGCGTTTTTCACGCATCAGCATCGCCTGTATGTATTTGAACTCCCACCTGGGCGCACTCTCGACCATCAGGACTTTCAGGGATGAATCAATGACCCGGAGACTGCGTTTCAGGGTGTTATTTGTTTCCAGTATTTCACCCCCATCAGTTTCGATACTGGCTTCTACCTGATATTGATCAGGTTTGTTTGGGATGATGGGAATAATCACCTCTTGGTCGCCGGAACCATCGAGGATGACTTCCTTTACGCCGGCCGTGACGCCCGCCATTTTTACGGTAACCTTGGCAGTTTCTCCTGTGAGTCCACGTTGGCGGATGCGCACGCTTACAGGAACAGCATCTTCGGCAAGAGCCACTGAGGGCATGTCTATGGATTCAACTGCGACATCTCTGGAATCCGTTGTGCCGACGCCGTAAGTAAATACTTTCACGCCCCTGTCGCGCAGACTTTTTGCAGCAGCGACGGGTGTAATTCCCTCATTGCTGACGCCGTCAGTAATCACCAAGACTCCTCCGAGGTCATCTGCGCTGTGGCGGCGAAGGGATGCAATCATGGCATCACCCAGGGCGGTTTCAGGAAGAGTGGGGTTATTAGCGGTTTCTTTCGGGTGGAGTTTTCCCGCGAAGCTGTGCTGTACGACATTGACTTTTTCTGAAAGATTCTCAACCAGGTTGAGAGCCTTGTTGCTCAAGGCCATTGCTACGACCTCTGACCTTGCCGGGGATGTTGATGAATTTTCAGGCAAGGGACTGTCCAGTCCGGCATCGGGTTTTATTTTACCTGCCGCGATAGCGGCACGGGAACGATCCTCGGCAGATGTCCTCTGGTCTACGATCCCCATGCTGGCTGAGGCATCGACGAGTATGGCAAGGGTGCGTTGTTCTTCGCGTTTAAGCGTGAGTTGCAGCACGGGGCGCAATAGCAGGCCGAGTAACATTGCAAAGAAAATCATTCGCATAAGGGTCATGATTCTGCGATGCCTCGCAGATATGTCTTTTGGGGTGCTGCGATATGCAAACCAGGCGATGACCACTAGGCAGAGGGCAGCCAGTGCGATAATGACTGGTTCAATAAGCGGGGCAATCCTCCACGAGAAATCCACCACCGAAGAGGAGTCTTCAGTGGGTAGTCCGAGGAGCTTTAGTAGCAATGCGTTCAAGGTGGTCTGGCGGATTATTTTTCCTGGCTGAATCGCTGCGATAGGAAGAGTTCAATCATGGCAATGATGCCGGCGGCTAAAAAGAAAAACGGCCAGAGTTCAGTGCCTGACCGCTTGCGGGTAATTAATTCGGATAGCTGACCGCCCGCCGTGGCGTAAATGACTTCAGAGTTTTCCTTAAGTCGCTCAATTTGTGCCTCGGATAGAGCTTCTGGATTTGATTCCCCGGGATCTGCGGTTGCGGCGAAGGTAAGGGGAGGGGTATCGGGGATGGAGAGTTCATAAACTCCTGCTGTTTGCACTTGATCGTAGGTAATGCGAGCGCCTTTGCCATCAGCAACGATCACGATTCCTTCACCGATGCCTCCAGAATCTGGCTTGTATACCTGCGCTTTCTTGTTTTGCCATTCCGCAGGGCCTTGGCGTACAAAGGAGTCGCCAACACTGACATTGAGTCCGGCATCTCCACGGGCGATAACACTGCCAAAAACACGGTGAACGATAGGGAGGAACGCGGGCTGAACCGGGAGATTGTTCCACTCCGTGTCAGCGGTGGTGCTGAACTGGTAAACTTTCCCCAGCCCAAGATCTGATTCAACAACTGCCGGTGATCCAGTGTTATAACGCAAAACAACCCTTGCCGTTGAATCGTTATCCTTATCGAGGATCAGGGAATAAGCCCTTCGGATATTGACCTCGGCAAGCGTTCCCGCTCCAGGGTCATTCCATAGCTCTACCAGTGGATGATCATAGCCGCTGGCTTGCAGACTCAGTGTGGTGTTATCGTCCTTGCCGGGAATGATCTCTCCGAATTGGTAGGGAAGGATGCCGCTTTCCTTGTGGAGTTTGGCATTATACCAGGAGGCATTAATATTACCGCCGGGGAATACAATCAGCCCACCGCCATTAATGATGAAATTTTTCAGCTTGTCGGTCACGGTTAATGAAAAATCCTGCACGTTTGCAAGAAAAACTGCCCGGTATTCGGCAAGGTCATCTTCTTGAATCTCTTCAAGCTGGGCAACCGTGATACGGTCTGCTCCAAGGAAAAATGCATCTTTGAGTTCGGGTGGTACTGGCACCAGGGCATTTTCCAGAAAGAAGGTTTCTGAGTCAGTCGGGTTTCTTGAGGGCAGACCGTCGACAAGCAGTGCCCGTTCCTTCTCAATTGCACGCACTACCAGCACGCGGCGGTCGTCAGCGGGGAAAGCATCATTGCCGGGGATGGAGGCTGCCAGTTGATGAATGCCGGCAGATGGCAATTGCGCAAACATGGTCAATGTTCTGGATTCGCCGGGTGGCAGGG
>JAAESJ010000203.1 GCA_024229495.1 Verrucomicrobiaceae bacterium | reverse complement strand
GGAGGATTGGTGGATGGCGTTTCGCGAGCCGGTAAAACCATTTGCACTCCGACCGTGACCCTGACCTCGGGCCAAGTTTACTACCTGATCAAGGGCAAGGCGACGGTGTATGCCGCAATCAGTCAAAACCTTTTTGCCGGCCCCCTGCACGGAACCCTGTCCAAAACGGTGGAGGCAAAAGGCGACGCACCACAATGGATCGGGCACAATCTCAAGCGCTATGCGGGTCAGCGCGTTCACTTCGAAATTTCTCCGGTCGGCGATACGCCTTTCGAGCTCCTCCAGGTTATCGATGGCGGAACCCCGAAGCAGGAGCTGGGAAAGAAAAAGTCGGTGGCCCGAAAAGAATTGCACCAGGCGCTCGATGACCTGGCAGACGGCAGCCTGGAAGCCCGGCATGTACCCCATATAGCCTGGTTGCTAAAACTTGGAAAAGTGAAGCTCCCCGGCGAGTTATTAAAGTCCTGGCAATCAGCCCTCGATAGTCTGGCTAAAGAAGCGCGATGGGAATCACGTCTGGCGGTCAGCTGGTGGGCAGGCACTGGGGTGGATGAACACATCCTCGAGCGGGGCAGTCCCCAATCACCCGGGGAACGGGTCGGGCGAAACCTGCCCGAACTTCTCTCCATGACTCCGTTGCAAAACCGAAGCCCCGGACGTCTGGAGCTCGCCCGGCAGCTCACGGCAAAGGATCATCCGCTGACCTCCCGGGTCATGGTCAACCGAATCTGGCATCAGCTCTTCGGTCGCGGGATCGTGTCCACACTGGACAACTTCGGCTGGCTGGGCCAGCGGCCAAGTCATCCGGACCTGCTCGATTACCTGGCCGTTGAGTTCGCAAAGACCCACTCGCACTCGATCAAGTCATTGATCGAACGACTCGTGTTGAGCAAGAGCTTCGGGATGTCGAGCGCCCCGGTCGATCCGGTCTGTGCGGATCAGGACCCGGACAATCGATGGCTGCACCGCATGCCGTTACGGCGACTCGAGGCGGAAGCAATTCGCGACTCGGCACTCGCTATCTCGGGCCGGCTGGATCGAACGGTAGGAGGTAAATCGATCCCGGTACACCTGACCGAATTTGTTGTCGGTCGTGGCAAGCCCACGAAGAACGGCCCCTTGGATGGCGCCGGTCGGCGTTCCATCTATACTGCACTGCGGCGCAACTTCATCCCGACCCTCATGTTGACCTTCGATTTCCCTGGACCCTTCACCACCATGGGAAAACGGGATGTCACCAACGTTGCCGGCCAGTCCCTGGCCTTGATGAATGACCGCTTTTTGTACGGGCAGAGTGGTCTCTGGGCTAAGCGGATCATAAAGGAGCACACCTCTGCACCGGAACGCATCCGACAGATGTTTTCCGAGGCTTTTGCCCGCCCGCCCAACGATGGCGAATTGGCGTCCTGCCTTGAGGCCCTCACTGCGTTTACCGAATTGTATGGAGGCGACCCCAATGGTCATGAGGTCTGGCGCGATCTTTGCCATTCTTTTTACAGCATGAACGATTTCATCTATCTAAAATGAAGCATCCCTTCATCACCCGCCGCGATTTTCTGCAGAAAGCCTCGCTCGGCTTCGGCAGCCTGGCCCTGTCCGGCCTGTATGGGGCACCGGTGATTGCCCATCACACCCCACGCGCAAAGAACGTGATCTTCCTGTTCATGGAAGGCGGGGTTTCCCAGGTCGACTCCTTCGATTACAAGCCGATGCTGGCCAAGCATCACGGAAAGGATCCACGCAAGGTGATCGGCAAAATTCAGGCCACCCAGTTCGGAAACGTAGGAAAAGTGATGAAGTCCCCCTGGGAATTCAAGCAACGCGGACAATGCGGAGCCTGGATCAGTGAGCTCTTCCCCCACATGGCCGAACTGGCTGACGAGCTGGCAATCATTCGATCGATGACCTCCAATTTCCCGGAACACGCCACCGCCTGTTACTACATGCACAGCGGATTGGGACTGCAGGGCCGGCCCAGCATGGGCTCATGGGCAAGCTACGGGCTGGGTAGCGAGAACGAAAACCTCCCCGGCTACGTTGTGCTCAATGGCGGCCACATACCCGCCGGCGGCCTGGATAATTTTTCCAACAGCTTTCTGCCTGCGACCAATCGCGGCAACCTGTTGAACGTCATCGGCACCCCGCTGGCCAATGTGAAGCCGAACGAGAAATCCGGCCGGATCCAGGAGATCAAGCATCGTCTGGCCCAGAAACTGAACCGGGGCACGGCCGGAGGTGTCGATGCCCTCGAATCGGCGATTGCCAACCACGAGCTGGCGGCCCGTATGCAACTGACCATCCCTGAGGTCATGTCCCTGGATGGGGAAACCGAAGCCACCAAAAAGCTTTATGGTTTCGATGCCAAGGACAAGCACACACAGACCTATGCGCGGGAATGCCTGATCGCCCGCCGACTGATCGAGCGAGACGTACGCTTCGTCGAGTTGACCATTCCCGTAGCGAGATCGGAGCGTTGGGATGCACACAATGACCTGGTAACCAACCACAGCACAAACGCGCGCGCGGTGGACCAGCCGATCGCCGGCCTGATCCGCGACTTGAAGTCACGCGGCCTGCTGGATGAAACTCTTGTCGTCTGGTCCGGAGAATTCGGACGAACCCCCTTCGCCCAGGGGGGCAAGGGCCGGGATCACAACGAATACGGGTTCAGCCTCTGGATGGCAGGGGGCGGGATCAAGCCCGGCGTGACCCATGGTGCAACCGACGACTGGGGTTACAGAGCGGTGGACAAGCCATTGCAGATACACGATCTCCACGCCACCATCCTGCACCTGCTCGGGATCGACCACGAGGAGTTGACCTACCGCTTCAGCGGTCGTGACATTCGACTGACCGATGTATACGGGAAGGTCATCAAGGAAATCCTGCTGTGATGATGGTTGACCAACCAATGAAAATGTTCTGTTCCATCGCCCGGTGTAACCCAAGAAAGAACCAGTGAACAAAATCCTCGCCACATTCCTCCTGTTCACCGTCGGTTGCGTTTCCATGCATCACTCTGGGCGCAAGCAGGAACTCAGTCACGTGGTCCTGTGCTGGCTGAAGGAACCGGGTAATACTGAACACCGCGATCAAATCATTAACATCTCAAGGACTTTCAAAAAGATCCCCGGTGTATTGGAGGTGCGGGTGGGTGAAGTCATTGAAAGTAACCGGCCAATTGTTGATGACAGTTTTGATGTGGGTATCGTGGTGATCGTTCCCGATACCAAGCGGTTGCAGGAATATTTGGATCATCCCATTCACCAGGATGCCAAGCGCGATATCCTGCTCCCGTTGGTAGAAAAGGTGCTGGTTTACGATTTCAAGTAATGGTTGTTTCTAACCTGCTTGCAGTGATAAAATGGCGTTGATGAGAATTCTCTTCGGAGCCTTTTTAGCCAGCATTTCATCCGTGCTCTCTTTTGCCGCGGAGAAGGAAATTGCTTCCGTGGAACTTCACGAGGACTACAGGCAGGTGAAAGAACTCCTGGCAGCGAAATGCTATTCCTGTCACGGTGCGCTCAAGCAGAAGGCGAAGTTGCGGCTGGATACGCGCGACCTCATGCTGAAGGGCGAAGTCATCATGCCGGGTAAGGCGGCAGAAAGCCTTCTCATCGAGCGGGTCGAGGACATAGGCGAAGATCGCATGCCGCCTCCTGAGGACGGAGCGGCCTTGAACTCCGAGGAGATCGCTCTCCTGCGTCGCTGGATTAGCGCCGGAGCCATGGCGCCGGCCGGGGAACCCGTTCCACAGGCCCCTAGCGAGCACTGGGCTTTCAAGGCACCTCGCCGCACGCCTTTACCGGGCGATGCCGGCAACCCCATCGACGTCCTGCTGGACAACCGCCTGGCAACACTTGGGCTGCAGGCGCAGCCAAAAGCGCAACGCACAATCCTCCTACGCCGCCTCTATCTCGACCTTATCGGGCTACCTCCCACGCGCGATGAGTTGAACGATGCCCGACCATGGGAAACCATCGTGGACGAACTTCTCGCCAGCCCCCAATATGGCGAACGCTGGGCCCGGCACTGGATGGATGTCTGGCGCTACAGTGACTGGTATGGCCTGGGCAAGGAAATTCGGAACAGTCAGAAACACCTCTGGCGCTGGCGCGACTGGATCGTCGATTCACTCAACGAAAACAAAGGTTACGATCAGATGGTCCGCGAAATGCTGGCAGGCGATGAAATTGCGCCGAATAACCCAGAAGTCATTGCAGCCACCGGCTTTCTTGCCAGGAGCTGGTACAAATTCAATCGCACAAGCTGGCTGGACAGCACGATTGAACACACAGGCAAGGCGTTCATGGGCTTGACCATGAATTGCGCCAAGTGTCACGATCACAAGTACGACCCAATTACCCATCTCGATTACTATCAGTTCCGCGCCATTTTTGAGCCCTATCAGGTCCGTGTTGATGCCGCGTCAGGACAATTGGATTTAGCGCGGGACGGATTGACCCGTGCTTATGACGGGAACCTGAACGCAGCAACCTATCTGCACAAGCGCGGCGAAGAAAGTAAGCCGGACACAAGCAGGAAGATCAATGCAGACTCTCCCGCCTTCCTGGCGCCGGATGCGTGGCAATCACCCAAGCCGGTCGACCTTCCAGTTGAAGCTTGGCGTCCCGACCTGCAAAAGTTTGTGCAGGAGGGTTCCATCGTCCGGTCACAGGCAAAGGTCACCCAAGCTGAAGCCCACTTCGAAAATATAAAACTCCAGATGGCATCCGCTAACAAGAAGCAAAAAGCGAAAGACAAGAATGAAAAATCGACTGCCGATTCCATAACGCAAGAACCAGCCGACAAACTGGCAATCGGTGGACCCGTACTCGTTGATAACTTCAGTAAATCCAGGCCTGATCTCTGGAAGCTTGTTGGCAGCGATTGGCGCTATCAAGGTGGAATACTCTCCTTAACCAAGCCATCAACCAATACATCTTGGCTACGCTCTAAAGTAACTCACCCTAGAGACTTTGAACTCAATCTGCAATTTCAAACAACCGGTGGCGATAGATGGAAATCGGTTGGAATCCGTTTCGATGTCGATCCGGGTGGAAACAATTCGCACTTTGTTTACACTAGTGTTGGCGGCAAAAAGGTGCACTTGGCCCACACCATCGAAGGCAAGGACATTTACACCCAGGCAGTCGTCAAGCGACCGATCCAGCTAAATCAGGAGTATACACTGAACTTGAAGGTTCGAGGTCCACTGATCAACGTCGCTCTGGATGGGGAATTCCTCTTTGCATACAACCTTCCAAGACGTCAGCCTGGTGCCGTGCAACTTCTGGCATACGATGCAACCGCTGATTTTTACAGCATCGAGGTCAGGCATTTACCTGCGGAAAAAATCCTCAAAAAAGCCAGCGTAAAGGCAAAAACTAATCTGGCCGAAACGCCGATGATCACGGAAGCTGTCGTCGAATTGGCGCAGGCCAAGCTAAACCTAGCAAAAGCGGAACACGCTTTTACCATAGCTCGAATTGATGCGGACAACGCCACCTACCGGAAAATAGGTAATGGTTCGGCCGAGAACGCTGGTCGTAGACAGCTTCAAGTCAACTTGGCAAAAGCAAGAGTAGACTTGCACGACTCGAAAAAAGCCACCAAGGCAGCATCGACAATTAAAAATTTGGAAGCAGATCTCAAGGCCCAAAAGTTCCCTAGTTACGAACCGATAAGCGTCAGCACCGTGTCTCTTCTCAAGACGCCGAACAAGGATGCCCTGCCTTCTGAAGGAGGTTACCCGAAAACCAGTAGTGGTCGAAGGACGGCACTGGCAAACTGGCTTACACACCGCGAGCATCCTCTCACCGCACGGGTGGCAGTAAACCACATCTGGATGCGGCATTTCGGAACACCATTGGTTGAGACAGTCAACGATTTTGGATTGAGGGCGCCAAGGCCATTACATCAGGACCTGCTGGATTACCTCGCTGTTGAGTTCATTGAGTCCGGCTGGGACATGAAGCGCCTGCACCGCCTGATGCTTTCATCAAAATCATGGCAGCGCAGCTCCTCCAATCTTGCCGCGGACAAGAAGACTCTCGCCTCCGACAAAAACAATCGCCACTACTGGCGCATGAACAGCCGTCGGATGGAGGCTCAGGTCCTTCGAGATAGCCTGTTGCACCTGACTGGCACGCTTGATTTGACACGAGGAGGGGCTTCGGTCACACCCTCACCCAATGTCCGGCGGCGCAGCCTCTATTTCTTTCATTCTAGGGATGGACGCTCGAAATTCCTGTCGACCTTCGATGACGCCGACGTGTTTGCCTGCTACCGACGCAGTGAAAGCATTGTTCCTCAGCAGGCCCTAGCAATGATGAATAGTCAAACGGCGACTGTATCAGCAAAACAAATCGCCACGACGTTTAAACCGGACATGAGTCCAGAGGCATTCGTCCGGAATGCGTTCTTGAAGATTCTAGCTCGACCACCGATAGAGGCTGAATTGGCTGAAAGCCTTTCGTATCTGCAAGATCAACCAAAGCGTGAGCATTTCATTCATGCCTTGATCAACCTTAATGATTTTCTGATAATTCGATGAGACAAGATAACCCATTTTCGATTTCAAGGCGGGGCATCCTGCAATCAGGGCTCGGCTTCGGAGCCCTTGCGCTCAACGGCATCATGGCCGCAGAACAGCATGTTTTGCCGAACGGAAAACCGCATTTCACGCCGAAGGCAAAGCGGGTGATCTGGTTGTTCATGCGGGGCGGAGTGAGCCACATGGAGAGCTTTGATCCCAAGCCCGCGCTCAATAAATTTGCCGGGAAATCGATTGGAGAAACGCCTTACAAGAGTGTCTTGAACCCTCAAAAAATAAGAAAATTACGGATTCCGATAAAAGGGGATGGAAACGGCCATACTCGTACCAAGATCTTTCCCATGCAAACTGGCTTTAAGAAGTATGGCCAATCTGGGATTGAAGTCAGTGACTGGTTTCCGAATATCGGGGACTGCGCCGATGACATTGCCTTCATCCGTTCCATGTGGACGAGCGACAATAATCATGGCGCCCAGGTCCAGTTTCATTCCGGACGTCATTTTTTGGATCCTCGCGTTCCGACCATCGGCGCATGGGTCAATTATGGACTGGGTTCGCTCAGCGACGACCTACCGCAGTTCATCAACATAGGCCCGCGCTTTTTCGACAAGAAGGATGCGCATTACCTCGGTCCGGCCTACGAAGCAGTAAACCTCAAGATCGACCCTAACAACCCTCTCGATTTTGCCAAGCCCAGTGGAGGCATGACTATTGAAAACCAACTCAAGAACCTCAAGTTAACCAACAAACTCAATTCTCTTGCAGCGCAACAATACCCGCTCGACCCGGTCATCGAGGCCAGAATGAAGTCCTATGAACTGGCCTACCGCATGCAGACAGCGGTTCCAGATGCAATGGATTTTAAGCAGGAATCCACTGAAACGCGAAAACTCTACGGACTCGACCAGCAGGAAACCAAGACCTTCGGCCAGCAACTTCTGGCAGCGCGACGTCTTTCCGAGCGCGGAGTGCGCTTCATTCAAATCATGCATGGTGATGGTGCCGCAGGCGCGTGGGACAACCATTCGGGATTGAAGAAGGGCCACACAAAACTCTCCAAGCAGGTCGACCTGCCCACTTCGGGCCTGCTGAAAGACTTAAAGCAACGGGGACTTCTCAAGGACACTATCGTCGTATTCGCAACCGAGTTCGGCCGCACCCCAGGTTCGCAGGGTGCCGATGGCCGGGATCATCATTCCTTTGGTTTCAGTGTCTGGATGGCAGGCGGCGGCATCAAAGGTGGTGTAATCAATGGAGCAACCGACGAATTAGGCTACCATTCCGTCGAAGATCCCCACTATGTGACCGATATCCACGCCACAATCAATCAACTCATGGGAATTGATCCGCATAAACTGGAAATTCCGGGACATAAGCGCCTCGAAAAGGATTTCGGTAATCCTATTCAAAATATTATCGCCTGATACAAAATGAACTTAAGTAAAACACAAAATAGCAATGGACGGTTCATCCAATTATTAATGACATTAGTTTTATGTATTTTATTGGGTTTCATC
>JAAESJ010000202.1 GCA_024229495.1 Verrucomicrobiaceae bacterium | reverse complement strand
TATGCTTCTGGGGCAGGTCATAGGGAAATTGTCGAACTACTTATCATCGCAGGTGCGGATGTGAATGGAAAAATGAATAATGGCATAACACCGCTAGGTTCTGCCTCTTTTATACACGAACGTACGCCGGACAGCAAAAAAGCAAAGAACGACATCATCACCCTCCTCCGCAAACACGGGGCAAAAACGCGTGCAGAATTGAAAGCTGAAGGGAAATGAAACACCTCAAGGGCACTAAGGCTCGCTAATCACGGCACGCAGCCATTCCCGGGCGGCAAAACGCGCAGCAGAGGGGCGCAATATCCAGGAGTCATCATGGTTGCGGAAGCCGCTGTCCATGAAGGTGAATTTCCCATGCCCAGCACCGTGTTCGTCAAGGTAAGCCCTGGTGGGGGTAAGAAATGAGGAACCATCCCGGCCACGCTCATTGAGGATTAGTTGTGGTCGCCCGGCAAGGCGCTCAAGCCTACGCAGCGCAGACTTCCAGTCACTGCCCGGGTAGCGCCACCGGCGCACCCCGTCATAGTGGCTGAAGGGTATAAAGGCACTCCATAGCCCGGCAATCTCCTTATCGTGCAGACCGATAAAATTGCAAGCAATGGCACCGCGGGAAAACCCGCACAGGATCACCCGATTAGGGTCACCTCCATACTCCCGACATACCCGCGGCACGATTTTTTTGCAGTAGGCAATGGTTGGGCCCGGATCATACCCTGGTGCATTGCCCCACCATTGGGACACGTTGGCATCACCCTTGCCGTTGAGATAAGGCAGGCAGAGCCAGATGAAACCACGCCCGCCACTCAGTCCATACCCAAGCCGGCTGCCCTCGACAAGGCCGCTGCTGACATCACCAAACCGGTTACGGAAAGGACCGTTGCCGGCATACTCGACAATCACCGGATACCTCTGCCCCGGCTGCCAGTCTTTGGGTAAATACAGGACATGGTATACTTCCGGGGTTTGATCCTTTGGATCACTGACCCTGACCCTCTTCCCCGGTCCCGCCTTGCCGGCAACCAGAGGCGGGATCACGAGGTCGGGTTCAACCTCACTAATATCGACAACCGGATGATCCCTCCAGCCTGAGGCCTCAAGCCGGGCCAGTTCCTCCTCGATATCCTCCCCTTCATAGAACCACAAGCGCCCATGTGCACGAACCGTTTTACCGGGTGCGCAATCGGCAAATTTGGGATCGGAGTGCAGACAGGGCACGGATGCATTCTGCCAGACCCGGTGGCAGGGCTGCCAAGCAGTGATGATCCACCGCTTGCCGGTCCCGTCGTGACAAAGCGCATAGTCACCGTGGAAGCGCTTGTTGGCCTTGTGCTGCTGCGTAAACCCCAGGGTCCCCTTGAGCATCAGGCAGACCTGTGCCCGCAGACCGGTCAGTGCTTTCCCGGTACCGTTGTGAATCCACATCTCCATAGCCAGCGAATTACCAAACGGCTCAAGCCTGGTGCCGAAACCGATACCATTGGACAATTTACGCTCAAGGCTCAACCGTCCACCGGGATGTTGTTGCCATTCCAGAGGCGGTAGAGAAACTCCCCGCTCGGTCCAGATCGTGTCGATGTGGGTATGGGCAAGGTAGGTCAGGCCCAGGTTTGACCAGATCGCCTCGGGTACATCAATCACCACGTAACTGGCAGGATCCCACGGGGTAAACACACTGGCCTTGGTCTCACGCTGAGGCTCGACGGCTCCCTCAAGGAAACCGATGCGCGGATGGCGGCCGCCGGGATAGGGAAGGACCCGCAACGGGGCATCCTCCCGGCGGTCGGGCCTTGTGGCTCCAGATATCCCAAAACGCTTAAGCGCCGCTGCCACGGAACCCTCATCAAGGCCGGTGGCCGCACTCACCTCAGCGGGACTGAAATCATGGTGCCGCACCATATTCTCCAGCCAGTAGCGCAGTTCACCATCATTGCCCGGCCGACGCACGTTTTCACCAAGCACGCTGCCTGCCATCAAGAGAAACAGCACCACCGCCTTATAAACCATGGCTCCACCCTCATGCCTCCAGAAATAGACCGCAAGGCGCACACCAGGAAAAAAGAGGCCCACGCTATGTGACTTGATCTGGCGGCATTTGCCCCTTAACTCTCAGTAGACATGGCAATGTTCAATAAAGCGACCCTGCAAAGCCTCTCCAAGACCTGCGGATGAGCCGCAAAAATCGACCCGGTCGGGCTCGGTAAACTCCTGGAAAGCCTTCCCAAGAACAAGGATCCCAACCTGCTCGTTGGTTTTGACACCAGCGATGATGCCGGTGTCTACAAGCTGA
Source organism: Verrucomicrobiaceae bacterium (assembly GCA_024229495.1). Lineage (GTDB taxonomy): Bacteria > Verrucomicrobiota > Verrucomicrobiia > Verrucomicrobiales > DEV007 > CACIUL01. Next base: position 9,296 of record JAAESJ010000202.1, on the reverse strand, counting down.
GCGAGGAAATCGCCATCGTCACCACCGCCGACTTCATCACACCCCCGGTCAATGACCCGTTCACCTACGGTCAGATTGCCGCGGCAAACTCCATCAGTGACATTTATGCCATGGGCGCCCGCCCGGTCACCTGTCTGAACCTTGTCAGCTTCCCCTCAGGGAAACTCCCGCCCGAACAACTCCACGGCATTGTCGCAGGCGCCCTGGACAAGATCACCGAGTCCGGGGCAGTGCTCGCCGGCGGCCACTCGGTGGAGGACAGCGAGCCCAAGTTCGGGCTATCGGTTACCGGGGTGGTCCACCCGGAAAAAATCTGGCGCAACGTCGGTGCCCGCCACGGGGATGTGCTGATCTTGACCAAGCCGATCGGCAGTGGCGTTCTCTTCAACGCCGAGTTGAAGGGCAAGCTCAAGGATCCCGGTGCCTTCAAGGCCTGCATTGAATGTGTCACTACCCTCAACAACACCGCCGCCGAAATCTTCGCACGATTTGAGGTGCATGCCGCCACCGACATCACCGGTTTCGGCCTGGCAGGACATGCCCTTGAAATGGCGCAGGGCTCCGAGGCGGCATTAACCCTCGAGCTTGATGCCCTGCCGGTCATGGCGCAGGCACTGGAAATGTATGGTGCCGGTGTCACCACCGGCGTCAACAGGCACAATCGCGAGAAGACCATGCCGCATTTACGCCTTGAGGACTCCACTGCCGTGGACAGGCAGGAGATTCTCTTTGATCCCCAGACCAGTGGCGGCCTTCTCGTGGCCCTACCGGAGGAACAGGCCGCCGGTGCCCTTGACCAACTGCGCCAATCCGGCATTAAAGAGGCAGCCATTGTCGGGCACTCCAGTCAGCGCGACAAAGACACCCACCTCGTCATCAAGTAAAAAGGGAACCCGCCTGCGCTCTAGTCCGCCTTTTTGGCCGGCGTCCGCGTAATGGGAATGTTCTCGCTGCCGTATGCCATGCTGGCCTGGACAGGGAAGCTGCAGATACATCCTGAGCTGCCCTCAGGCACAAGCAGCAGGCCATTGGCGGGAATCATGTTGATCCAGCACCCGGGTCGGGTGGTCCGGGTGATCCACTCCTGCTTCTTGCTATCAAGGTTAAACTCCGCGGGATTCCCGGCCCGGTAGTAGAGCTTGTTGGAGGAGGCACTGATCGCCCCGCAGCCACCACCACCCTGCCGCGAAAAGCTGAACAGGACCTTGCCGTCAGCGAGATTGAAGACCTTTGGTTCAATGATCAGGCGGCCGCCCGCGATCACCGGGTGCAGATCCTGTTCCCCGTGGGTCAGGTTGGTCTGCCTACCGGTATCAAAACCGTAACTCCAGGTGGTCTTTCCATTGCCGGATTCCATCACCTCAACCGCATAATTCAGCGTGGGTTTCTTTGGCGGCTTCGGTTGCGCATTCTCCCCCTCCGGGGACTTCTCATCGGTAGCGGGCTTGGGCTCACTCACACTATTGAATGAGTGAGTGGCGACTAAAGAACCTGCACTGGCAGACAGGTAAAAGGTCTGGATCCCGGAAAGGGGGAGGTCAAGCGGCCGGCGCCACAGTTCTTTCCCATTACCAAGGTCAAGTGCCACCAGGCTCGCCCCCTGCTTGCCGACCAGTTCATCATAACCCCAACGCCCTGCCTGCGATGATTTCGGGGCATCTTTGCTGCGGGTAGCAGCGCCCCGCATGGTGTCCTCATTGCCGCTCTCAAGAAAAAACAGGGTTCCGTCCTCGATGCAAATTGACGGGTTGGCAATGGCCCCGCGGGGACGATAATTCCAGGTTTCCCCTCCCGATTCCAGATCAACGGCAAACAGTCTGCGGCTGCATACAACGCGCTTATTGTCCCCATATCCTCCCTCATAGATGGCGGTATAGCTCAATTCCCTGCGCACCGCCCCCTTGTCGACTGCAGATCCCACCAATACATCATCAGCAACCGCCAGGTAACCCCACTCCTCATCGGCGGATTTCACTGAGAGCTTGCGCTCCGTAGAGCCGGTGGCCGCATTAATCACCAGGCAATCCGGCCCGCTGGCGGCGAACACACGCTTAAATTGCGTTCCTATCGCGAGATTACCGCAATCGCGCAGCATCGAAGCGCGCATGAAAGTGGGAACTTCGCGCTTCCACAGCACCGTTCCATTATGGGCATCAAGGCCAAAGAGAAAATCCCTGCCCGGGACAAAGAGATAGCCACCCGCCGCAAGTGGAGGAGGAGGTCGCAAATGACGATCGACAATATGCTCGGGACCGGGACGGCCAAACCAGCGCAGGCGCATCTTGCCATCAACACGCGAATCACCGCTGGATGCACTGTTGCCGGTATCCCCATAGGCATGCGTCCAGCTCCCGGATCCTTCAGGAACCTTTCCCTTCCACGCCTTATCGCCAAATACTGCGAGCCCGTCCCAGGGACGAATGACGCGCTGCAGTTCCCCGGGAGGAACACGCAGATCCGCAGTGCCATTGGTCACCAAGTTGAATATGCCATCCACAAAAGGCAATTGCTCCAAGCTCGCCACTTCCTGCAAGGCCACGCTGCCGCGCTTACCTTCCTCACTTTTCCAGGCACCATACAGGCCAAGGGCATGAAACTCATTACGCAACCGGGCAATGCGCTCCCCGTCCGTGTCGATGCCCAGCACGTGCAGTCGGGTTTGTTCCGCAAGCGCGCGAATCAGGGAACCGTCCTCAACACCAACCACAAGGGCATACCCCTGCTTCCTGGGAAGTTGCTCGATCAATCCCTCAACGGAAGCCGCAGTGGTCTCATCGATGCCTTTTACCGGTTTTACCATCTTGCTTTCCCGGTGCTTTTGCAGGCCCGTACCTGCCCCGAATGCGTAAATGGTTCCCTTGGTGGTACTGACAAATAACCGACCGCCTGCAACCGCAAGGCCACGTGCCGGACCGTCAACCTGTGCCTCCCAGACCGGATCCTCACTGCCGGGCTTGAAAGCGGCAACGCTGTCATTTCCGCCTGTCAGGATCAGTTCCGGAGTCTCGACAAGGGCATGAGGGAACTTGGTGCGCACTGCCTTGGAAACACGACCCTGAGGCGCCGCATAATTTTTGCGGCCACCGGCCTTGCCCACTCTTGAGAAAACCCCGTTGGTCGAGGTGCGACCCGCCTGGGAAAACAACTCCCCGCCATTCTCAAAAATGTAGCCCTGCGGACTGAAGTGTACCGGCTTTTCATCAATGATGCGCCCATCACGCAAATCAACGGAGCAATAGTAGGTTCCTTCCCCGGGAAACAACCCGGCACCGAAATAGCCAGTATTGCCATTGACCAGCACGCCGGTGCGAACCGGCCATGTGCTCATGATGCGGCCATTGCCGGGAAGTCGCCTGTCCGGCAATGAAGAAGGACGGGCCTTCCATTGTAATTTTCCATCAGCCGCCTCAAGGCAATAGAGTGCCCCGTCATCGCAGCCAAAAAATACCCTGCCCTCACTCACCGTCGGCGCCAGTCGCACAGGGCCGCCGGCACAGAAAGTCCACAGCAACCGGCCGGTTTCCGCATCCAGGCACCGCACACCATCATCAGCAGAAGAAGCAAAGAACAATCGGCCACCGGACACCACCACATCGTGCACCCAGTCAAAGGTAATTTTCGGTGTCTCCGGGCTGGCACGGCGACGCCAGTGGTCACTTTGTGCTGTCTCCGGCCACGCCGGCGCAGGGCGCTTGGCAGGGTAATAGATCCAAAGGGGGCTGCCTGATGGATGCAGTTTGACGCTTCCGGGTGCCCTGCCGCTGCGCAGGTTATCACTCATCCAGGTTGCCCAGTCATCATCTTTGCCGGGCCGCACAGGAGCAGGGGGCTCCAGCCCGGGAAACTCATCCTTACGCTCTGCAAACCGTGCGCTAATTTCCTTTTGATTTAATTCCCGGTGCCAGACAGAAATCCCGGCAAGCTTGCCACTGAACGGAAAAAAATCGTTCTCATCGCGATAAGCACCAATGGTGTAGAAAAGCTGGTCGGGTGGCAGCACTGCTCCACTCTGAGCCTCACTGTGCGCACTGAGCTTGCCGTCAACATACAATCGCTGATTGCCTGTCCCGTCATAGGTGGCGACAAGGTGATACCACTCCTTAGTGACCAAGGTTGATGCTGCCTTCAGGTAGGTGATTTTACGCGCTCCTTCAGTGGCCAGGCCAAAGCAAAAGCGATTGCCGCGGTATCCCAGGATCCAACCCATTTCCTGGGCACCCGTGTCGCGCACGGCACCAATAATTCCACCCCACTCAAGGATAGAATCCAACTGCACCCATGCCTCCACGGTCATCGCCCCGGCAGGCAATCCGGCCTTGAGAGGATCAGTGGTGAGCAGAATTCCCCCGGTAACAGGAGTCCCTTCAGCACTCGCTGCAGGAACCATCTCCAGATAGCTCAAGCTGCCCTCTTCCACCACACGGGATTTCCCCAGAATCTTGCCCCCAAGCCCGCCACGTGCCGCAACCAGTTCCCCACTATCGACACTGCCGGCATCAAAACGCCACTGTTGCGCAGGCGCAAGGCCAGGAGACAGCTTGGTCAAGCCTGCCAGATATTGCCGGTCCGCCTTCGACAATTGATCCCTGCGAACATTGATGACACGGCCGTCCGCCGCCTTGAGAACCACCTTGTCACCATCGGCGGAAACCAATGCGGCCTCAATCCGGGTACCGCTGGAGGAGATCCAGCTCCGTTCATCTTCTCCTGCTGCCGGATCGGTCAATAGGAAACCGATGGCAAACAGTGTGAAGGTGATCCTCATGACTCAATAACGCTTATATTCCTGCCTTTTCCAATCATCCGCAGCCTCAATCATCGAAATGCGCAATCACAGGGTTGATCCGTCGTTGCCGGCCATTGCGTCGCTGCTTTTTTTGCAAAATCACTTAAAGCCCAAAAGCGCGCTGCATCTGCTCACGAACCTTCTTGAGGCGCTCCAAGCCGCCACCGCCAACCTCGGCAGTCGCCCAGCCGGTAAAGCCGATCTCGCCAAGGGCCTTGCGCACATCCCCCCACGGCAGATCCCCTTCACCAATCTCGGAAAACTTGCCTTTCGCCCGGCTGAATCCCTTGACGTCGAGCTTCACACACCGATGGCCAAATTCGCGAATCCATTCACCGGGTTGACCGTATTTCCAGTGGTTTCCAATGTCGTAATACTGGCCCACCCACGGGCTGTTGAAGCTATCAATAAACTTCACGTGACGCTCCGCACTCTGCTCAGGAGGTTTCCCATGGTCATAGAACATCTGGTTCCAGACATTCTCAAAGAGGATCGGCTGGCCAAGGGAAGCAGCAAGCGGGATCAATTTTTTAATCCCCTGCCGGCAGCGCTCCTCAATTTCCTCCGCCGGACCGTCTCCACCCCTGCCGACGACAATCAAGACACCGTTGCCACCGGCGGCATGGGACAAGCGGATGCAATGCTCAATGTTGGCATGTGCCGTGTCACGATCCGCCTGGTTCGCACTGGTCAAGCGCTTGCCCCAGTGCGCGTGATTAATCGCATTGTGAACAAAGACGCCGGACTCCTGGACGGCAGCCCTGGCAGCTTCTGCCGTGTGCCCGCCAGCCTGGTCAAAATCCACTCCGTCCAGCCCGGCCTCACCTGCAAGGCTAAGGCGCTGCGCCAGAGTCAAAGGCTTGCCGTCAATCTTATTTGCAATCATGCCGAGCTTGACGGAAAGCAAAATCCCCTTGCCCTCGGGAGGACTGACTATCTTGGTCGCTGCGTCGTCAGCCGCCCGGGCCAACGCGGGGAGCGCAAGTGAAGCGGTTCCTGCGACAAGAAGTTTGCGTCGTGACAGGGAAGAAGAATGATCAAAAGGAGGTTTCATGGTTTTGATTTTTACCTCAGCCATGATTAAGCGACAAGCCCGCAGTGCAGTAATATAGTAATTCTCTATTCACCCAATGGTCTTTATCCTGTGAAAATGGCACGAATCAAGCTCGACAACAGCACTGAGACCCGCAAAATCATCATACAATGAGCCGAATCCTGATCTTTCTGGCAATCGCCCAGATCCCACTAATAATCCCTGTTTCCGCCAACAAGGCGGGAATCGCCAAAGGCACTGTCTTCAACGACCTGAACCGGAACTCCATCCATGACCAGGATGAGCCCGGACTTGCGGGAATCGCAGTATCAAACGGCAGGGAAATCGTGCAGACCAATGCCAAGGGGCAATGGCAACTGCCCCACGATGAGGACACCATTTTCTTCGTCATTAAACCCGCCGGTTGGATGACCCCGGTCGACAGCCACCAGTTGCCACAGTTTCACTATATTCACAAACCCGCCGGGTCCCCGGAAAAATTCCGCCATAAGGGAGTCAAGCCGACCGGCCCTCTTCCCGCATCCATCAACTTCCCTCTCCATAAAACGGAAGAACCAACTGAGTTTAAGGCCATTTTCTTTGGCGACCCGCAACCATCAAACATCAATCAGGTTGATTATATCAAGCACGACATCATTGAGGAACTCATCAGCACTGACGCCAAGTTCGGGGTCACACTGGGCGACATCATGGATAACAATCTGGAGCTCTTCCCGCAATCAAATGCCGATGTCGCCCTGATTGGCATCCCTTGGTTCAACGTGATCGGCAACCATGACCTCAACATGGAAGCTGATAAGGATTCCGACTCCGATGAAACCTTCCACCGATTCTTCGGCCCGGCCTACTACAGCTTCGACTATGGACCCGTGCATTTCATTGTCTTGGACGATGTCGACTGGGCCAAGCGCAACGGTAAGCGCGGATATCATGGCGGGATCGGTGAAGACCAGATGACCTTCGTGAAGAATGACCTTGCCCTGGTGCCTGAAGACAAGCTCGTCTGTCTGATGATGCACATCCCTTTACCAAAGGTTGGAAACCGCAGGGAGCTCTACCGATTAATAGAAAAGCGCCCGCACACCATGTCGATCTCCGGTCATGAACACTGGCATGCCCATCAATACATAGGCGCTGAAGACGACTGGCGTGGCGACAAGCCCCATCACCACATCGTCAATGTCACCGTATCGGGAACCTGGTGGAAAGGACGCAAGGACGAGGTCGGCATCCCACACACAACCATGCGCGATGGTGCCCCGAACGGTTACTCAATCATCACCTTCAAAGACACCGGCCACCTCCTTGAGTTCAAGGCTGCCCGCCAGCCGGCGACTTACCAAATGAGCGTATTCGCTCCTGATGAAATCAAGGCTGCCAATACCGAAAAAACCCCGGTGTATGTCAATGTCTTCAACGGCTCGAAAAAGTCCAGGGTGCAAATGAGAATCGGCAAAAGTAATGAATGGATTACGCTGAAAAAAGTCATGGAGTCGGATCCCCTTTATACCGCCACCCGTCAGCGGGAGATCACTGAAAAACCTTCCGCCCGCAATCATCTCAGTGGCCCTATCCGGTCCGATCACCTCTGGAAAGCCAACCTCCCGGAAGGAATCGCGCCCGGCTCACACCTTATTGAAATCAATGCCACCGATGCTTACGGGAAAAAACACCAAGGCAAACGCATTATCCGCGTCGTCGAGTAATCATGATCCATGACTGATGAAAGTGCTCTTCCTGCTCCTCATCCACCTTGGCTTAACGACTGCTTTAGCAGCGCCGGAAAAACCAGCCCTCACCAAAGATGAGGCAGTCAAGCATTGCTCCCCAAGGACAGTCGATATTGAAATCCGTGGGCGGGACCAACAGGGAGAATGGGTTTCCCACGCCGCAGGAACCATCCTTCATGAGGACGGTTACATCCTCACCTGCGAACATGTCACCTATCCCGGCCAATCCCAACAGGTCATCCTCTCAGATGGAACGGCCTATCCCTTCAAGGTCCTCGCAAGAGCCGGAGGCAGCTATGATACCGCGATCCTGAAAATAGAGCCTCACGACAAGCTCCCCGCTGTTCGTCTTGGGCACAGCGAGAAGGTATCCAAGGGACAACAAGTGATGGTGATTGGAAATCCGTCAGGAAGGAGGCACAGCATCATTCACGGGACAATTGACCGGAAGAGTTGTGGTGGCGGCACACAAATCCAAATCATTAAGGCTGATATCGGGCCAGGTAACTCAGGCGGGCCGGTATTTAATGCTCACGGCGAGCAAATCGCGCATGTTCACGTGAAGATATCGACAGCAATCAACACCTCCCGCCATATACGCGTTGATCACATGCGCGATGCCTTTGCCAAGGTTTTTTCCGACGAGAACCGGCAGGATTATATGATCGGTATCACGGTCGATTGCCAGGGAGGTGAAGCGGAAGTGATCAGGATTCGTCCCGGATCACCTGCCAACAAGGCCGGCATTAAAGAGAAAGATGTCGTCATGGAAGTAGCCGGAATGAAAATTGATCATGGAGTACATTACGGTCTGGCCCTGATCAGCCGGATTGGCAAAGAGCCGATCCCACTCACTATCCGCCGCGGCCAAGTCTTGATTAAAAAAACCATCCAACCTCTCCGGCACAATCCCAAAGGTCACGGGAAGCCGGGAAAGTAACCCGGCGCTGGTTGAAAATAACCCAATAATGGATCCCTTCGCCAAGAAGTAACTTGGTTACTTGCCACTTTCCCGACGCGGCGCCTCCTGAAACTTTATCACTTCCTCCGCACTGATGGTATCAGTGGTGTTCAGCCACTGCTGGGCTGCCTCGGGATCGCGTTCCAACCATCCGCGCACCCCACGCTCAAGGCTCGACGCGCGTGTCTGCTCATTGGAAATCTCAGCCGCCCAGATCACAGCGGCTGCAGGATCACTGTCAAAGGTGGCCTTGGATAGGGCACCGATTCCCCGGTCCCGGGCTTCACCGGCGGGCTGCTCAATCAACCAAGCGGAAGCCGCCTGTGGGTCGGCATTCGTCCAGTTCCATACCACATGACCCATGGCATCAGTCTTGCCCCGCCCGTCGGGCTGGCTATCCAGCCACTGTGCAGCAGCAGCGGGCTCCTGGCTGGCCCAGCGATTGGCAACCTCACGAATCTGGCTGTCGCTGCGCTCTTCGGCGGGTATTTCATCCACAAAAGCGGCAGCAGCAGGGGCATCCACTTCAGCCCATCCTGAAATAGCCCGGCTGATAGCAGATTCCCCGTCATCCCCCGGCAGGGTCATGGCCCAATCGAGGGCTTCCTTGGGAGCACTCTCGGCCCAGGACTCAGCGATTTTACCCATCACCTCGGAGCGCTCTTTCCCGGGATCAAGATCCATTGCAAACTCTGCCGCCTGCACCGGGTTGGTCGCGGCTATCGTCTCGAGCGCTCCGCCCAAGGCACCCCGCCGCTGACTGTC
>JAAESJ010000201.1 GCA_024229495.1 Verrucomicrobiaceae bacterium | reverse complement strand
CTGCAAAAACACTGCAAAAAGACGCAAAAAGACGCAAAAAGATGATATATTTGTGTTATTTTTTTGATCTGGTGCCGAAATTTAAAAACAAATTGAATGGTGCTGGGTCGGTTAGAGACGGGCGCGTTCTGGAATGATGGATACAGAAGTGGAAACTACGGTGAAGAAGGCAAATTTTTTTGGGAAGCTGTTCCCGGCTGCTTTGGGGCACCTTGGAGGGCCGGGCGGCGCGGCGTGGGATTGGAGGTTTGGCCTGCTGCGCAGGATATACCCCTACGTCCTGTTCGGCTGCGATCTGGTCCTGATCACGGCGATCTATTTCCTGGCGGTGTTTCTACGCCAGGGGGAGTGGGCGGTCCAGATAGTGAGTAAGCGGGTGCTGCTGATGTTGGCGGTGATCAGCGTGTTTGGCGTCTACCTGATCGGCGGCTACTCGTTCAGGACGAAGATCAACTCGGCCCGGTTCGTCAGCGAGCACCTCATCGTATCGATCTTCGCTGGCATCACGGTGCTGTCGATCATCTATGGCTTCATCTCCTTTGGGACGGTTATCAGCGCTGCCCGCGGACCGGTGATTGGGACCTTGGTTGCCTTCCCGCTCGCTTCGATATGCTATCGCTATCGTCTGGAGTGGGTGAAGGCGCGGCGCCGCAGCAGGCGCGCGATCTGCATCCTCGGCGCCAGCACGCGCAGCCTGGACCTGGTGAAGTCGATCCGCAAGGAGGGGCATGGGGAGGAGATTGTCGTTTTCGACGAGAGGGCGGGCAGCGGCGATGGAAGCAATGAGGCGGGGGTGCGAGAGTTGCGAGAGCTGGGCGCGCGGATGCTGCCGCTGAGCGACTACGACCCGATGGCGGACGTGATCAAAGGGTTCCGGATCGATACGGTCATCTTGGCGATGCGGCTGGAGGAGATGCCCGAGGAGAAGGTGAAGCGACTGATCTGCCGCCACAGCGTGCGCAACCAGGTGGTGACGCTCGAATCCTACGTGCTCAAGACTTTCAAGTATGTGCCGATCCATCAGGTCTCGCCATCGTGGGCCTTTGGCGAGGGCTTCGGCATCAACTCGAGCCTGGTCTACAACCGGGCGAAGCGTATGCTCGACTTCACCGTCGCTCTGTTCGGCTTGCTGCTGGCTGCGCCATTTCTGTTGACCACGGCGCTGGCGGTGAAACTGACCAGCAGGGGGACGGTCTTGTTCCGCCAGGAGCGCATCGGCCGCCACGGACAACCGTTCACGATCTACAAATTTCGTAGCATGGTCGAGGGTGCGGATAAACTCGGCGACTACACGGCGGAGAAGGACTCGCGCATCACGCCGATCGGGAATTTCCTGCGCAAATATCACCTCGATGAGATCCCGCAGCTGTTGAACGTGCTGAAGGGTGACATGAGCCTGGTGGGGCCACGGCCCGAGTGGAGCAAGCTGGTGGAGGACTACGAGGGCAAGGTGAGGCTCTATCACTATCGTCACCTAGTGCGTCCGGGCATCACCGGGTGGGCGCAGGTCTGCTACCCCTACGGGGCGAGCGTCGAAGATGCGCTACAGAAGCTCAAATACGATCTGTTTTACGTGCGCTACTACTCGCTAGTGCTGGATATCACAATTGTGGTGAAAACCGCGTATACGATGATTTTCGGGCGGGGGAGGTGAGCGGCTGCGTCGCAGTGGACAGTCTTCAGTTGGCAGTTTTCAGTGGGAGCGGTTTGCGCGGCGGGTGGCGCGGGCTGCCGCGGCGGAGCTTTTCAAGCTCCCTTGGCTTCAGTTATGGGATACAGAGATTTCAAACTTCTGCTACATTGGCCGACGCAGGCTTTCAGATGCCGCCCATACACGGGCGCCCTCGCAAGACACTTGAACGAGCAGTCCCTATCGGTTACATCTCGGAGCGAACCGTGATGTGATTCGCTCGCGCCATGGGTGGCGAATGTGGTCGCAAATGGAAACCGCATCCCCTCCGATTGAGATAATGAAAGACATTAAGTGGGCCTCTGTGGCTGGAATTGGAGGCTTTCTGTTGCTGTGTTTGTTTGCGGTTTTTACGCCTGGAGGTCCCGGCGCCGGGACCCATGGGGTCGTCTTTGCGGCTGCCGGCTTGCTGCTGCTCTGCTTTCCGCCTAGCTACAGGGGCTCTCGAACCGTCATTATTCTGGGGGCTTTGCTGCTGGCGCTTTCGGCGCTGGCTTTTTTGCCGGTTGGCATTTTTGGGAAAGCCGACTGGCGGGTCGAGATGGAGGGGCTAGGACTGGAGCTGGGCTCGCTGTTTACTGCGCATCCGGCTCAGTCGCTAGAGTTGCTGCTCGGATTGGGGATTTCCGTTTTGGTGGCGACCTATTTACTAGGGCACCGGGTTTCCATTGCCGCGACGAATACGATCGCGTTGGCCTTCGTCGTTGGCGTCGGCGGGTATGCGCTGCTGTCGATCTTGGCGCAGGAGAATAATTGGCGTTTCGCGTGGGATGACGTGCCCACGTTAGGCCTGTTCCCGAACCGCAACCACACGGCGACGCTGGTGGTGATGGGGGCGCTGTGTGGCCTCGGGGTACTGCAATATTCGATTGTGAGCAGGAGATGGTTGTTTGCCGTTCTGGCGGCGGTGTCTATCGGGATTTGCACCTGGACGATCCTGGGGATTTCTGTAAGCCGTGCGGGACCGATCTTATTGGCTGCCGGCTTTGTCGCCTGGCTACTTGGGCTCGGACGCAGGCACTTGAGCCACCGGGTCGTCGTTTCTGTTCTGGTTCTCGGTGGTCTGGCGGTATTGCTCTTCGTTGCCTCGGATTCCGAGGTGAAATCACGATTTCAGAAGACAATCGAAAAGCTGGAATCAGATGAGGCGGGCATCGGAACAGGCTTGGAGGCGGGCAGGCAAGTTGCCGAGGCCGATAGCTCTTTTGATTTTCGAGTGATGATCCACAGGGATGCGTTGGCGATGATTGCCGACGAGCCATGGATCGGCGTCGGGCAGGGGATGTTCCGCTACGTGTTCCCGCAATACCGCAACCATTCTGCTAATAACAAGCTGGCACTTCATCCGGAGAGTGATTGGCTGTTTGTAGCGGCAGAGTCCGGGATCGTTGCGGCACTAGTGCTGTTTGCCGGGGTGTTGTATTTGTTTGTTTATGCCTTTCGGCGGGGTAGGAAGCGGAGCGGATGGGCACTGCGGCTGTCCTGTCTGTTGGCGGCTACGGTGGTGCCGGTCCATGGTCTGTTCGACGTGCCGGGACACCGGGTGGGATTGGCATACTCGGCCCTCCTGCTGCTAGCCCTCGGGACACGGAAATCGCGCAAGGATCCGTCGCTTGGATGGGCCGGGCGTCTGGCGTTTCAAGTCGCTGGTGCCCTGGTGCTGATGTTTGGGTTTCATCTGATCAGGAGTGAATGGTTGGGCGGGGTGCCGAGTGCCAATGCGAGGGCGGAGGTGGTCGCCGAGGAAATTAGAGAACTGTATTCACAGGACGTTGATGAGCAGGCAAAGATTGCTGCAGGCCAACCACCGAATGCTGGCAGCCCTAAGAAGGGCGAGGACAAGCTTGAACTGGCGCTCGCCTTGGCTGAGGAGGGGATCAAGGCGGCGCCTCTCGATCCGGAATTACACTACCTGCGTGGGGTGATAGCTCTCTACTTCGATGACAAAGAGGACGTGGTTGAACGATCATTCGCGATCCAGCGCCAGCTCGATCCGACCTGGGTGAAATTGCCTCTGCGGCAGGCTAAGGGGTGGCTGCCGATCGATCGCGATCGGACGTTGGCGCTCTGGGCGGATGCGATGCGGCGTTCTGCCAAACTTACGCAGCGCTCTGGGGGGGGTGAGCGTCAGTCAGCCCTAGTCTGGGTGGGTATCCTCGCGCAGTGTAAGGGCGATCCTGCATTGTATGGCAGAACCCTTGATTTGGTGGATAGAAGTGATACTGAAGCTCTCCAGGTTTGGATTCAGCGTGCCTCGCCCGCCCTATGCCTGGCACATCTGCCTCGGATCCTATCCACCGAATCGCTCGGCGCGATTGAGCGAGGGAAATTGATCGAGTTGTGGAAAAAGAGTGGCAACGCGGTGGATGCCGAAGAATTCTTGGCTGAACATCCTGACTTACTAATTGAACCAAAGTCACCAACCGGGGGGCAGTGAGCTTCTGCGGGGTAGGCGTAGATGAGGCGATATGAAGATCTCTATTGCTGACCCACTCGGTAAGGAATCTTTTCAGGGTGGGGGATTTAGCCTCCTCAGCGTTAGCGATCTCGTAGCCCTTCTTTAAGTATTCAGAGAAATCCTCCTGGGTGAATCTGCCTTTGTTTAGTTCCGCGAATGCGTTCGCTAGGGTTTCTGCCAGTTCGGCGCCCTCATCAGATTTGCCCTTACGGGCTTTATTCTGCTCATGTTCCCACTCGTCTGCGAGCTTCTGAGCTTGCCTCCTTGTTTTCAGTCCTGTGCTCCTTGAGTGCCGCTTACCATCAACCAGATAGTAGACAGCGTAATAATAGGGGCTTTGGAACTTTCCATTAACTTTCTTTCGATAGACTGTAGCCATAGTTTTTAACGATCCCACTGTTTCAATCAAAAAAGGGGTGCGTGGGATGTGATTTCCGCACTCTTTTCTCTGTATCTGTGACTTGATACAAAGTTGATACAGTCGTAGAGGGTGTATGCCGTTAGACGGCGTTAACCACTCCTGTAACTACTTGCTAACCAAACCCTGTTTAGATTACTCATAATCCCTTGGTCGCAGGTTCAAATCCTGCCAGGCCCACTTTGTATGCTTCTGCATTGCTGATGCGGAGGTGTTAATACCATGAAGCGTTTCCCAAAGATATTGCTCCGGGTGATAGGAACACTTCTCTGTCTTGTCATTGTCGCTTGGATCGTGGTGAGCATCATGGTTTCTTCCCTGCTGGACAGGGACTCTTTGGCTGGCTGGATTGAGGAGAAATACAACATGAGGGTGGACCTGGGTGATCTTAAGATCAGCCTGCTTGGTGGAAGTATTAATTTAAGTGGCCTGATGATGTCCCCGCGTGATGAACACGCTGATGCGGGAAGTCCGCTGGAATTGCGTCCCCAGGCGGCCGGCAGCCAGACAAGGATCATGATCAGGGAGATGTCGGTACAGGTGGGGTTGCTTAATCTGCTGCGCAAGAAGCTGGTGATCAATGATGTCTTTGTCGACGGGATGGAGGTTTCGTTCTTGATTGAGCGTGACGGCAGTCCCTCCCTTGAAACGCTTTTTGAGCAACCCGAAATCATCAGGGGGGAACTCAACATTGACCACAAAAAGGATGAGCGATCAGGCAAATCAAACGGTCATGGATTATCCGGGGGCATCGAGAAAACCGTTGAGATTGATGGGTTCAGTATCTCCCAAATCCCTCTGGCTACATCAATGGATTCCCTGAAGATTAGTAACGGGATCATTCACATAAAGATCAGGAAGAACAAGAACCGTATCCAGATAAGTGATGTTGAGGCAAGTATTTCCAATCTCGACATTGATCCTGATAATCTTGCGGAACACAATAGCGCTTACCTTCAAATGGATGCACGCATTGAGGTCATGGATCGTGACCGGGTGGTGAAGTATGCCAGCATGGGAGTGGGGACCAAGGGGAATATCGAGCCCTTTGACAGGGCGACAGGGGTATTGAACCCGGACTTGGCAATCAATATGACCCTGAAGGAGAATTCTCAAATCATGTCGCTTCCGATCATTGACCGCTTGACTTCAACGCTGGAGAAGTTGAGGAAGGCCGGCCTTGATGTAAGTGCCCTCGAGGATGTGCTTGTCGTTGATGATGACGCCTCGGTAAGGATTGCATTGAGTAATGGAGTTGTGCGCACACTTGTCCCGTGGAATATCGGGCTAAACGGGCACCAACTCCTGATGGAGCAGGATTCCTGGCACAATACGGGCAGCGATGAGCACCTGATTAAAGCCGACCTTACTTTTTCCAAGAAGGTTTCCGATGGCGCCCTTGGACGGGCCAATAAGTTCCTCTCTGAACTGGTGGGTGCAGAGTTAGCGGTTAGTGTTGGCGAGTTCCTGTTTTCCCCCGTGACGAGGGAAGGTCGTGTTTATGTGCCTTTTGCCTCAAGTGGCGACTTTAATCGCCCGAAGGTGCGTCCGCGGGTCCAGTTATTCGACATCAAGGATGCCATTAAGGGGGTGGGACTGGGTAACGGTAACAAACCGTCTGGGGCACTTCTTCCGGATCGTTAGTCTTTCTTCTGGCCGTAGTAGGCGCCCGGGCCGTGTTTGCGAAGGAAGTGTTTCTCGAGGATATGCCCCGGGATAGGCTGGAGATCGGGATTTATCAACAGGCCATCCATTGCCATGCGTGCTGACATCTCAAGCGCGATGCTGTTGTCGAGTGAGTTACCGGCATTTTTTCCCCAGGTAAAAGGTGCGTGGTGCAACTGCAGAACACCTGGGACATGAATAGGGTTGATTTCCTCCCTGGCAAAGTGATCGATGATGGCTATACCGGTATTGGTCTCGTAATCCTCGTCAATCTCACCGGGGGTAAGGGCCCTGCAGAGGGGGACTGTGCCGTAGAAATGGTCTGCGTGGCTTGTGCCGTAACAGGGGAGGTTGCGACCGGCTTGTGCCAGAGAGGTGGCTGCCGGGCTGTGAGTGTGGGTGATTCCACCGATATCCGGCCAGGCACGATACAGCTCAAGGTGGGTTTTCGTGTCTGAGGAGGGGTTGAGTTTGCCTTCGACCACCTGCCCTTCAAGATCAAGCAGAACGATATCCTCAGGTTTGAGCTTTTGATAGTCGATCCCACTTGGCTTGATTCCAAAGATACCCTTTGAGCGGTCAATGCCACTGACATTTCCCCAGGTGAGAACCACTAGACCTGTTTCCGGTAGTCGTTGATTGGCTTCGCAGATTTCCTCTCTGAGTGACTGAAGCATTTCTTTGATTGATGTAAGGTGGCGGGATTTTTCTTCAGTCTACTGGTAGACCTCATCGGGATTATAGGTCTTTTCCTCGCTGAATTCCAGTTGTGCGATGCTGTTATCAGACGTTGCTGAAAATTCTTCACCGAGTGACGCTTTCCGGTAGAAGCAGGATGCATATCCGACATGGCAACAACCAGGTCCGACTTGATCAACCTTGAGCAGGATGACGTCCTGGTCACAGTCCGTGCGCATTTCAGTGACTTTCTGGACATGCCCACTGGTAGCACCCTTGTGCCAGAGTTGATCGCGACTACGGCTGTAGTATACCGCTTCCTTGATGGTGATTGTCTGGTGCAGGGCGTCACGGTTCATGTAGGCGACCATTAGCACTTCCCCGCTTGCGTGATCCTGGGTGACAACGGGAATAAGGCCGTCCTCCCCGAATTTCGGGGCAAAGCCACGCTCGTTTTCAATGGCATGCTTGTCGCCACGTTCTGCAAATTCGATTGGTAATGGCATGATGAGTAATGGTGGCAGGAAGGTTGTATTACTGCCGATGTCTAAAAGTGATAGCGATGACACTGAATTTCACAACTGCAATTGTGTGTTCATTCACCGATTATTGTTGAGGGATGAATATGCATGGATTGGATGACAACCTGTTTACAGGAGATGGGAGGCAACTGAATCAGCCAATAACTTGCCCTTATCCGTGAGGAAAACCCTTTCATTACGGTCCTCGATCAGGCCCTCATCTGCCAGCTCCGGGATATTTTTCCGGGTATGACCCAGGATTTCCTTCTTTAATCCGCCTGAGGTGCGCAGTTGAAGGGCGATGCGTTCGGCGCGGAATGCCGAATCATTAATGGTCTCACGTTCAGTGACCAGCCCTGTAATATTTCCGCTACTGACTGTGGTGATGTATTTTCCGGTGTCTGCCACGTTGCGCCACCGCGTTCTGTTGACGGTGGAGAATGCACCCGGGCCTATTCCCAGGTAATCTGCCCCTGACCAATAGGCTGAGTTGTGTTTGGAATAGTGTCCGGGCTTGGCGTAATTGGAGATTTCGTAGTGGTCAAATCCTGCTTTTCCAAGGATCTCCATGGCATCGGTGAAGAAGGCAATGTCATGCTCGGCGTTTTCCCGGAATTCCCCTTTGTGAAGGCGCTCGAAGAATTCGGTGTCTTCCTCATAGTTTAGGTTGTATGCCGAGACATGATCGGGATTGAGTTTCAGTGTATATTCCAAGTCACTCAGCCAGCTCTGCGGTGATTGCCCGGGAATAGAGAACATCATGTCAATGTTCAGGCTGGGGAATTCACAAGAGCGAAGTGTTTCAAAGGCCGCCCGGGCATCTTCCGGGCTGTGGTCCCGGCCCAGGGTGGTGAGAGTGGCAGGTGTCCAGGACTGTATTCCCAGGCTCACCCGGGTGATTCCGGCATTACGCATAAGTTGGGCCTTGCCGTGATTGAAGGTCGCCGGGTTTGCCTCGATATCCCACTCGATGAGGTTTCCCGTTTCAAGGATATTGGTTATTCCTTCGAGGAGTTTTCCGAGATGTTGACTGGAAAGGGCAGTTGGTGTTCCTCCACCTAAATAGATGGTATCCGGGCGGAGATCGTATTCGCTTGAGCGCTCCTTCAACTCATCGAGCAGTGAACGGACGAAAGCACCGTGGTCGGTGCCACCGGGTGTGTGCTTGTAAAAATTGCAGTATGGACAAATTCGGTGACAGAATGGGACGTGGATGTAAAGATGCCGAACCATGACTGCTGTGCTATATTAGTGGCAGCTTTGCAAATTGCCAATGGATGACTTTGAACGTGAACTTGGTGGCGATTTATTAGCTTCAGTTTCACGAAGCTTTTACCTGTCGCTGAAGATTTTGCCCAGTGAAATCCGGGGGGCAGCCAGTCTGGGATATCTTCTGGCCCGGGCGACTGATACCGTGGCAGATACGGATGCCGTTGCCTCAGGTGAAAGATTACAGGTTCTCTCCGGAATGGCCGCGGCAGTGGCGGGGGAAGCTCCGGTGCCGGATTTCACCGAATTACTTGGGGAGAGGAGCCCCGGGGGAACTGAAAATGTTGAATTGGCTATTCTAAGGAGGTTTTCCTCTTGGCTTGCATTTTTTGAGCACATGCCGTCCTGGCAGGTTGAGGCGATACAGCGGGTTGTGGCTTCAGTTATCAAGGGTCAGACGGATGACCTTCAGCGATTCTCCGGAGATCATCCTGTAGTCCTCGGCTCTGTAGGGGAACTGGAGCAATATACTTATGATGTGGCCGGTTGTGTCGGGGTGTTCTGGACAGATCTTGGGTATGGTGCCTACGGGGATAGTTATTCAAGCCTGCAACGTGGCGAGATGGAGGAGTTGGGGAAGGATTATGGCAAAGGCTTGCAGTTGATAAATATCCTGCGCGATTTTCCCGAAGACCTTGCATCGGGGCGTTGTTACATACCTGGAGTGGATCCTGAGTCCGGAGGCAGGAAGATATGGGAAGAGGATGCAGCCTTCTGGCGGGAGCGGTGTAGAGAGTTGCTCTCCTCTGCGGGGAAATATATCAATGCGGTGAATCCCCGGAGGCTTCGGCTTGCAACGGCTTTGCCTGCCTTGATCGGGGCGAAGACCTTAAAGCTGTTGGGTTCAGCGGGGTGGGAGGAATTGCAGCAGCGGGTTAAGGTTGAGCGTAAAGAAGTAAAGAGGTTGCTGAGGAAGGGTTTTTTTGGGAGCTTCAGGCGTCAAGGACTTGGCAAGTTGTTTGCAGAATTGCTTGATGATTACCCGGGGTAAATCGACTTGTTTGAGGATGTAAACCAGCCTATTCCAACCATGGGTTGAATTCCGGAGGAGGTTCATTTTTAAATAATAGCGCTTCTCCATGAACCGGATGGTTAAAGCCAAGTTTCCAGGCATGTAGCATCAGGCGGGGAGCTGTTACTTTTTGTTTTGCCGGTCTGGCATAGATGGGATCGCCAAGGATCGGAGTTCCAAGGGATTTCATGTGCACTCTAATTTGGTGGGTCCTGCCGGTGAATATGCGACATTCTACCAGGCTTGCATCACCGCGAGGTGAATTCACCGAGTATTCGGTGATGGCTGACTTCCCCAGTGGAGGCATTACAACAGCCATTTTCTGGCGGTCATGAGGGTTGCGGGCAATATTATTTTCAATGCGTCCGGAAGGTGATGGAGGGCAACCCTCAACAATCGCCAGATAAACTTTTGTTACCTTGTGTTTAGCAAAGGATTCGCATAGGCCGTGATGGGCGACATCTGTCTTGGCGGCAACCATGCAACCGCTCGTATCTTTGTCGAGCCGGTGAACGATCCCGGGACGTTCCACGCCACCTATGCCTGATAAAGACTTGCAGTGGTGTAGCAGGGCATTAACGAGCGTGCCGTCGGGATTTCCGGCAGCCGGGTGAACAACGAGGCCGTGCGGCTTATTAATGACGATGATGTGATCATCTTCATGGAGGATTTCAAGGGGGATGTTTTCAGGCTTTGCCTCAGAGGGCACTGGATCGGGGATGATTATCGATATGAAATCCCCATTTACCAGTAATCGTCCCGGTTTCGTTGACGATCCATTGAGGGTAATGTGACCATCCCTGATCAGTGCTTGAATGCGTGCCCGGGACATTTCCGCAAGTTTTGAGGAGATGAAGCGATCAAGGCGCTCACTTTCCCCGTCCTGGGCTGTATAACGAAATTCCATCCCTTTGATTTTTGTTACCCTCGTTCGTTTGTAGAACCTGCGCAATTCACTGGCTACAAGATTTTGCGGTTGGCCCCTTGGGATGATAGGTTCAAGGACATGGGTGCCCCTGAGAGCCTTAAAAGATTAATGAATGCCTGCCCTACATGCGGTGGGATCATTGATGTTTCGGCTTGCAGCCCTTATTCCAAGGTGCTTTGTCCCAATTGTAGTATTCCTATACGAGTTAGGGCAGAGTTCCTGCAGTTCCAAATAGAGGAGAAGATCGGGGTGGGCGGAATGAGCAGGGTATTTCGGGCAATTGACAAAACCCTGGACCGTCAGGTTGCCCTTAAGATTCTTAATACAGATTTCAGCCAGGATGCCAAGCGGACGAAAGAATTTGAGCGTGAGGCTAGAATTACAGCAGTAATCAGTCATCCGAATGTGGTTAAGGTTTTTTCCGCAGGACGAGATCAGGATCATTATTTTATCGCCATGGAATTGGTGGGAGGAGGTTCCCTGGATGAGCGAATTCAGGCTGAGGGAGCATTACCCGAGGGGCGGGTACTGGAAATCGCCGGGGAAATTGCCCAAGGGCTTTCCGCGGCACATGATGCCGGGATGATTCACCGTGATATAAAGCCCGGGAATATCCTGTTGTCTGAAGAGGGCATGTCTAAAATCGTGGATTTTGGCCTCGCTCTTATCCTGGAGAGTGTCGATCGGGATGAAAGTGAGATCTGGGCGACTCCTTATTATGTTCCACCGGAAAAACTTCACCTGCAAAGTGAGGACTTCCGAAGCGATATCTACAGTCTTGGAGCAACCCTTTTTCATGCGCTTGCCGGGCAGCCTCCCTATTCAGCTGACACTGCCTCGATTGACGAGCTTAAAGCTATCAAGGATAAGGCAATCAGCCTTGAGATGTTTTCCTCGAATGTGTCAGTTACAACCTGTGGATTGATTGACCGGATGATGGAGCGCGATCCTGATGATCGCTATGCTTCATATGAAGAGCTCATTGAACACTTAAGTTTTGCCCGCAAGAAAGTTCTGGATGGAGGAGATGGTAATGTAGATTTAACAGGCACGCGGATGCGCCGCAGGGTTCATGATCGCAATGTTCGCACTGCGGCGCTGGTGGTGCTTGTCGTCGTTGTCATTGCGCTGGGCGTTCGGCTTGGTTTTTACTTTAACAATTCCGACCCAGATAATGTTGCGTCCAGTAGCGTTTCCGAGAGTGGTAGTGTTGTCCTTGAGGGTGGGGTTAAAAGCACCACTGAAAAGCTGAAGGATGCACGGAAGATGTTGATTGATGAGGATTTTCAGGCTGCAGAGTCGGCTTTTGATGAGATCGCCAAATCTGGAACGACCCGGCAACCGACGGCGAATTGGGCGCTTTTCAATCAGGGGTTGAGCCTTTTGTTGCAGGGGAAGCTTGTTCCCTCACGCAGAGTCTTTATTACACTGGAAAGGCAGGGTGACTTTTCAGAGGAGCAAAGCAGTCGTCCCCTGTGTAATTTCTTTTGCAGGGCGGGTGAATTATTGGGGAGTGAGCTTCCGGTGCTGCCGGAATACAGGAAGGAATTCAGTGAGGAAAATTCAGAAGCCTTAATCTTTTTAGCTTGTGGTTTGAAGAACTGGGAGATGGGGGCTTTTGTTGCAGCACAAGGATATTTTCGTGCGTTCCGTGACGCCAACACCTCAGATGATGCAATGTGGATTAGTGACTTCAAGAAGTTGCTCAGTCCTTATCTGCATGATCTCGACAAGCTTCAATTGTTCCCGGCATTTAACCGGGATGCCGACTATAATGAGTCCCGGGAGGCGCTGGATAAATCAAAGGATCTCTATGAGGGGTTGAAAATGGCAGGGGTCAGGAAACGGATGCGCAAGAGGATTGAGCGGTTGGAGCAGTCGGTAAAGATGCTCAAGGTTGAATACAGGAAAGTCGAAGCTGAGAAAGTGGTTAAACTGAAGGAGGCTGAATCACATCGTATGGCGATATTGCTGGCAACGATCGCTCCATTCCGAGCAAATCGTCAGTTTAACATGGGCATCAAGATGCTTGAGGAGGAGCTTTTTGAGCACCCTCTCTTGAAGCAGCGGCATAACGATGAACTTTATATCTGGCGGTCCTCCGAGTCATTCATTGACACGCTGATTGCAGACCTGAATACGTTCGGATATGCTGGCACGGTGACCGAAAACTCCGGGTTAAGGCGTCCGTTGAAAATTGTAGCTGCTGATCGAGTGCAATTGACCCATCGGTTTGGCGGGGCACAGGGAGAAGGCAAGATTCCCTTTGATCAGTTGACGGGCAGATCCTTGCTATTAATGGCTGAAATGCTTTCGAGGAACTTCCTTGAAGGCTCAGGAGATTATACCTCTAGGCAGGAGAATATGGCATTGTTTGCCTATATGATAGAGGATTGGGACGTGGCAAAAGCGTCGGGAAAAAAGATAAAAGGGGAGCAGTTCCAGGAATTGTGGTCCCGGATTTTTGTTTCAGAGCGCCGCGGTTGACATTTTTTGTTGCCGGCACCTTGAGAGAACAGAGCATTTGTTAGATAGTTACGATTCCATGAGTGAAAAGGAGAATGATCCCCCAGTTCCCACGCCTGATGAAATTTCGCAGAAGCTTTCAGATTTTCTGAAGGAAAACTTCGGTGGGGCTGTTGACTTTACATCGATGCCGGGAACACCGGAAATGCAGGAGGATAACACCGGGGAAGAGGAGGTATCCAAATCGGTTGACTTACTTGATTTCAATTACCGCCCGCGGGACATCAAGGATCACCTTGATCGGTTTGTTATACGTCAGGACGAGGCAAAAAAAGCGTTATCGATCGCGGTATGCGACCATTATAATCATGCGAAATATTTACGGCGCTTAAAAGAGGAAAATCCGGATAATACCACCGGTGTTGAGTTCGCTAAGCAGAATGTCATCGTTGTTGGTCCGACGGGTGTCGGGAAGACCTACTTGGTCAAGCATATAGCAGAGTTGATAGGTGTTCCTTTCGTTAAGGCTGACGCGACCAAGTTCAGTGAGACTGGATATGTGGGGGGTGATGTAGATGACCTTGTTAGGGAACTTGTGCAACGGGCTGAAGGTGATGTAAATCTTGCTGAACATGGGATCATCTATATTGACGAGATAGACAAACTTTCCAGTCAGGGAAATTCCATGGGACGGGATGTCAGCGGCCGTGGTGTGCAGACAGCACTGCTGAAGCTCATGGAGGAAACGGAAGTGCCCATACGCAATCCGATGGACATTCAATCACAGATGCAGGCGGCCTTTGATTTAAAGGGAGGTAAGGCGGGGCCAAGAACGGTCAATACACGTCACATATTGTTTATTGTCAGTGGTGCCTTTTCCGGGTTGGAAAGAATTGTGCGCAAGCGCCTCAGTAAGGGCACCATCGGCTTTGGTTCCGGAAATACTGATATTCCAATGGATAATGAATTATTTCGTCATGTGGGAACCGAAGATTTTATTGACTACGGTTTCGAGGCCGAGTTTATCGGTCGTTTGCCGATTCGCGTGGTTTGCGAGCATCTCGCTGCAGGAGACCTTCTGGAAATCATGCTTAACTCGGAAGGCAGCTTGTTGCGGCAGTATGAGCAGGAATTTGCTGAATATGGAATACAGGCAAAATTTGATCATGAGGCACTGAAGGTGATCGCTGAGCGGGCGGTTGATGAAAAAACAGGTGCCCGCGGTCTCCTCACGGTTTGCGAGCGTGTATTACGTGACTTTAAGTTCGAGTTACCGGGGACTGCCGTCAGGGAATTGAAAGTGGATGCGAATTTCTTGGAAGATCCACCGGCTATTCTCGAACATTACCGCAAGTTGGGCCGCCAAGTGACGGTTGAGCAGGCGGTCAAGGAAGTAGAGTTATTTGCTGCTGAATTCGAGAGACAGCATGGAGTTTCATTGATATTTGATGATGCTGCTGTTGCCGCTATCGGGAAAAGAGCCTCGGCGAAAGCATCTAGTGCCCTGCAAACATGCAATTTACTCTTCAAGGATTTCCAGTTTGGACTTAAATTAATTCAGAAGAATACCGGGCGCCGTGAATTCAACATTGGCGCAGAGACCATTGAGGACCCAGATGCTTTCCTCAGTGATATCGTGGTAAAATCCTATCGCGACGCAGAAACGGGGAAATCTGCCGATCAGCCGTCGGGTTAGGTTATGTGGCGGTATCATGCAGCTGGTATTTTAATCGGCTTATTCACAAGCTTGATTGTGATTGGCGTTTACGAAGCCGGTGCCTTTCAGTATTCGGCGGTTTACTTGCACGAACTGTATGCAGACATCCCAATATTGAGTATTTCCGGATCTCCCTTGCTGCATACACCCCTCCAGTATGGGGGGGTTATTCTCGTTGCTTTTGCTGTTGCCGGGATTTCAGTAGATGCGCTCAGGCCCATGTCCAAGTTCATGGTCATTTTTGCAGTGATCATCGTGATCATTGCCGCAACCCCGGTTTTAGCCATGTATGGTGTGTTGTTTGAGCCGGTCTCGGTTTTCTCGACCGCGTTGTTGGCAGGCATTGCAGGTGTTCTTTTTTCGCGAACGGAGTCCGGACGCCGGAAACTCCTTTTTCTTCAGGTTTCCCGGCAACGGGCTTGCAGGAAAGTGATGACTGAACTTGCCCGCAGACCATTTGGAGTCAGTCTTAAAGGGGAGAGCCGTGGGGTTACGGTGTTGGCTTGCAGGATAGCCAACGGGTCGGATTTATGTGGCGACTTGAGAGCCTGCGAGGTGATTGAGTTATCGAATTACTTCTGCAGCGAGGCGGTGCAATTCGTGCTCGGGAATGGTGGCTATTTGGATGAGTGGGGGCCTGGTGGAGTTAGGTTTTGTTTCGGGTTACCAATTGAGGATGAATCTCATGCGGCAACTGCCTGCCGTGTCGCTTTTGAGCTCAAGATTCATCTGGAGAAAATCAGAGCAGAGTGCGAAGAGCGCTGGCAGGTTCCTGTAAAGTATGGAATTTCATTGGTTTCCGGGGATATGCCGGCGGGTCTTATCGGGAGTGGTTCCTTTACCCGTTTTAGTGTCATTGGAGAAGAAGCCGGGCTTGCTGAAAGAATGTGCGACTTGAGCTTGAATTACGGACCTGCTGTTTTTATTTCGGGGGATGCCTCCAGGAGTGTGAAGGAGCAAATGGAATTCCGCCTGGTTGCCCTTCTTGATCGGGGTGGGGATAAGGGGCCTACCGAGGTTAATGAACTGCTTAATGTGGTTAAGGATTGCGACGATGACAGCGCAATGCGCCGTGACGAGTATAGCCGGGGATTTGTCTGTTTCCGTGAAGGTGATTTTGTTTCTGCCCTTGAACACTTTAAAAAGGCCTGTCCTGCCTCAGGAACTGACAAGGTGCTTGCCTATTATCAGGGCTTGGCTGAAGAAAATATCAGGCGAGGTAGTGATGCAGAGGATAAAACAATGCACGTTGATGTCAGCATATAGCCAATAGAACGATCATGGCTAAAATAGATTTCCCAGAAGAAGTAAAGTTGCTCATTGCTCATTTGAAGCGCCTTCCGGGGGTTGGTCCGAAGAGTGCAGAAAGAATTGCCGTTTGGCTGATTGGTAAGGATGGTGATTTCAGTAATGACCTTGCCAAGGCCATGATGCTTTCAGCGGAGATGATACAAGCGTGTGAGGTTTGTGGATTCTTTGAGAGTTCCGGGATTGGTTGCAGATTGTGTGCTGACACGCAGCGTGATGCAGCAGTGATCTGTGTGGTTGAGCAACCGACGGATGTTCTTCCGCTGGAAAGGACGGGTGCTTTTAAGGGCGGTTACCATTGCCTGGGAGGGCGGATTGCGCCGCTTGATGATATTACCCCCGAGGATTTGAGGATTGCCTCTCTCGTTGAACGTATAGCTGATGGATGCGTGAGCGAAGTGATTCTTGGTGTTGGCTCTGACGTGGAAGGTGAGGCTACTGCCAATTACCTTTCCGACTTGCTGGCTGGGAAATTTCCTGACCTTGAGATTACCCGGCTTGCCCAGGGATTGCCGGCAGGTGGCGGTTTGGATAATGCTGATGAATTAACCCTTTACCGGGCACTGGATGGTCGGCGCCGGCTATAACGGCTGCTGTTTGCCAAAACCATTAGGTGATCTACACTGGATTAAGACATGGCATGTAAAAGTAATTCCGCATTACCGCGCGAGAAAAAACCGGAGTGGATAAAAGTCCGGTTGCCAAGTGATCCAGTGTTCTGGTCAACAAAGGGGTTGGTGGATGACTTGAAGCTACACACGGTCTGTGAGGAGGCTCAGTGTCCTAATCGCTGGGAATGTTGGAGTAGTGGCACGGCTACTTTCATGATAGCGGGTGATCGCTGCACCCGGGCCTGTGGATTTTGCGCCGTGAAGACGGCTAAACCCTTCGCGTTGGAGGCGGATGAGCCACAACGTGTGGCAGAGGCGACGAAACGGCTCGGCTTAAAGCATGTGGTTATTACGGCGGTTGCCAGGGATGATGTTGCCGATGGCGGGGCCAAGCACTTTGCTCAGACTGTCGAGGCGACGAAGGCAGCTAATCCAGGAATCGTAATCGAGATCCTAGTTCCTGATTTTAACGGCAAGAATGATGCACTGGAAGCTTGCATGGAGTCCGAGCCGCATATTTTCAACCATAACCTTGAGACTGTTGAGCGACTTACCAAACTGGTGCGTTCCCGTGCGCGTTACACGCGTTCACTCGAGGTATTGAAAAAAGCCGGGGAAATTGCCAACTCCCGTGGCTCGAACGTGGCAATCAAAAGCGGGATGATGCTTGGCCTGGGTGAGACTGAGGCAGAGGTATGTGTGGCGATGGATGATCTTCTCGAGCATGATGTCACAGTCCTGACACTGGGGCAGTATTTAACACCATCAGCAAAGCATCTTCCGGTGGTTGAATACATTCATCCTGATCAGTTTGTCCGCTTGAAGGTAATTGCAGAGGAGAAAGGTTTTCGTCATGTCGCTTCCGGTCCGCTGGTAAGAAGTTCTTATCATGCAGCGGACTTTAAGCCTGAGCTTGATGGGCTATAGGGAAAGTTGCTCCGGAGTGGAGCAGGGGCTTTCCTTGCATTAGTATTGAAACCCATTCCTGCGGATACGCACCATTGGTTGGCGTGAAGGGTCATTGAGGATGCCGTCGATGACCTCTGCGGCGTAGATAGTGTGGTCACCTCCTTCAATTTTACCTGTGATCCGGCATGCCAGAAATGCCAGCGCTTCCGTGAGTTGCGGGATTGAGTGTTCGTTGTCTTCCAGTTCAAGCCCGGAAAAAGGGGAGTCGTTGTCTTGTTGTGTAAAGGGTTTCATCAGGCGCGAGTCCTCTTCACCAAGGACATTAATACCGATCAATCCGGATTGTTCGATGGCCGTGACAATCCGCCTGCCGTTACTGACAGCGGCTGTTATTGTAGGTGGGTCAAACCCGGCCTGTTCAACGAAACTTGCTAGCATCCCTATTTCCTCACCTTCCAGCATGCTGGTGACGATGTAGACGCCACTGGGGAGTTTTCCCAGTGCAGGGCCTATTTTTTCCTTATCCATTCCTGAAAGGACGCGAATTGCCAGCGGTGGGCAAGATTAATATGGTAAAAAATCCTCTTTCGCATGAAGGCACATATCGCCTCCCGGCAGAGGTCGGGATTTATTCCTCTTTAGCGTTTTTGTTAGTCAGGTCTAGCCAGGCGTCCATGCCGCCCTGAACATTCAAGGCCTCAGGGTATCCTTCACCACGGAGCAGATGTACAGCCCGGGCACTTCGTTGCCCGGATTTGCAATGGACAAAAATCGGGATGTCCCGCGGTAATTGTGCCAGGCGTTCCTTGAGTTGAGCCAAGGGAATGAACGTGGCACCTTCAATGCTGCATTGCGCGACTTCTTCAGGTTCCCGGACATCGAGAAGAGTCATGCGTTCTTTGGCCTTTAGCTTGTTACTTAGCTCCACAACGCTGATTGAAGGAACAGGGGCTTCATTGGAGGCCAAGCTATAGTCAATTTCAGTGACCTCGGTGATGGTTGGATTATGGCCGCAAACTGCACATTCTGGATCTTTGCGCAGGTTAAAGGACCTGAACTTTGCGCTCAGCGCATCATAGTGGAGAAGTCTGCCTGTGAGCGGATCCCCGATGCCGGACAGCAGCTTGATGGTTTCAGTGGCTTGAAGTGTTCCTATAACGCCGGGAAGCACGCCCAGCACTCCGCCTTCTATTCAGTCCGGGACAGCTCCCTGATTGGGAGCATCAGGAAACAGGCACCGGTAGCAAGGAGCGCCAAGGTGCGGAGCGAAAACGGACACCTGCCCTTCAAACCGGAATATCGAACCATGCACATTGGGGATTCCCAGAAGCACTGCGACGTCATTGCTCAAGTAACGGGTTGGAAAGTTGTCCGATCCGTCAACAAGCAAGTCATAGCTTCTAGAGAGAGCAATTGCATTGCCCGGATCAAATCGTTCTTCATGAAGCTCGATTTGAACATTCGGGTTGATGGCATTCAGGGTATCCTTGGCGGATTGGGTTTTTTTCCTGCTGATATCGGAGGTGCCGTGCAGTAATTGTCTCTGGATGTTTGAGGCATCAACAGTATCCGGATCCACGATGCCAATTCTCCCGACCCCAGCTGCGGCAAGATACATAGTAGTGGGTGAGCCGAGCCCTCCTGCTCCAATACAGAGGACGCTGGATCTTTTGAGGCGATGTTGTGCCTTAAGTCCGAAAGAGGGCAGTGCCAGATGCCGGGCATAGCGTTCCAGTTCCTCTTGGGTTAATTCGGGTTGATTTGTCATCAATGAACTTGCGGTGGAAATTCTAATATCTGTTGCCAGATAAGGTAAATACTTTATCTCATTAATATTGACAGCGAAGAGGATAAGATAAAGCCGGTTTGCGATGGATGATGAAAGTGGTAAGCTCTCCGAGTTATGATGGATTGCTATGCGATCTCCCGCATTGATCTTCCGGAAATGCGCAGCCATGGATGGCAGGTAAGGTTAAGCCGGCGCGGAAGGAAATACTCCAGGTTTTTTTCCGACAGGAAGTATGGAGGGCGGGAGCTTGCCTTCGGTGTTGCCCGGGATTTCCGTGATGAATTGGTGGCAAGATTGCCGGATCGGGAGAGGAGCGGTGCCGCGGGCAAGATGACGCGGCGTAATATCTCGGGCGTGGTAGGGGTTTCCCGTATTGTGGTCAGGACAGCAACGACAACATATGAGTTCTGGCAGGCAACATGGTCGCCCCATCCCGGTATACGCAGGAGAGTGAAATTTTCAATTCGTCGCTATGGTGAAGACCGTGCCTTTGAACTTGCCTGTGCGGTCAGAAGGAAAGCCGAGGCTGAGTAAATGCTACGAATCCGTTGAGTCGAGGGATTTCGGGTTCGGGAAACCGACACAAACAACCTGAGTTATGGATTTTTCGAGGCCTCTGAGCTTTCTAAGGAGTTGAGAGCAATCGATGGAACGCTGGAGGTTTGGGGGACCGGGTATGCGTAGCTTTGCCACAGTTCGGGTGAGAAATAGTCAAAGATGATATCGGGGGATTCCTTGATGAAGTGGATTTTCTGGCGATCAAATGAAAACCGAGGCTGGTAACGAACGGCTTCCGATTGCGTTTCCGGAGGGATTGCCGGTATGCTTTCCAGGGTTGTTTCCAGTAGATATTGTTTACCATCCAATTCCGTGACGCACCATGCGTGTTCGTCTTTGCCCGGCGCCTTTCCAATTACCACGCGCGTGGTAAACCCGCGAGCTATGAGCCAATCGGCCAGCAAGAGTGAGGTGTCCTCGCAGTCGCCATTGCGCAGTGAATAAGTGTCCGGTGGTGTTTGCCAGGAATCCTTTTTCTCCGATATGCCTGAGAAGTCTTTGCTGTATCGGCAACGAGTAACAACCTCTGACCAAAGGGCTGTAAGTTCTGCAAGGCGCGTGGAAGTTGCTGCACCGATTGCCTGTGGCGGGCTGTAGCCCTGGAGGTAATGGGTTGCCCGGTGGTAATTACCAAGAAGATCCGCTGCAATAAGATCATAGGAGTGGTTGCAATGAGAGCACTTGATGGCAATGGCCAGATCAGATTTCTCAAGTTTTCCCAAGTGAGGCTTGTCGCAGTTCCTACAAGTGACATAAAATTCGCTTTGGCCTTTGTTAAAGAGGGAGAGGTTGAATGACGGAACCTTTTTAGCTGCAATGAATAGGCAACCTATCTGATTGTCACTGTGTCGGCATAGGCGCATTGCCACGACATTGGTCGAGGCATGAAATGCCTCCTTCCAAAAATCGAGTTTCCCGGCAAGGCTGCCGGGGCTTGCGGCAGAAATATAATAGAGTGATGCCTGGCTTAGAGTGAGTTGTTTACTCGGTAATCTTTTCAGGAATAGGTCAGGGGATATTTCAGCAGTTTCATTGATGAAAGTTTCAGTTTGTCCATCAAGCCAATTCTGGAGCCCAGCATCGGTGACAACTTTTTTCTTTATCCCTTGGGTCTGTCGCTCTGCATTTACAGCGGCAACGGCAATTTGGCGGAAGCGTTGCTGGGTTGCTTCATCGATAGGTTGCGAATCGGTATGGAGAATATTCCCAATGACCACAAGGATCAGGAAAATCATTAATCCTGTCAGCAGGCTTCCAGCTCGTTTTTGATTCACTATCACTGAAGAAATTTACATGAATATTAAGTGAATTAAACCAATTAGCTATAATATCTATAATATATATAAAACAGTCTTAGAGCTAGATGGTTACAACGGATCGAGGCAATACTTCGATCAAGGGCAGAGGAATTCAGGGTGCGTGAGTTTTTTTGTGGGTTAAAATCAGCCTGTGTTTGCCAGATATTGTTCTTTGTTAGCGCTTTTAGGAAGCCTTCATGCTGCCCCTGATGTGAATTGGCCGAGATTTCGCGGTCCAAATGGTAGTGGTCAGGTGGCTGCGGATACAAAATTACCTGAGAAATGGACGGAAGAAGCGAGCGCCTGGAGTGTCGAACTTCCCGGGGAAGGGAACTCAAGTCCAGTCGCTTGGGGAAATAGGGCGTTTGTTACCAGTTCCCTTGGACGTGGTGAGAAGCGCGTATTGATGTGTGTTGACATCAATACGGGAAAGGAGTTGTGGCGTCGGGTTTTCTTATCGGTGACGCACAAAAGGCATAAGATGAACAGCTATGCTACCAGCAGTCCCGCCGTTGATGCTGGTGGGGTTTATGTCCTTTGGGGGCAACCAAAGATGATCATGGTTCTGGCCTATTCGCATGAGGGGGAGGAATTATGGAGAAGGGATTTGGGTTCCTATGAGAGTGGCCATGGTTACGGGGTTTCGCCAATTGTGGTTGATGGCAAACTGGTAATTGGCAATGACCAGGAAGGTGGGAATTCAATCGTTGCCCTCGATGCCAAATCCGGCAATGAACTTTGGAGCTTTCCTCGTAAAGCTTTGCGGGCAACGTATTCGACTCCGTGTATTCGTCCCCGTGATGATGGTGGCAACGATGTAATTGTGGCTGATTGGCAGCAGGGGGTTAGTGCCATTGATCTGGTTACCGGAAGGCAGCAATGGTCATCAGTGGTATTTGATATAGAGGATAAGCAGCGTGCCATTGGGTCACCAATTATCTGGAATGATCTGGTAATTGCCACCTGTGGTTTCGTAACTGGCAGAAAGCGCCTGGTTGCGCTTCGCCCTGGAGCGCCCGGTATTCCGGGGGTGGAAAAAGTTTTTCAGCTTGATAAGGGGGTACCTCATGTGCCGACACCCCTTGCCCATGACGGGCGGCTTTACCTTTGGTCCGACAGCGGGATGGTGACTTGCCTCACTCTTCCTGGGGGCAAGATTCTTTATGATCGTGAGCGCACTTCTGCGCGCGGGAAGATTTTTTGTTCCCCGGTTGCAGTTGGCAATGGGATTGTCAATTTTTCATCAACAGGGGACGTAGTGGTCCTGCAGGCCGGAGATGAGTTCAAGGTGTTACAGGAGGCAAAATTGCCCGAGGGTACAACCGCAACGCCGGCTGTTGCCGGGGGGCGGTTTATTGTCCGCACAAAATCCAAATTACTGGCTTGGTAATTGATAGCATCCGGGTATTGAGAATGCCGGTATCAACAGATCAAGGATTGCTTTCGGTGGCTAAAGTTAGCTAGGTGAAGCTTCGCGTTGAGTGTTGGCAGGTTAGTTTCCCGTCGTGCCCAGCACTTTGAGGGCCTTGATCCGTTCAATGTTGTTGTCGCGGGCTGCGTTGCGTAGATCCCTTATTGCTTCGCGGTGGGAGTTCCCTGCATCATTTCCCTGTGCGGTGAAAGACGCTTCCGGCCAGTTCCAGTTATCGGTTCGGAAAGAGGGAATTGGGATGGTTCTCTCATGATGAGCCGAGTTTACGGCATTGCCCAGGGGGTTGCGTGACCAGGCGTAGCGCACGGCAACGGGTTTCTCGACCAGTGGACTTGAGATTTTTAGGCGTTTTTCGTCATGCTGGTCACGCTTGTGCTTGTCCTGGCCGGTAACCACGAACTCGGCAGTGGCGGGAACGAAGTGTTGATTTTCACCCGCAATGGAAAACCCGCTGAAAGGGCGCCCGTCATGGACCCGGATCGGTTTTTCAAAGGTTAGCTCAAAATGATCGCCGCGGTTTTCCGCGGCAACCAGTTCCACGGGTTTCCAGCCGATCCTTTTATGTCCGTAGCAGGTATTCAGTGCCCAGCGCGCGGCTCGTTCCCCCAGTTCAAATTTCTTGTGAGGGTGATACCACGGCACTTGTTGATCGTAGGCCGGCAGGTAGGCTGTGTTTTTGAGAGCCTTGGTGGCGGCATGCTGTGCCTCGCGGATGTAGGGAGCAGGATCAACCATGCGCAGCTCAAAGTTATCCAGTGTCTGTGGTTGGCCTCCAGGGGTCAGCCCAATGATTGCGAAGGGCATTTCCAGATCACGGAATGATGAGCGCCAGCCCTCAATCATGGCCTGAAAGGTTTGCCTGTAGAGCCTTGGCCGGGCGTTACCGAGTGCGTTGTTGTAGCCCTGGTTGAAAATTGTGCCGCGGATATTAAAGCCGGCGATGGGAGCGATCATGGCATTGTAGGAGGCACCTGGATTATTCCTGTCACTGGCTGGGTCCTGTGCAGGTTCAGTTGGCTTCGGGTTTGGTTTTTCCCCTCGAGTTCGCCTTCTCTCGGTGTCCTTTTCCCAGTTTTTTACTTTCGCGGCGAGACTGGTAGTAGCGTCGTAAGTGCTGATTTTGCCATCCCATTCATCGGTGAGGGGCTTGGCCTCAGGGATGTTTGCCAACTTGGCACGTGAGGTCCACGCTTCCACGGTGGTTCCTCCAACTGAGGCGTCAATTAATCCGATGGGTATTCCGGATGCCATACGCAGGCGGCGGCCGAAGATATATCCGATGGCAGAGAATCGTGCGACTGACTTTGGCGTGCAGATTTGCCATTGCCCTTTCATCTCGTAGCGGTTGTTCCAGGCATTGAACTCGTTGATGCGTTCAATGTCCTCCTGCTTTTTGTTGGCTGCTTTTTGTGGGATCGTCATCAACCGGATGGTTGGGAAGTTTGCGGAAATTACCTCGGTGTCCCCGTGATAAATGCTTTCAAGGACATCTTCCATGTTGCTTTGTCCACCCAGCAGCCAAACATCGCCAATCAGGATATTGTCATATTCAACCGTCTTTCCGGCTGAACGGATATTGAGTGAGAGGGCCTGCGATGAGGCTTGCAGGGGTTCAAGTTCCATGGACCATTTCCCATCCTTGTCGGCGCGTGTGCTCAGGTCACGGGGGCCGAGTATCACCTGCACATTCTCTTCGGAGGCAGCATGTCCCCATACGTGGATTGGGCGGTCACGCTGGATGACCATGCCGTCACCGAATATTTTAGGAATCCTTAGCTCGGCAAGCACGGCAGGGGAACCCAGTATCAGAGGAGTTAGCAGGATGATTAAGCGGGTCAATTGCATGTTGTCTTTCGGGTTAGGGCAAGATGTGCCGCCAATGCAATCCGCGTTTCACGGGATTGCATTGAAAACTAGGAGGACCCAGAGCGATAAAGGTAACGGGCTGTAGGGTTTTCCCTGAATATTGAGATTGGCTTTATTCGTCGGAGTTCTCGGCGAACTGGGCATCGAATACAATGTCACTTGGGGGGAAGTCCACCTGCTTGACGTATTGACAGCTTTCAGTTGCCCCGAACTCACGATCCATTGCACCGTCTTCCCACTCAACACTCAGTGGACCCATGTATTTAATATCATTGAGGGCACGGATGATTTTCTCGAAGTTGATATTGCCACGACCCACGGACTTGAAGTCCCAGTAGCGGCAAGGGTCATGGAAGTCGACGTGACCGCCGAATACCCCTGCATCCTTCGGGCTGTCTGACCAACTGACATCCTTCATGTGGACATGGTTGATGCGGTCTGCAAAACGGTAGATGAATTCCACATAGTCAACCCCCTGGTAGCCGAAGTGCGAAGGATCATAGTTGAAGCCGAAGGCGGGATGTCCATCAAGGGCATCGATGGCACGTTGCGCAGAGGCAATGTCAAAGGCAATCTCGGTGGGATGCACCTCCAGGCCGAACTTAACGTCGCATTTCACAAACTCATCCAGGATAGGTTTCCAGCGCTTGGCAAAGTCCTCATAACCGGCTTCAATCTGCCCCGGAAGAACCGGCGGAAAGGAATAAACCAGGTGCCATATTGAGGAGCCCGTGAAACCGTTGATTACCTTGACGCCGAATTCCTTTGCCGCGTGGGCTGTCTTAATCAATTCCTCGGCGGCTCGCTGGCGAACTCCCTCAGGATCACCGTCACCATAGATGTAGGGAGGCAGGATTTGTTCATGGCGTGGATCAATATTGTCGCAAACGGCCTGACCGACGAGGTGAGTGGAGATTGCGTAGCAGGCCAGACCGTGCTTTTCCAGAGTTTCCCGCTTGGCTTTACAGTAATCCGTATCTGCCTTGTCGATTTCGAAGTGGTCTCCCCAGCAACCTAATTCCACGCCGTCATAGCCAAAGGATTTGGCCTTGGCGCAAATCGTGTCCGTGTCAAGATCGGCCCATTGGCCGGTGAAGAGTGTTACTGGGCGTGCCATTGTCGTGTGTTTTCTGGGTTATCGTTATGCAGTGTGCGCTACTGCGTTTAGCGCAGGTTGCGTGAAGTCGTGCCATGGATCAAGGTTTTTTAGGTGGATTTAGTCTGCACGGAGGTGAACATCGTCTGTATGGAGGATAATTTTATGGAACTGCCGGAGCAAGCCTATGGTGTGAGGACCAAAATGCCGGCCCGCAGTGGAGAGTTACCCTTTACTGCAGAGATGTTGCGGGATCGACCCAGTGGCGATTTGTTTGGCTGGTCGCATAACGTCGCGATGGGGGCAAATGCGCAACTGATGACTTCCGACCAGGCGTTGATTCT
>JAAESJ010000200.1 GCA_024229495.1 Verrucomicrobiaceae bacterium | reverse complement strand
GGAACTCGACGGCCTCGTCGCCAACTCTGAAAAGCGCTACACTTACGATGAGCCGCCACTGCGGCGCATCCTGCGCACGTTTGATTTCCCCGAGTTACTCAACAAGCGCGGCGTGTGGGTTGTTGAACTGATCGGCAACGGTCGTTCCAGTCGCGCACTGATCCGCAAGGGTGGCCTGCAGTATTTGGCCCGATCGACTCCCGCAGGAACCGCGTTCAACATACTCGACATGGATAATGAGCCGGCGGAGGATCCCTTGGTATGGATCGCGGGGAGGCAGTTCAAGCCCGGCAAGCAGGGCAATATCATCGTCCCCTACTCGACCAAGCCCGGTCGCCAGCCGATCATCCTTGCCGATGGTGATTTCGCTGCCCTTGAGTTTCATTCCATGCCGGCGGAGGACTACAAGCTGAGCGCGGGTTTCCATGTCGAGGCCGAGACACTGCTGCCCGGTCACATCACATCGATTGCCGTGCGCCCGGCCCTGACTCTCAACGGTGCGCCAACCACGCTCGGCCTGCTTGAAGACGTGGTGATCACGATCACTTCAACCGATCACGAGGGTATCATCTCGACGCTTGAGATGCCATCCTTCCAGATTGCCGAGGACCGTGAGTCGACCTGTGATTTCCGTGTTCCTGAGCGCCTCAACAGCCTGCAGGTGACACTGCGCGGCTTTGTGCAAAATGTCAGCACCGGAGAAAGGAAACAGGTCGAAGCTTCCTCCTCCTTTGAGGTCAACGGGATCGCTCAAACCGAGCATGTGTGGTTGCCGCACCTGGCAAAGATCGGAGATAATTACGTGCTTGAGTTACTGGGGAAAAACGGTGAACCGTTCATTGACCTGCCGATCCGCCTGTCATTTAAGCATCGCGACTACAAGGTATCCCACCCGGTTATCCTCAAGTCTGCTGCCAACGGTCAGGTGCAACTCGGGCCATTGCCGGGCATTGTCCGGATTGACACCGATAGTGTTCCGGGTGGTCACCGCAGTTGGCAGCTTGGCGGAGATTTTGTCCATCTTCCCGGTTCCCTGCACGGTATCACCGGTTCCGTTATGTCGATTCCCTACGCCGGATCCGCTGCCAGGGTGAGCCCTGCCGATTTCGCGTTGCTTGAGGTGAGAAATGGCACCTTTGCCTCGGATCACCTGCAGGCACTGAGCCTGGACGGCGGTTTCGTCAGGGTCAAGGGGTTGAGCGCCGGCGATTACCGGCTGGTTTTCAAGGAACTGGGCAAGACACTTGCGCTGCGGGTCACCTCCGGCAAGCTCGCTTACGGCTATGCGCTTGGCAGGCACCGGCACCTGGAGGCCAAGCGTGGCAGTAACCTGCACATCATCGAGATCGATCCCGGTGAAAAGAAGACGCGCATACAACTGGCCGGAGCGGGGCCTTTCACCCGCGTCCACCTGGTCGCCGGACGCTACCTCCCTGCCTTTTCACTGCGTGATCGCATCGGCGGATTTCCCTACGCGGAAGCGTACCTGATCGCCCGCAGCACCTCGACCTCGCGCTACCTCAGCGGGCGCGACATAGGAGATGAATACCGCTACATCATTGAGCGCCGTGGCGCACAGAAATTTCCCGGCAACATGCTTTCCCGTCCGGGTCTGCTCCTCAATCCCTGGGCAATACGCGACACGGACACGGGAACCGAAAAAGCCAAGGAAGGTGAGGAATGGCAGGCGAGCGCAGAGGACAAGAAGGGGCAAAGAGCCCAGGCTGCAAAACCACATACCGTTTCTTCCAGGGGAAGGGGCATTGGCGGGGATGCAGCTCCCCGGGAATCCGTCAGCGCCACTCTCGACTTTCTCGCCGAGGGTGCGTCAGTCCTCTATAACTTGGTGCCTGACAAGAACGGGGTTGTCAGTATCGATACGAAGGACCTTGGTGACCGCCAGTTCCTGCACATCCTTGCCGTGGACCCGCAGAATACCGTCTATCGCCAGCTGGCGCTGCCGGAGCGGGGAACCAGGGTGCGTGACCTGCGACTGGCAGCCGGTCTTGACCCGAAGGGGCATTTTTCCGAGCAAAAGCAGACAACCGTGCTGCAAAAGGGCGAATCGCTCGAGATAAACGATGTGCGAACGGCAAAGGTGGAGACCTACGAGGAACTATCGAAAGTCTATACCTGCCTCACCTCGCTCAATGCCGACCCCGGTCTGGCTGAGTTTCGTTTCCTTGTTGACTGGCCAACGCTCAAGCCCGAAGAAAAGCGTGCCAAGTATTCGAAATACGCCTGCCACGAGCTGCACTTTTTCCTTAGTCGACGCGATCCCGTATTCTTTGGGGAAGTGGTGAAGCCCTACCTTGCGGCCAAGCGTGACAAGACCTTCATGGATCATTACCTGCTCGGGGAGGACCTTGACAGTTACCTGCAGCCATGGCAATACGGGCAGCTTAATGTTGCTGAGCGCATTCTGCTTGCCGGCGCACTCGGTGGCGGCGAACCGGCCAATACCGCAAGTCATCTGGGCGACATCATGGACCTTCTGCCCCGTGACATCGAGGCAGAGAGCTTAGTTTATGCCACCGCAGTTAAGGGGTTGGCACTTTCAGCTCAATCAGAAGACGGTTTACTCAGTTATGATGAAGCGGCGGAAGCGATGTTTGATGTGCAACCGGATGCAGATGCCATTAATGGGAAGAAAGAGAGTCTTCGCAGGCTCGGGGCTGCTGCAGAGGTCAGGATTCCGGCTCCGGCGGCGAGCTATGGCAGTGGAAAGCTGAGCAAGAACCTCAACTCCAAGCTGGCTGAAAAATACCAACAATCCAAACGTTCTTCCGAGCAACTTAGAAAGCTTGGAGAGGAGGGGAAGGACAGGGCAGACGGCTGGTATGCCCGCGATGGTATTGGTGAACAAGAGGCCGGCGGGCGCTTTGCCTACTTCGGTGAGGTTTCCGAGCTTGACAAGCGGGACAAGGCAAGGCGGCTTTTCCGGCAACTGGAGAAGACCAGGGAATACGCCGAGAACAATTATTATCATCGTCGCATCACTGACCAGGGTGCTTCGCTCATCACCGCCAACTCCTTCTGGAAGGATTACGCCGACCACCTCGCAAAGGCTGCCGGCAAGCCGTTTTTGAGCTCCAACTTCGGGCATGCCTCGCGCAACCTCACCGAGGCGGTGTTTGCTCTGACCGTGCTCGATCTACCCTTCGCAGCTGATCAGCCAGAGGCGGTAGCCGGTGCCGCCAAGGGCAAGGAGACCCTGAAGGTGACGATCACGGCCAGTGGCCCGACCATCGTCTTCCACCGCGAGATCAAGGCTGCCCCGATCAGCGACGAACGCTCACCGCTGCTCGTCGCCCAGAACTACTTTCGCCTGAGTGAGCGCTACGAGACACGCGACGGTGAACGTCATGATCGCTTTGTCCGTGATGAGTTTCTCACCGGAGTCGTCTACGGCACACAGATCGCGGTAACCAACCCCACATCCGCGCGGCAGAAGCTCGATGTCCTGACTCAGGTTCCCGCGGGGGCGATTCCCTGCTCACGCTCCAAATACACCGCCGGTCAGCACCTCTCGATCGAGCCTTACGCAACCCGCACACTCGATCTTCACTTTTACTTCCCCGCACCCTCTGGTGAGAAGCCCTTTGCGGTTTTTCCCGCACATGTCGCGAAGAACGAGGCCATCGTTGCCTGGGCCGAGGGGCTTGATTTTACCGTTGTTCGCCAGGCTACCAGGATCGACACCGGCAGTTGGGACTACATCAGCCAGCACGCCGATTCCAAGGCGGTGCATGAGTTCCTCCAGCAGAACAACCCGCGTGCCGTTGATCTGGGCCGAATCGCCTGGCGGATGCGCGATGCCGATTTCTTCAAGGCAACATTGAGCTTACTGGAAAAGCGCCACGTTTATCATGGGATCCTCTACAGCTATGCCCTGCATCACAACGCCGTTGTCCCGGCTCGCCAGTTCCTTGCCCACCAGGACGGGTTCCTGCACAACTGCGGGCTCTATCTGGAGAGTGAACTGGCCACCATCAATCCTGTGGAGCGCCACTTCTACGAACACCTCGAGTATGCGCCGCTGGTCAATGCCCGTGCACACTCCCTGGGTAAGGGGCGCAAGATCCTTAATAATGCTTTTCGCGGGCAGTATCAGGCTTTCCTCAAGGTTCTCAGTTACAAGGAAAACCTGGATGCCGAGGACCGACTTGGACTCGCCTCCTACATGCTTTTGCAGGACCGGATTACCGAGTCGTTACAATGGCTTGGCTCCATTGACCGCTCGGCCGTCGTCGAGAAACTCCAGTATGACTACCTGAACTGCTATGCCGCCTTCTATGCGGGTAAGCCCGAGGAGGCAAGCAGGATTGCCGAGGGCTACTCCGAATATCCGGTGGCGCGCTGGCGCGGGCGTTTCGCCGAGGTGATCGCTCAGGCTGAGGAGATTTCAGGCGCGGCCGTGGTCGAGGTCAAGCCGGGCGAAGATGCAGAGAACCAGCGCGAGAAGGAGCATGAGGTGATCGCCGCGGGTGAGCCCGCCGTTGACCTGAAGGTTGAGGGCGGCGAGGTGAAGGTGAGCTACCGCAATGTTGCCGATGCCGTGGTCAATTATTACACCATGGATCTCGAGTTCCTGTTCAGTACCAAGCCCTTCCTCTCTGGTGAGAGCGGACGCTTCAGCATTATCAAGCCCAACCACACGGCAAAGCTGAAACTTCCGGAAGGTAAAGACACGCACACCTTTTCCCTGCCGAGGGAATTCTCCGGCCAGAACGTGCTGGTAGAGATTGTGGCGGGCAGCAGCAGTGCGGCGCAGCCCTACTTTGCCAATACGCTCAAGGTCACTGTGGTCGAGAACTACGGACGTCTTGAGGTGCGGGAGGCAAAGACCGGCAAGCCGGTTCCGCGCGCCTATATCAAGGTCTACGCCCGCGATGCAACCGGTAATCCGGTGTTCTACAAGGACGGCTACACCGACCTGCGCGGCAAGTTCGACTATGTCAGCCTTAGCACTGATGCCCTCGATGGCACCAACCGGTTTGCCCTGTTGGTCATGAGCCAGAACCACGGAGCCCTGGTGAAGGAGGCGGCACCGCCGGCACGATAGTGACTTTCTGGTAAGCGATAAGCCCCGCTACAACCCGCAGATGGCTTGGTTGCAATGGAGGCTGAGTGAGCGAAGTCCCATAGAAATTACTTGGTGCCGGTTGAAGGCCGGGGTATGCGTGAGCTCAATGCGTTGGCTTTTCTTTTACTCGCTTGTTGTATTATCAGTATTCACTGCCGCGGCTGCCCCTCCCGACTTCAGGATTACTCCGGTTCCGGGGGGGAAGTATGCAGTTTTTCGCAAGCAGTTCACCCAGCATATTGATGTCTTTGGAGTTCACCTTTTCGGCACTGTCGGGACACCACCGGCAAAGCTGCGTCACGCGGCAATCATCATGGCGGAATATCTGGACAACGATGAGGACGGCAAGCCGGATAATCCGGAGGTTATTGCTACCATGGTCAAGTTGAATGCCTTCCTTGTGATGACCGAGAATGAGCGGGACATGGAGCGCCTTGACCATGATGTATTCCAGGAAGCAGGCTTTCACCACGGGCAGGGGCAGTTTGCCACCGAGACCAATCCCGGTGGTCGTCAATTTGATGCGACCTTGGAAGAGGTGCTCCACCTCATTACCCACGAAGGGTATGCCAAGACATACCCGGAGGTGTTCGGAGAAATGTCCGGAACGCAATTGGCCAAGTGCCTTGACCGTGCCCGGGGTGGTCACTTCAGGCGAGTGCCACGTCGTTATCCGGGGGATGCGTGGTTTACCTATGATGATCGCAGTTGTGACTATGGGTGCCAGTGCACCGAGTATCTTTACTGGGCGATCACGTCAGTGCTTGGTGCGCAGGAGGCCGGGCATCGCCGCGAAGAGATAGCCCATGAGTGGCGGCTCTACAGCAGGGAGCTTGTCAGTAAAAAGGATCCCGGCATTTACAGGTTGATTACCAATCCAAAATATCG
>JAAESJ010000199.1 GCA_024229495.1 Verrucomicrobiaceae bacterium | reverse complement strand
GACCAAATCTCCGGTCGGCAAATCACTCTTGTCTATTTTCAAAGGAAAGAAAAGAGAGTCGCACAAGGAAATATACTGGCACTTTGGAAGGGCCAATGCGGTCCGGCAAGGGAACCTCAAGGCGGTCCGGCAGGGAAAATCCCCGTGGGAGCTTTATGATCTGAAAGCGGACCCTTCCGAGATGAATGACCTGGCCAAGGATGATCCTCAGAAGACGATGGAGTTGGCAAACTTGTGGGAATCCTGGAGCAAGGAAATCAAATCAAGACCAGGCAAATGATCTCACCTATCACACAGAAACTTTTATACATTCATTTCTTCCTGATTCTTGGTGGAGTAGGGAAAGGGGAGAAAATCTCATATCCACCTCATACCTTTACTCTTCCTGACGGCTATTCATTGGAGCAGGTCGCAGCACCGCCTCTCGTACAAAGGCCCATACATATGAGCTTTGATGAAAATGGTGTGCTTTACGTAACGGACAGTTCAGGGAATACCGATAATGCTCCGGCCCAACTCAAGGACCCGAGTCACCGTATCCTAAGGTTAGTGGACAAGGACGGGGACGGGACCTTTGATGAATCGACTCTGTTTGCGGATAAGGTACCTTTCCCGGAAGGGATACTCGTTCATGACGGGGACGTTTACGTTGGTGCTCCTCCTCATATCTGGAAGTTCAGTGACACGGACGGGGACCACGTGGCGGACGAGAGGAGTAGTTGGTTTAACGGCGGTTCGATTGAGGGCTGCGGCAATGATATGCATGGACCCTACTTGGGAGTGGATGGCTATTTTTACTGGTGCAAGGGAGCCTTCGATCCCCAGACTCATGTGTTGGGAAATGGAAAAACATTCAAATCGAGTGCTGCTCATATTTACCGCGCCAGGCCTGACGGGACTGACCTCAGTGTCGTGATGACTGGTGGAATGAATAATCCGGTCGGGCTCGCTTTCAGTGAAAGTGGTGAGTGTTTTTTGAGTGGCACTTTTTTTGATCTTTCGGGGCCCGGAAAAAGGGACGGTATCATTCATGCG
>JAAESJ010000198.1 GCA_024229495.1 Verrucomicrobiaceae bacterium | reverse complement strand
GGGTAGTGGCTCATTGAATAAGAAATTCTCGGTTACGGCTGATAAGGTTAGTGCGTCAGCCAA
The DNA here is from genome assembly GCA_024229495.1 of Verrucomicrobiaceae bacterium. GTDB lineage: Bacteria > Verrucomicrobiota > Verrucomicrobiia > Verrucomicrobiales > DEV007 > CACIUL01. The sequence continues at coordinate 27,305 of JAAESJ010000198.1, read as the reverse complement.
GCTGAAGATTGAAGAAGCCGGAGGTTCCATCTCACTCAGTGACCGTAATGCTGAGAAAGAGTCGAAAGCAGGCAAGGCTGAGGAGCCAAAAAAGAAGGCCACAAAGAAGGCTGCAAAGAAGGCTGCAAAGAAGGCCACAAAGAAGGCTGCAAAGAAGCCTGAAGCCGTTGCCGAGGAGCCTGAAGCCGTTGCCGAGGAGCCTGAAGCCGTTGCCGAGGAGCCCGAAGCCGTTGCCGAGGAGCCCGAAGGTGGTGATGGGAAAAGTGAGTAGATGCCGGATTTAATGATCCCAGGCTATAAGATGATAGTAATCGCTAACCCTAGATAAGGCCGAGAATGATTTCAGCATTTGCCAACACATTTAAGATACCGGAACTTCGCCAGCGTATCCTTTTCACGCTTGCGATGGTTGTTATTGTCAGGGTGGGAGCAGCGATCCCTTTACCAGGTGTAAATGCCGAGGTGTTACAGGGAGCCCTTGATGCAGCAAGCAAGAAGAGTAGTGACGACAGTGGTGCCATTGGTGCCCTTATTAATGTTTTTAGTGGTGGAGGATTAAAGAATTGTGCGGTTTTTGCTCTGGGCATCATGCCTTACATCAGTGCATCAATCATGATGCAGTTGCTGACAGCAGTTGTTCCGCGTTTGGGCAAACTGTCCAGGGAAGATGGTGGAAGATCCAAGATCAATATGCTGACACGGCAGGTGACAATCGTGCTTTGTATTGTGCAGGGATTGATGCTTGCGAGGTCATTGGAGAACCCTGCGAATAATATATTCCTGGCTGACATAGCATCGTATATCAACGAGACCGGCAAGGAGTTGGTTCCCGGATACGGATTGTGGTTTGTTGTGGTGACCGTCATGGTTATCACTGCCGGCACAATGCTGATGATGTGGCTGGGCGAACAGATCACTGAGCGCGGCATTGGGAATGGTATTTCACTGATCATTGCGGTGAATATCGTGTCAGCACTTCCCGGTGCCCTTGTGCAGGTTTGGGACACTTATATTACTGGTTCGGAGGCCGGTGCAGTGACGAAGCCGGTGCAACTTGTATTATTAGTGGCCTTGCTGATCATTGTCATTGCCGGAGTCATATCCATTACCCAGGCAGTGAGAAAAATTACCATTCAATATGCAAAGCGTGTGGTGGGAAGGAAGGTTTATGGCGGGCAAAGTTCTTTTCTTCCGCTGAAAGTTAACTACGCGGGAGTGATGCCCATCATTTTTGCCCAAGCGATAGTGCTTTTTCCTGCGCAGATCATTGGGTTTGTTGCAAAGGACAGCAAGTGGTGGAACTCGTTGGCCGGCTCGATGACGAACGGATGGGTGTATTACACGCTCACCGGCCTATTGATCTTCTTCTTCAGTTATTTCTGGGTAGCTACAATGTTTCAGCCTCAACAGATTTCCGATGACCTGAAGAAAAATGGGGGATACATCCCCGGAGTCCGGCCAGGAAAGCCAACTGCCAGTTTCCTGGATTTCACCATGGGGCGATTGACATTCGCGGGCGCATGTTTCCTGACGTTAATTGCACTTCTTCCCGCGCTCATTGCCCGGCAGATGGGAATTTCAATGACGGTGGCGCAGTTTTTCGGTGGCACGAGTCTGCTTATTCTCGTTGGCGTGTTGCTTGATATTATGCGGCAGGCTGAGACCCATCTCATTCAGCGTCACTACGACGGATTCCTTCGCAAGGGTAAAATCCGTGGTCGCTTCGACCGCCGGACCGGTACCGGAAAGACCGCCAACAAGAATACAATGGTGTGGTTGTATTTTATTATCGCGGTGTTGGTAATCATTGGTGCGGCGATGATGATCAGCAAGACTCGCGGCTGAGGCTAATGCCTGTTGAAGTCTGTATTCCTGTTAAAGAGGGAATGAGTATGCGATAACCTTAGTTTTCCAATGCCTGTCTACCGCGGTAAGCAACTCGATGGGATGCGTGCAGCCTGTTCATTGGCTCGCGATATCCTGTTGGAATCTGCCTCAAAGATTGAACCGGGAGTAACGACCGGAGAGGTTGATGAGTGCGCTGCACAATTAATGCGAAAGTCCGGCTGCGTTAGTGCATTTCTGGGATATCAACAAAGTGGAGGAACGGCTTTCCCTGGCAATGTTTGCATTTCAGTTAATGATGAAATTGTACACGGGATAGGAGGTCCCAGAGTTATTCAGCCTGGGGATATCATCAAACTTGATGTAGGTATTATACATGATGGCTGGGTTGGAGATAATGCGCTGACTGTTCCTGTTGGATCTGTAGATTCAGAGGTATACCGGTTGCTTCAGGTAACGGAAGAGTCATTGCACGTTGCCATCGATTTTGCCAGGGAGGGCGTGATGCTTGGAGATTTGTGCGCGTCTGTTGACCGGCACGTTAGCAAGAATGGCTACTCAGTGGTTAGGGAATTTGTAGGGCATGGAGTTGGAAAGAAGCTTCACGAGCCACCACAGGTTCCCAATTACAGACCGGAAACCAACCTTCCCAGATTAAAGGCGGGAATGATTTTGGCTATTGAGCCAATGGTTAATCTTGGAGCAGCAGGAATTAAGCTCTTGGATGATGATTGGACGGTCGTAACCGCAGATGGTAAAGCCAGTGCTCATTTTGAACACACCGTCCTAATTACTGCATCTGATCCGGAGATTCTTACCTGGCGAGAACCTACCGTGAGTGAATATGAAACCCGGCCAGAGTGATATTTATAGAAATAATAATACCCATAATGGTGAATTCTTTAAAATCCTTGATGAATTGGGCAATCAAGACCTTGCAGGAAGCCCATTTTGTGCTAAACATTTCATCCGCTTTTGTGGAAGCCCATTGACTTGGGCAAGTTGTTGAGGATCGGGAATTTGCCCTAGATCGCAAGGGCTTCAGGAAAGCTGGGGAACCAGTGCCACAAAAGTTTTAGAAATTAGATTAAGTTTATTTGTAACAATGAAAGTAAGACCCTCAGTCAAACGCTTCTGTGAATCATGTCGAGTGATCCGCAGACATGGGGTCGTGCGTGTCATTTGCAAGAATCCGCGACATAAACAGCGGCAAGGCTAGTAACAATCAAATCGTATCATATAACTTATGGCCAGACTTTTAGGAATAGAAATCCCAAATGAGAAGCGTATTGAGGCATCGCTTCCGTATGTATATGGAATTGGGCATTCTATGGCCAGGAAGATACTTGAGCAGGCAGAAATTGATCCGAATATTCGGACTGGTGAGCTTAGCGATGAGCAACTCACCCAGATTATTCATATTGTAAACAGTAATGGAATCCTGATCGAAGGGGACCTTCGCCGAGATATACAGGCGAACATGAAGCGCCTGCAACAGATTAACTGTTATCGAGGGATTCTTCATCGGCGAGGAATGCCGGTTCGTGGCCAAAGAACCAAGACAAACGCTCGGACACGCAAAGGTGGAAAGCGCACGGTTGGTGTCGAGCGTAATCCCAATGCCAAGAAGGGTAAAGTGTAGCCGCCTTTTACGATAACACTTAGAACGAGATAATTTTATGGCCGACGAAGATCAGGTGAACCCTAAAGAGGAGGATGCAAGCGAAGTTGAAGCGACTCAGGCGGAAGCTGCCGCAACGGAGGAAAAGGTAGAGGAAAAGGCAGAGGAAAAGGCAGAGGAAAAGGCAGAGGAAAAGGCAGAGGAAAAGGCAGAGGAAAAGGCAGAGGAAAAGGTAGAGGAAAAGGCAGAGGAAAAGGCAGAGGAAAAGGCAGAGGAAAAGGCAGAGGAAAAGGCAGAGGAAAAGGCAGAGGAAAAGGCAGAGGAAAAGGCAGAGGAAAAGGCAGAGGAAAAGGCAGAGGCGGTCGAGAAGCCGGCAGGTGAAGGCGCCGCAACAGGTGATGAATCCAAAGAGAAGGATGGGCCGAAGAAAGAACGCACGGCGGCTGATGTTCTGCTCGAGCTCGATGGTCCGGAGGCCGAGGGTAAGCAAAAGGTTCTCAAGGCCAAGTCGAGCAAGAATGTTTATTCGGGCATCGTTCATATACTTGCCACTTTCAATAACACCGTAGTAACTATTTCTGACCCGAGGGGAAATGTTATTGGTTGGTCAACTTCAGGAAAGATGGGGTTCCGCGGGTCAAGAAAGAGTACGGCCTATGCAGCGCAGGTAGTCTCGCAGGATGCGTGTAAGCAGGCAATGGCGCACGGCCTCAAAGAGGCTGATGTGCGAGTAAAGGGGCCGGGGTCTGGCCGAGAATCAGCAGTGAGGGCTGTGCAGGGGATTGGGATAGAGGTGAAATCTATTCGTGATGTTACCCCCATGCCTCATAACGGATGTCGCCCTAAGAAGGCACGTCGCGTTTAATTACCGAACATATTCAATTTATATTTATCCAATGGCTCGTTATACCGGTCCCCGTGACAAAATCAGCCGCCGCTTTGGCGTGCCTCTCTTCGGTCCCTCAAAGGCGCTGGAACGGCGCGCATATCCTCCGGGAATGCACGGTGGCATCAGAGGTGGTCGGCGACCAAAGCGCTCTGATTACTCACTGGCGTTGGCTGAGAAGCAAAAGCTTCGCTTCCAGTATGGTGTGTTGGAGAAACAGTTTCGTCGTTATTTTTCCGAGGCTCAACGCCGGCGTGGAGTTACCGGAACGATTTTAATTGAGTTGCTGGAAATGCGTCTCGACAATGTTATCTACCGCATGGGGTTTTCAAATACGCGTGCAGGTGCCCGGCAATTTGTTAATCATGGGCATGTGATGGTTAATGGCAGACGTGTGGACATCCCCTCTTACAATGCCAAGCCAGGCGATCAGATTTCCGTGAGGGATAATCCACGGTCAAAGCAGCTTGCGCTTCGCGGTCTTGACCTTACTCAGGCGGTGGTTCAGTCCGATTGGCTCGCAGTGGATCGGGATAATCTAGAGGGCACTGTTTCGCGGGTTCCTGATCGCGACGAAGTTGACCCGATGGTGAACGAGCAACTGGTGGTTGAGCTTTATTCCCGATAACTCTTTTTCTTCCGATTGTGCAATCGGAAGAAAATTTTATTGGTTTTCCGGGGTGATGAATATTGTCTATTCATAGGCAATGGGCCTCCCGCTATTTGGTTGTCCTGATGCAATGAGTGAGAAAAGCATAGAAAAATGGGGAATGGAAACCCGGGCCATCCATGCGGGGCTTGATTATTCAGGGGAAACCGGGGCAATTATTCCACCAGTCTTCATGACCTCTACTTTTGAGAGTGGCAATTCCGGGGGGTTTGATTATACCCGCTCGGGAAACCCTAATTTCAGGAATCTTGAGGAGACCCTAGCAAGCCTTGAATCCGGTTCCAGGGCGTGTGTTTTTGCCAGTGGAGTCTCAGCAATTACAGCAATCGTTTCAACATTGGCAGCCGGTGATCGTGTTGTTGCGGAGGAGAATGTCTACGGATGCACATTCAGGCTTTTTGATGCAGTCTTCGAGAAATTTGGGATTGAGGTGGTATACCTTGACCTTACCAAGGAGGAGAGTCTTGTGGCTATTGGCAAGCACAGACCCGCACTCGTATGGATTGAGTCGCCTACAAATCCACTGCTCAAGGTGATTGATATCGAAGCTTGCTCCTCGGCAGCTCGAGAAGCAGGCGCGGCACTTGTTGTTGATAACACATTTGCTTCCAGTTGCGTTCAGCGGCCACTGGAGCTGGGTGCTGACCTGTCCCTGCTGAGTACGACAAAATACACCAATGGCCACTCCGATGCTCTGGGCGGCGTTGTATGCACGAGATCGGATGAATGGGGGGATAAGATGACATTCGCGCAGAAAGCCCTTGGGTTACAGCCATCTCCCATGGACTGTTGGTTGATTCAGAGGGGAGTAAAGACGCAGGCATTGAGGATGGAGCGACATTGCAAGAATGCCCTTGCTGTTGCGCAATTCCTGGAATCGGAATCCTCGGCGATAATGGTTCGTTACCCTTACCTAAGCTCGCACCCACAATATGAACTTGCTTGCCGCCAGATGTCTGCCGGATCAGGGATTGTAACCGTGGATTTCGGGTTGTCGCTGGATCAAACTTCAGCTTTTCTTGAACGCTTGGAATTGTTTAAATGTGCCGAGAGCCTTGGGGGTATTGAATCATTGAGTTGTCACCCCGCCTCGATGACTCATGCTGCAGTGCCGGTGGCCCAGAGGCATGAAGTTGGGATAACGGATTCGCTTGTACGGCTTTCCGTGGGTATTGAAACAGTGGATGATCTGCTGAATGACTTGCGCTATGGGCTGGCCGCAATAGATAGTTAAGGTATCAATTAGAGCATCGGAGACAGGGCAGATGGATAATTTTGGAGTGCGCGATGTGGTGACTGACCCTCCCTGCGGGGAAGGGGATCTGGGTCATCCTCTGCCGGATTCGCCTTATGCAGTTTCCGTTGCATTGCCTCATTGGGAGCATGTTATTGGTTATGAGGAAGGGGCTCCTAAGGTGCTTGATAAGCTGCGGACGGGATACCCGAGATTTTTCGTTCCCAGAATTGTTCGCCAATTGGAAATCCAATGCTTATCAGAAATAGGGGCGGGTTCAGATGAGTTATGCAGTATCTATCCAGATGAGATAACGGCAGAGCGTTGCGCCGGGTATATCCGTGAAAGGACTGATGGTTGGCCTGTTCGAACGGAGCGCTTACATGATAAGGGAGTGGTTGCGGTAGTGTTTCCTGCGCAAATCCACAGGGTGGCAGCTGATTATTGGAGGTATTGTGGAGAGGGAATCAGTGCCCGGCATGCCACATTTTTGTTGGGGCAAGGAGAATGCCGTCAGGGAGAAGGCCTAGATGCCCGTGCAGAGTTGCGCGATGGCATTGCTAAGGATTGCGGGCAGGGGAGCCAGGATGTCTTTCTTTTTTCTTCAGGGATGGCTGCAGTGTCTGCTGTGCATCGTGCGTTGAATGCTTTTGCCCCAGGAATGCGTAGTGTTCAATTCGATTTTCCCTATGTGGATGTGCTTAGGACTCAACGGGAAATGGGAGATGGCAATGTGTTTTTCCCCATTGGTGACGCTGATGCCCTGAGGGAATTAAGGCAGCTTGTAGAGAGTGATTCCCCTCCTTGTGGTGTGTATTGTGAATTGCCGAGCAACCCGCTGTTGAGGAGTGTGGACCTCCCGGCGATTGCAGAAATCACGCGCCCTTTTGGGATTCCGATTGTTGTGGATGATACAGTGGCGACGAACCTCAATGTCGATGTATTTGAGTATGCAGACATTGTTACAACAAGCCTTACAAAATATTACTCGGGGAAAGGCGATGTATTAGCCGGGGCAGTTACTGTCAATGAAGCTTCGCCGTTGAGCGCAAAGTTTCGTGTGGCTCTTGCCGATGGAAATGGCGATAAAAGCCTCTGGGATGAGGATGCGATAACGCTGCTTGAGAACTCGAGGGACTATCATCAGCGCATGGAACGTATCAACGAGACAACTCCTCGCTTGGTGAATTGGCTGGAAACCCACCCTGCGGTTGAGCGTATTTGGTATCCGGCAGGAGAAACCAGACAATGTTACGACATGGTCAGGAGACCGGGGGGAGGCTATAGTGGATTATTATCCTTACTGCTTAGGGATGCCGGTAATAACAGCGCCAAATTTTATGATGCCTTGGAAATATGTAAGGGACCCAGCCTTGGCGCGAATTTCAGCCTTGCATGCCCATATATGTTTTTGGCGCATTATCAGGAGCTGGACTGGTGTGAGAGCCTTGGGCTTTCACGCTGGTTGATTAGAGTGAGCGTTGGGCTCGAAGATTTCACGGATTTACGTGACAGGCTTGAGAGGGCTTTTGCCGCAATCGGTCATTGAGCAGGGCTTTTAACTCCGATGAGGGGAAGCGTGATGGTGGTGTGGTTTCGCTCATGCGCCAGTAGCAGGTCTATGCATTTCGGTGTGGGGGTTGAGGGGCGACAGTGGTGCACCTAAAAACCAGTCAGCCCCGTTACCTTATCGGTAACAGGGCTGTATTTGGACGCGGGGGTAGGATTTGAACCTACGACCTCCAGGTTATGAGCCTGACGAGCTACCGGACTGCTCTACCCCGCACGACAACAATGGCGATAAGGGGCGCTAGATTCAACCGGAATTTTACATGAATGGAGCAGACTGTGGAGAGTCGCTCAGTCACAGGCCATTTCAGAGGGTAAAAGGCTAGTAATTCAATGCGGCGAGGTTCTTGGGCAGGAACTTTCCGTTTTTACGGATGAGCTTCCCGTCGAAGAGGATTTCCCCACCCCCGTAATCAGGGCGTTGAATGCAGACCATATCCCAGTGGACCTGACTACGGTTGCCGTTGTCAGCAATTCCTTCATAAGCCTGGCCGGGCGTGAAATGAAAGCTTCCGGCAATTTTCTCGTCAAAGAGAATGTCGCGCATCGGCTCCTTTATCTGGGGATTAAAGCCGATTGCAAATTCTCCTACGTAGCGCGCGCCGGGATCGGAATCGAGTATCTTGTTGAGTGCCTTCGTGTTGTTTGCCGAAGCCTTGATGATTTTACCCTTTTCGAAGGTCAACTCAATGCTGTCAAAGGCGATTCCCTGATAGATGGTTGGGGCATTGTAGCGAATAACGCCTTCCACCGAGTTTTTTACCGGGGCGCTGAAGCACTCGCCGTCAGGGATGTTGTGAGTGCCGCCACAGGCGATCGCCTTCAATCCCTTCATGGAGAAGCGTAGGTCACTGCCATTACCCTTGATATGCACCTCTTTGGTCTTGGTCATCAGGGTCTCGAGTTTTTTCATCGCTGGGACGAGCTTGCGATAATTCAGGAGGCAAACCTTGAAGAAGAAATCCTCAAAGGCCTCGGTACTCATGCCAGCCTGTTGTGCCATTGCAGGATGTGGCCAGCGCAGAACGCACCATCTGGTCTTGTTTACCCTGTAATTCTGGACGGCACGCATCTTTTTCATCGCCAATGCCATTTTGGCGGGCGGGACATCCGCTGACTCGGTAATGTTGTGACTGCCCCGGATGGCGATAAATGCCTGCATTTTGCGCATTTGTGCCATTGAGTAGCTGGATAAAACGTCATATTGTTCATCCTTGGCGCCGATTAACAGTTCCCTGCTGACGCGGGCATCGTGAAGATTAACAAATGGATGTCCGCCAACGGCACGAACTGCCCTTATAAGGGCTATAGGCACGGATTCGGGGACATCATAGGCATCGATGAGTACATTTTCTCCGCGCTTGATGGACGTGGAATAGCGGACGAGTTGGCGGGCGAGTTTATCGATACGTGGGTCGTGCATGGGAGTTGACTTTAGAGGAAATTGGCACCAGTGCAAAGTAGATGATAAGCGAAATCAGTGCAGTGGCGGCCCGCAGGGCCGAATTGGAATCTGTGGGGCAACAGCTTGTCTTTACCAATGGTTGCTTTGACCTTCTTCATGTGGGGCATGTTCGCTACCTGCGAGAGGCCAGGGCATTAGGAGATGAGCTGGTTGTGGCTATTAATTCAGATGATTCAGTCAGGGCGCTAAAGGGGGATGGGCGTCCCATAAACAGTGTTGGTGAGCGTGCTGAAGTGCTCATGGGTTTGGAGAGCGTGGATCATGTTGTGGTGTTTGAGGGTATGCGAGCAACTGGCGTGATAGAGGAGATCCGTCCTCATATCTATGCTAAGGGTGGAGACTACACGGAGGATACATTGAATGCGGAGGAAAGGGATGCCCTTGCCTGTGCTGGGTCGCGAATTGAGATACTTTCCAAGGTTGAAGGGAAATCAACAACTGGTCTGCTTGCTGCTATGGGGGAGCGAGTAGGTGAATCTCCATTTCGACTTGGTGTTCTTGGATCAGGTGAAGGAACAAACTTTGAGTCCATTGTGGAAGCGATCGCGGCGGGGGGGGTGAAAGCCGAAGTGGTTATTGTGATTTCTGATGTTGAAGATTCCGGGATCCTTGATCGCGCTCGCCAGCATGGGATTGAGCATGTTTACGTTGATCCGGGGGAGAATCCAAACAGGTTGTCGATGTCTGCACAGGAGGAAATGAAGCAACGGCTTCAACGGGCGAATGTTGAGCTGGTTGTTTGCGCAGGATTCATGAAGATCCTCAGGAGTCCGGTATTGGAGAGTTTTTCCGGACGGGTGATTAACGTGCATCCTTCGCTATTGCCAAGGCACAAGGGACTTCGGGCGTGGGAACAGTCATTGCGCGCCGGGGATACAATGACAGGCTGCACTGTCCATTTCGTGACGGATGAACTTGATTCTGGTGAAATCATAGGGCAGGAGGAAGTTCCTGTTGAAGAGGGAGATACGCCGGAAACTTTGCATGAAAGGATTAAGCAGGCAGAGCACAGGTTGTTACCCTTGATTATTGGTGAGCTTGCGGCGGGAAAAGCTTAAAAGAGAGCTTTCCTTGGATTCCCGGTTGCGTTGAAGGGCTGCCGTGCTTTCAATTCCGGCATTCGCATGCCGAGGAAAAAGTTTAACCTTGCAGGATTGAATCCTGCTCAAAGAGCAGCAGTTGAGCAGGTGGAGGGGCCAGTATTGATCCTGGCAGGTGCCGGCACGGGGAAAACCCGAACGGTGACTACCCGTATTGCCCACATGGTTTCCTCGGGGATTTGTCCTTCGCGTATCCTGGCGCTGACATTTACCAATAAGGCTGCCAATGAGATGCGAGAAAGGGTTGCCGGTATGGTGAGTAAGGAGGACGCGAAGAAAATTACCCTGTGCACCTTTCATTCCCTGTGTGTTCGTATTTTGCGTAAATCCATCGATCGGCTTGGCTACAAGAGGAATTTTACGATTTATACAGCTTCTGATCAGGTTGGACTGGTGCGCAAATTGATTGCCCGCAAGTCAGGAAAAGATGAGAATCTCGACCATGGGTTGGCGTTAGCCTTGATAGGAAGGTCAAAGAATCGGGGTATCCCTGTTTCGGAGGGAGCGGACTCACTGGTTGCAGATGTAGAGCGGGCATATAACCAGGAGTTAAAGCTTCTCAATGCGGTGGACTTTGACGATTTGCTAATCCTTGCAGTCAAGCTATTGAACGAGCATGAGGATATAAGGAAGCAATGGCTGGAAAGCTTTCGCTACATCATGATTGATGAGTTTCAGGACACCAACGGCATACAAATGGAATTGGTTTGTTCCCTTTCCGGAACCGAGAAAAACATCTGTGTCGTGGGTGATGATGACCAGTCTATATACGGATGGAGAGGGGCTGAAATATCCAATATTCTTGATTTCGAGAGGTTTTTTCCGGACCCAAAGGTCATAAAGCTTGAGCAGAATTACCGCAGCACTACCCCTATCCTTCATACTGCCAATTCAATCATACGGCACAATGTAGGGCGTAGGGAAAAGGTTCTCTGGACCGATGAGAAGGGAAGTCACAATGTCCGCGTGATCGCGATGCCTGAAGAAGAAGAGGAGGTGCAGTTTGTGGTTGATGAGATCCTTGCTGTTAATGCCACCGAGAAGCGAAGCTATGATGATTTTGCAGTTCTTTTTCGCACGAACAATCAGTCCCGCCGGTTTGAACTGAAGCTGCGGGAGCATAAAATTCCGTATCGAGTCATTGGCGGGCAGTCTTTTTATGATCGGCGTGAGGTTAAGGACTTGCTTGCATACCTCCAGGTGATAGCAAATCCTGATGACGACATCAATTTGTTGAGGATAGTCAATAATCCTCCGCGGGGCATAGGTGCCGCTACAGTGTCCCTTGCCAATGAAAAGAGTCGGGAAATGGGAATAAGTATTTTTGATGTGATGGGAAGCAGTGATTTCCAGCAAATGCTTCCGGCGAAGTCAAGGGCATCAGTGGCAAGGTTTGTGGCGTTAATCAAGGGTTGTGGCGGATCAATGTGTGCGGAGCGTGCGCGATACGGAATGCTCTTTGAAGAGGTGATCGATGAGATTGATTTTACCGGATACCTTCGACGGACATGCAAGACTGACAGGGAGAAAGAGCAACGTGCTGAGAATGTCTCGGAATTCATCGGCTTGTTGCGTGATTATGAGCGGCGGCAGGGTCGCAATTCCCTTCAGAAGTTCCTTGATGACATTGCTTTGCAGCAGGATCGCGAGGAGGATGATATTGAGAAGCAGAATGGGGTGAGCCTGATCACTCTCCACGCGGCAAAGGGGCTTGAATTTCCGATCGTCTATCTCGTGGGAATGGAGGAGGGGATCCTGCCGCACAAGCGTTCGATTGATGAGGGGACTCGTGACGAGGAGCGGCGGTTGTTCTACGTCGGTATTACACGGGCGATGCAACGACTAACGATCAGTTTTTGCAGAAACCGGGTTCGCTATGGAGAGCCGGTTTCCTGTATGCCCAGTACATTCCTTGATGAACTGGATCCCGCTTACCTGGACGTTTCTTCCTATGAGGAACTTGCCGCGCAACCAATGGAGAGAGAGCAGGCCATGGATTACTTTGAGCGCATGAAGAGCATGCTCGGAGAGGATTAGCCTGTGGTGACCGGATAGTTTTACGCGCTCATTGGGGATAATATCGGGGGGTTCTCAGCTTCCGTGAGAGTTTTCCTTTTGTTTTTGTGCTCTTGAGCACAAAGTAACAGGACAAATAACTCGCAATGCAAGCTAACGATCCCTACGCACTGGATGATTCAAACATCATTGAAGCGCCAAAGACTTTACGAGGTTCACTCAAGCACCTTGGTCCGGGGTTCATCCTGTCCGCTTCGATCGTGGGTTCCGGGGAACTTGTTGCGACAACGACCTTGGGTGCCAAGGCAGGATTTGCGGTCATGTGGGTGATCCTGGTGAGTTGTCTGGTGAAGGTTGCGGTGCAACTGGAATTTGGGAAGCGGGCGATCATGACCGGCGAGACCACTTTTGCTTCCCTTGATACCCTTCCGGGAATGCGTTTGGGCAGGGCGCACTGGTCCATCTGGGCGTGGCTTTTCCTGATGCTCTTCAAGTTCCTGCAGGTTGGTGGCATTGTCGGCCTTGTTGCTGTCCTGTTGAATATGGCGATTCCGGGGGTCGGAATCTACTATTGGCTGGCGGCGGTGATCCTGGCGGTAGCCTTGATTGTTTTCTCGGGGTATTACCGGGTCTTGGAGTTGTTGTCAGTCGCCATGATTGGCATCTTCACCGTGTTCACCTTTTTCTCTCTGGTGGCGTTGCAGTTTACCGGCAAGGCAATTGTAATGGGTGATGTCCTCTCGGGGCTTCAGTTTGCGATTCCTGAAGGAGACGGGATGTTGTTGCTGGTCATTGGTGCATTTGGCATTACCGGGGTGGGAGGGGATGAGATCATGGCCTATAATTATTGGCTGATTGAAAAAGGTTATGCTGCCAATGTCGGCAAGAACGACGGCAGCGAGGAATGGACGCGACGGGCCCGGGGATGGATCCGCGTGATGTATATCGATGCTATTTTTGCAATGGTGGTTTATACCATCGTGACGGTTGCCTTTTTTCTGCTGGGGTCTGCGTTACTTTACGGTGAACCGGGATTCAGTGACGGAGGAGCTGAGGACTTCCTGAGATTCCTCTCCGGCCTCTATACGGACACGCTTGGAGCTTGGGCCGGGCCTGTATTTTACGTCGGTGCCTTTGTGGTTCTTTTTTCGACGGCGTTTTCCGCACTCGGGGCCTGGACAAGGCAGTATACTGATGCTTTTGGTCGCATTGGGATTTTTGATTTTTTCCATATACGGATACGCCGCAGGTGTCAGATGTTACTGGCCTGGATAATACCGGTCATGTGGGGATTGGTGTATTGTTTTATGAAGTGGCTGGGTAAGCGGCCTGACTGGATGGTGATCGCCGGGGGATTTGTGACCTCCATCATTCTGCTGGTGGTGCTCTTTGCTGCGATTGTCTTCAAGGCAAGGAGAAAAGGCACCCCGATTCGAACCGGAAAGGTTTACGAGGTGGCATTCTGGTCAAGTGTTGCGATGATCCTCTTCGTTGGGATCTGGAGCGTTACTCAGGCGATCCGATAAGGCGGGAAAAGTGGAAAACGGTTCGGGTTTGCCGTGGGAGTCCTACGACGTACCGTTGGATTTCATTTGATGTAATCCAACATGCTGCGCTTCGAAACAATGGGAGCGAAAGGCTTCAGCTTGAGGTGGTGACGAATGAACTGTCGTCAACAGGTCGGCGAGAGGTGGAGAAGCAATAAAAAAGGCAGCCCGACCAATTCTTCTGCAAGAAACCCCCACGGAACTTACAGGAGAGACCAACCGGACTGCCTCTTAATTTAATCTAGATCCGGTGGAGGGGTCCTGCAAGGAGAATTACCATTTTCATTAATGGCTCGTTGCTTCAAATCAATGGTCGGTTGTCAATTCCTGTTCCACGGCTTGCGTGGGCGAAGACAGGCCAGATGCCTTTTTTGATAACCGGGGCAGGAACAGGGAGCGGACCTCGATTCGCAACCATTTAAAGACTCCCTTCAAGATGACTTTAAAGGCGGCTTTTTTACAGGGCGCGAATCCTTCATGGATCAGGTAGCGCTTATCGAGGTTGGCTTGGCCGTATTTCCCGGAGGCATATCTTCGTTCTCCTATTTTCCCAAGGCGTTGGTTATAGAACCTCATGAAGTTGGCAAATATTTTACCGGGGGTTCCGTAATAAGGGAATCGTGGAAACTCATTGCAGGGATCATCATGAACAAGGCGCACCGGTCCAATGAAGTAGGTGCCAATGTCCAACCAGAAGGCGGCGTTCATTAACTCTGCATCGCCCAGATAGCGGTATTTTCCCCTGTAGAGGGCGTGATACCAGCGCAAATAGGATGTCACGAACTGTTCAGCATAATCGGTGACATCTGCCTTGATGCATTCCCCATCGTGGGACTTGGCAATGATCTTGGCTGCGAAACTCACGGAATGAGCGCAATAATCCAGTCCCTGGCTGTAAAGCGGGTCAATGAAGCCGGCTGCATCTCCAACACAAATCCAGCCTTCATCTGCCGGTTTGGTTGAGTAATAGGCCAGGCCACTATAGGATCGAGTGTCCTTCTCGACCGGAACCGCCCCGGAAAACATTTCTTTTCCTATCGGGTGAGATAAGAGGTGCGCGTGAAGTCGTTGGGTCAGCGTGTTTCCCTCCGGTGGAGTGAATAACTCACTGTCATAGGTCAACCCAGCGCTTACTTCCCCGTTTTTCAGGGGAATAATCCAACTCCACCAACCATGTCCCATGAGGTGGTTGGTTGCCTGGCTGCGGGGGCAGCGCACTGCATCGGCAAACTCCGGGAATCGCTCCTTCAGATCGGGATTGTCCAGGTCGGTGACATTTTTAAACCGCGCCCAGATTGCGGAGGTCTTGTGCGAATCGAGCTTGCGCAGATGTCCGAGTTTGCGTGCCAGAAAGGCGGCTTTTCCCGTGGCATCAACGACCCACTTTGAGCATATCTGCTGTTCGACACCGTCATGTTTGACGATCAGTGTATTGTTTCCCACGCCGGAAAGGTTCAATTCCTTTACTGAGGCGGGGCGCCAGACTTCGCACCCAAGATCCTCGGCGTTTTTCAGCAGGTGGCTATCCAGCCTGCAGCGGTCCAGTTGGTAGGTCGGCAGGCGCACCTGGTAATAGGGGCCGATTTCCGAACAGCGTGATGGGCACTGGTTGTTATCACGATTGAACCACATTCGGAGGCCGTGCTTGGTGATCTGTTCACGCGAGAGGTGTGCTTCAAGCCCGAGGGTGCGTGTCAGGAAGCATCCGGCGACCTCTGATGTGGATTCTCCAACCTTGCGGTCGAACTGGGTTGATTTCTCGACGATGAGGATGCGCAATTCTGGCTGTTGCCGTTTAAGCAGGATGCCTGTCGTGGACCCGGAGAAGGCTCCCCCAAGGATCACGACATCATAATCGGAAGTGTTCATTGCTGGATTGTTAGTCAAGGTATTTACTTTACCTGCTTGCGGGACTTTGGGAAGCGGATTAGAGCGGAATAGCGAAATGTCATTGTTACGATCCATTCGACGCTTTTCCGTTTACGGAGATCGTCTTACCCGATTAATGGAGTGCTGGGTCCGGGCAACCCCTGCATGGGTGGAGCCGGCTTTCGTTTTTTTCTGGTCTGTCGTCTTCTACCTTTTGTGTGCCCGGCAACGGCGGGCAGTTGTTTCCAACTTGAGAGCAATTTTTCCAGGCTGGTCATTTTGGCGGGCTCAAGCAGGTTCATTCCGGGTGATATGGAACTTTGCTTGGACGATGGTTGATGGTGTGCGCGCATCTGTGGGGCAGGATGTGATTCTATGGGAGATTGATGGACGAGAAGAGTTTGAGCGATTGTCGGCTAGTGATGGTGGAGCAATTATTTTAACTGCCCACATGGGAAATTATGACTTGGCGGGCCCGGTGTTCTCAGATCGCTTTGGGCGTCGTTTGAATGCGGTTCGCGCCCCTGAGCGCAATGCTGAGTTACAGGAGCATTACGATAAGCGTCGCGAGCAACAGCAATCTGCGTCATTTGCCGTGAGGTATAATCGAGCGGGAGGCATGCTTGGCGTTGAGCTTGCCTCGCTTTTGCAATCAGGGGAGCTGGTGGCTTTGCAGGGTGACCGGTTATTGTTTGAAGTGTCGGCAACAGAAGGTGTGATGTTTGGCCGGAAGGTGCGTTTTCCCAAGGGGCCATTTGCATTAGCTCTTGCTGGGAGATGTCCATTGTGGCCGCTGTTTATCATCCGCCGGGGTTGGCGGCATTATTGTATCCGGGTAGGCAGGGAATTCGAGGTTTCCAATGATCGCAGTAACCGGGAGGGTGCGATGGCTGATGCACTTGGCTTGTGGTGCAATGAACTGGAGTGCGTGCTCTCGGATTCATGGTTCCAGTGGTTTGTTTTTGAGCCTGTATTTGAGGGGGAGGCCAACGGGGAATGAGAGTAGATAATCAGTCCAATAAGATACCGGTGAGCGGAACGTTCCGATTATTGTCGGCGATTGCCGGCGCTTCTGCATTTGGCGGCAGTAAGCCATGCAGGACAAGAATTGAGGCTGCCGACCGGGGGAGTGCGCCGGAGGCTTTTGTCCTTTCAGTGATGGCCGGGCTTGCTGTCTTGAGTGTTACCGGCGTAATCATCATGGATTTCTTTGGGCTTTGGGGATTGATTGCCCTGTTTCCGGCATGGGGTGTTGTGTTGCATGTGCTTGGTGTTGCATGTGCTGGGCTTGCTCAGTTGTTGTCTGTGGCAGGAGTGTTGCGGCCAGCCTGGCGCCCTGGCTTCAACGGCATATGCTTTGGGCTGATAGTGGCTGTTGTTTCAGTGTTACAATTCAGGTTGGCCGATCCGTTTTCATGGTTTGCCCTTCCATGGTTGGGCTTTGTTGCAATAGAGTGCCTGTTGTGGCCATTTTGCCGGCTGCTGGATACGGCAGAAAAAGCGGAATGAGAATAATACGTTGGTTTCTATTGCTGGCCAATCTGCTTGTGCCTCTTGTGTGGGGGCTTTCGGGGTTTTCCTTATGGGGGGCAGCTGCAATGTTCATAGTCCACATGTTGAGCCTTTGGGCAACATTCTGGCCTTCGTGTCAGTGGTGGGGGGAAGTGACATGCGAGTTTGAGACAGATGCTCCTGAGTTGTGGCTTACTATTGATGACGGGCCCGACGGTGAACATACCCGAGTGGTAATGGATGTGCTTGAGAAGAGCCATGCCTGTGCGACATTTTTCTTCATCGGTAAGCGTTGTCACAATGACCCGGGATTGCTCGCCGAGGTGGAACGCCGTGGCCATGGCATTGGGAATCATACCCAGAATCATCCGGCATATATGTTCTGGCTTATGGGGCCGAGACGGGTGTCCAGGGAGTTGAGCGAGTGTTCTCTCACCATTGAGCAACTGGCAGGTAGCAGGCCAACGCTGTTCAGGGCACCTGCCGGGATTCGGAATTGCTTCGTGCACCCGGTTCTTTCTCGGATGAAAATGAATCTTTTGGGATGGAGTGCCCGAGGACTTGATGGGAGTTGCAATGATGTTGATAAGATTGTAGCGAGGATTGAAAAGCGCGTTAAGCCGGGTGCCATCATTGTCCTACATGAGGGGCGCAGGACAGATGAGGGTGAGCCATTGATCATGAAGACCCTGCCACGAGTTCTTAAGATTATAGAATCCCGTGGGCTCAAGGCGGTGATTCCGGAACTTCTTTAGTCGCGATTAAATACCATTAGGTAGTTATTAAATGGCGTTTTTCCCCAGAGTGGATGTGCTTCCCCTCTGAGGCCGGATTGTTCCATGATCTTTACGATGGAGTGAACTTCGGGGTAGCAAGTAGGGGCGGCCTTCATCCAGAATGTGGCCTTTGCAATACGATCTCCCAGGCGAGTGGTTTTGAACCGCAGTGAATTGTCACTGATGCCGCTGCGGATAATGAGTTTCCCGCCTCTAGCCACTGAAAGCGCGGCGTTTCGGAGCAGGGTTGCTTGCTCTTTGGGGCTGAAAAATTGCAGGATATCCAGAATGGTAATATTGCCAGAGAAATCCGGGAGGCCATCACGGATATCCCCGTGGATGAAATCAAGAGAGAGGTGATTTCTTGCGGCGTTTTTTGCCGCAATAATTTTCCGTTGATCGTAGTCTATTGCCTTTATAGGGAAGAGCTGGTCCCTTTCGCGCAAATAGAAAGCCAGGATGCCCAGGCCGCAGCCAATATCGAGAAGAGGTAATTGGGAGCCCTCAAGTTCATTGTAAACGGCATTGTACAAGGGATCACTGCGGAGCTTAGCAATGGTGTATATGCGGTGCCACCGGGATGGGAAAAGGCGGGATATTTTCTCTGGCTTAAGGGTGGCCATTAGATCATTTAACGGACGGCTCTACGGAAGTCCGGGTCGTCAAGGGCATTGTCAACAATCTCCTGGAGAGTATGGGATACCACGGTGGCGACTTCCTCGACACTTGACCAGTATGTGATCTTCAGGGTTTGCCGGGAATGCTTTGCTGAGTATTCCTTGCTGAAGATCAAGTTCTTGGTGCTCGTGTTATAGATATTGATACGGGCACGGCAACCGGCGTCCTGTGTCGTGTATTGATGGCACCAGAGTTCAATAATGTCGGCAGAGAGCGTATACTTGGGGTTCTTCACCGTTGACATATTGCGAGCCTTCAGGGCGTAAGCGAAGGCATTGTGAGCGATTTGTGCAATGGGACGCTTGGCGTGCAGGGTTTTTATCGGGACGCCGAATTCGTTACGTATGGCTCCGATTTCGGTTCCCTTGATGTCTCTTGCGTCGTTAATTCTGCCTACTCTCAGCTTTGGGGTATCCGATTTCCCCTGAATTCCTCGCTCTGGAGGTGTGTAGGTCAGCGATACGTGATATGACCGGCATGAAGAGAACAGTAAAAGAGTGATGCCGATGGTTGTAATGAGTTTGTTAATGGTGTGCATATTTCAAGACATTCGGTTGTTATCTGGAGGCAAGTCTCTTGTTGCTAGTCTTCAGGATTCCAAGACGTCTCAGGGCAAGCAGTGGTAAGCGCCACAGGAACCCTGCGAGTAAGCGGCAATGCATCAATACAAGGAGCTTGTTGTCTCGCAGGTATCTAAATTGGGAAACACCACCCTCTTCCTCTGAGAAATAACGAACCGGGCAGGGGATGTTTATGGTAGGCAGTCCCCGCCAACACATGCGGACAGCAACTTCCGGATCAAAATCAAAGCGGCGGGAAAAGCGTTTTCCTTCCATGACTGCGCGGAGATGGGCAATTGGATATATTCGTAGTCCGAAGAGTGAATCGTTGATTCCGCTCCACAGGGTTTCCAGGTTAACCCAGAAATTACACAATTTTCGCCCGTGTACTCTGATCCTCGGTGCGTCATCGTCGAACTGAGGCTTGCCGAGGATCAATGCCTCCGGGTTGGCAATAGAGGATTCCATGAATGGCTGAATCTGGTCGGCCGGGTGTTGCCCATCAGCATCCATTGCTAAAAGATGCGTGAAGCCCAGGGCTGCCGCCTCCTGCGCTCCGAGCAGAACCGCGCTTCCCTTGCCGCTGTTCTCCGCAATAGTTAGGATGCGGAGGTGTTTTATGTCCTCTGCCAGGCGGTTTAGCATTTCCCCGCTTTGGTCAGTGCTGCCGTCGATGACTACCCATACCGGATTCCAGACTTCTGCAGCGGCACGAACGGTGTCTACAACACGGGCGCCGGTGTTATAGCTGGGAATGATGACCAAATGAGTTTTCGAAAGGTGAGGCATTTGAGAGCGGATCTCGCAGAAATAGTAATGTGGCGGTTTAAGGAGTTTGGCTGTTCTGAGGTTTTGGTAAGCGCCAGTAACGGGCGCGCTATTATGATTGTAGAGTGGCAGATAAAATACGGCAACTTGATAAGCGAAGTGTCTTCGCTGGTGTGCTTAGAGGCAGTATGCAAAGAGAGGTGCGTGGGTTATATGGGTTGCTTCTAATGCCAAGTGTTGTGCCGGGACGCAGGTATATACAAACCCGGCAGGGTGATTGCGTTTAATTTCCGGTGTTAATTCCGCGAATCTGGCGATGTACTAGGTTCTGAAAAAATGAACCTCCTTTGTTCTGAGGGGGTGGACAATACGGCGGAGAGAGGCGATAATGTAAGACAATCATGCTTACTTCATTTTCTGTTACCAGGCTGTGCTTGCTCCCGGTTGTGGTGACAGGCTTTATGCTTGGGGGTATTGCACGGATTAAGGCGGAGAAAGAGGGTGGCTATGATGAGCCTATTGTCACCAAGGCGCTTTTCGCTGGCGAGGAAGTCGCGATACTTGCAGTGGATCGTGACAAACTGGCCACGAACATTGCTGCTTTTGTTGTCAACTCCATCAAGCCTGACGGGAAGGCTGCTGAGTTGGATGTTGCCACGCGGCTGATCGGCCTGGCTCTTCACCTGAATCCCCGAAACCGTATTGCTGTGGTGGCCAATTTCCAGTTCAAGAAGGGGCTTTCGCCGAAGAAGGTGGATCCAGACTACAGCCCTGTAACTCTAGCTGAGGTTCTTCAGAACCGAGCCGTTTTACTTGCTAGGCGTGGTGGGGACATCAATCTGATGCTTGCCGGCTATTTGCTTGCGGCGGCAGTGGATATTGACCCTATGAACGAGAGCGCCATCTACGAATTGGAAATGTACCGCAAGGCTGTTGCGGAGATTGATTGGACGCCGATCGTCGGCAGGGTGCGCTC
The DNA here is from genome assembly GCA_024229495.1 of Verrucomicrobiaceae bacterium. Classification (GTDB taxonomy): domain Bacteria; phylum Verrucomicrobiota; class Verrucomicrobiia; order Verrucomicrobiales; family DEV007; genus CACIUL01. The sequence goes on along the minus strand of JAAESJ010000198.1, from coordinate 6,213 downwards.
AGGAACTGCCCGTAGCGGCAGTTGAGCTTTTAGGTGCGGGAAAAACTTCCTTCGATTTCCAGCAATAATTCCCGGCGGCATATGTCAGAGTGAAGGAAACGAGTGCACGCGACGCCACTTTCGCCGGTGGTTGCGCGGAATAAATCGATGGCGCTATTCAGGTCACGTTTGTTCCTGAGGTAAAATGTAAATTCCCTGTTCATTGCTTGCCCGTTGCCCATGGCATCAGGGTAACCAAGGGATTCAGTGACAAGGCGCATGTTGTCAATGGTGGTTTGGTATTGGGAAGTCAGGTCATTATTCCCCACGCTTTGATGGTCCTTAATGCTCGAGGTGCCTGAAAGGTAGGCAGTGGGGATGCTTTCCACTGTGCCGTGTGCCCCTCTGGTGAAACTTGGAGATTTCGGCCCGTGTTCTAATGGGTAGCTGTAGGCAGGGGTTTGCTCGGGGTTCTCGACATTTTCCAACACGTCATTTCCGGCAATAAATGCCACGGCTAGGGTTGTTCCATTTGCTCCGACGGCTGAGGCGGGTGAAATCCGCTTTGAGTAGTCATTTCCGTAGGCCGAAACAAATGCCCTGTGCCTGCCGATATTAAAGGCGCGGTAATTTTCGAGGTTGTTGCTTTCCTCGTTGATGCCTGGGACGTAGTTCCACATCCTGTGAATCTGGCGTTGACCGATAATCTCAATGATCGCGCTGTAGATTTCATAGGAGGGTTCCTCTGGCGAGTTCCCAACCTCGATGCATGATATGCCTGCCATTTGATTTCCGCTTTCCCCGATAATGAAGCCTTTGCTCTCGTGTATACGGCATTGATCAAGCAGCGGTTTGGTGCCTTCCCCTAAAAGCAGGGGGATTTCTACCGACAGTGTTGCTCCGTGTGAGTCCGTCAAGCAACTTGATCGGGAGCCCCCAAAGCTAATGGCAAGTGACTGGATTTCTGAAACCTCCTGCATTTTCCAGCCGCTAATTAGTGGGAGTGCATGAATAAGTCAACCGATCGGTTTTCCTCTTTGAGTTCACCTTAGGCAAATAGTAGGGTTTAAAACGGAAAAGCTTCTATGACTCGCCGGTATATTTTCCTTTGGATCCTGTGTGTTCTTGTGCTCAGTGCAATTGCACTGAGCCGACTCTCGTTCAATGTGGACCCTCTTGATGTGCTTCCAGAAGATGCAAGCGGGGTGAAGGGACTGCGTATTTTTTCTGAAAAATTCTCAGGGAAAGGGGAGCTTATTATTACCCTTGAATTGGAGAATGCTGAAATTCAGCCTGAAGCGCAATCTCTTGTTGCTCATTTGCGTCAAGTCGATGGGTTGACCTCCTGGGTTGAATGGCAGCCACTATGGGAGGAGAACCCTGCTGTGGCATCGCAATTGCCGGCTTATGTTTGGTTGAATGGGGATCACGGAGATTTGGCGAGGTTTTTGGATCGCCTTTCCAGTGAACGGATTGGTGCAACGCTGGAGGAAGTAATTGATGAATTGAGCTTTGGGCTTGATGGAGAAGCGCTGGCTCTTGCTGCCTATGATCCTCTGAAGTTGTTACGCCCCCCAGCCTTCAGTGAGAAAACCCGTGAGGACTCCGGGATCGGGAGTGGAGGAAAATATGTGTCTGCCGATGGGAGTTTTCGGGCAGTCTATGTGGGAGCTCCGCAGGATAAAATGAACTATAGCGAGTCTGCGGACTGGGTTGGTAAAGTCCGTGCAGCGGTCAATGAATGGCAGTGGAGCAATGGTGTCGGAGCCGGGTTGAAGGTTGGGTTCACCGGTGAACCGGCATTTGCCGCTGAGATTGGCGGGGGAATGCAACGTGACATGAACGGATCGATCCTCTCAGCGCTGGCATTAATTCACTTGGTGTTCTGGCTGATGCACCGGCGGTTGTTGCCGCTTGCCGCGATTTTTTTTACCTTATTGCTGATCCTCTCGGTGACCGTGATTGTCGGCTCCCTTGTCCTTGGCAGATTGAGTGTTATGAGTGTTGGATTTGCCGCGATCCTGATCGGCCTGGCTGTTGATTACGGTGTGGTCTTATATCAGCAATCCCGTCACCAGGAAGGAACTTTCAGAGAGGTTTATACGGCAGTTGGCAGGGGGATATTGTGGGCGGCATTCACCACGGCAGTGGTTTTCGCTTCCCTCGGGTTTAGCAGTCTTCCCGGTATTCGTGAACTCGGTTTGCTTGTGGCTCTGGGTGTTGTCCTCGGAGCTGGCATAATGTTGTTAGTTTTTGGCCCGGTGGCGGCAAGTCTGGGCAGGGCAAACCCGTTGATTGTTCCTGTGAGTAAACCGGGGAAAATGTCATGTGGCCGTGTTTGTATGCCGCTGACATTGGCCTTGTGCGTGGGTTTAGCCTGGGTGCTTTGTTTCCAGGGAATCCCAGGTTTCCACAAGGGGCTTGATGTATTGCGACCGAGCAACAGCCCTGCAGATGAGGCCTTTTCACGAATTTCGGAGATGCTTTCCCCAGGGGAGGGCTTGTCGCTGCCAATGATTGTGGTGGATGATTCTCTTGAGGGGGTAGGGCAACGTGCCCTGATTGCTGAGGGTTTGGCAGACGAGTTAATCGAGAAGGGGGTTGTTTCCTCCGCGGTGTTTACCTCCTCGTTGATTCCCTCAGTAAAGAGGCAACGGAAAAACATTCCCCTGATCAGGAAATTACTGCAGGAGGAGCAGCGGTTGCGGGCGGCTTTGGAGGTGGATTTTTCCGGAGAGGCGCAACAGGCTGTTGATGCTGTTTTTTCGGAATGGCGAAATTTGTTACGAACCACGATATTGCCGATTCGACCAAGTGGGGATGAAGTAGTCAGGATTGTCGGCGGGGTGGTGAGTGAGTCTGGTAAACGTCCTGCCGCAATGGGATTGTTAAAGGTAGAGGAAGGCAAGGTGGAAGAAGTGCAGGAGGTCATTGCCGGACATGAGGGCATCCATGTCACCGGCTGGCAGACCATGGGGCGGACGATTCAACGTCTAGTCCAACGGGACCTCTACATGGTGTTCATTCCGATGGCTTGTCTTCTGCTTGTTATGTTGAGCGTTGTGTTTCGCGATGCTGCCGAAGTTGCCCTTGGCGTTGCGGTATTGGTTCTTTCTGCAGTTGGCCTGTTGGTGGTGATGCGTATTGCCGGATGGCAGTGGAATGTGCTGAACATTTGCGCTTTCCCGCTGCTCATCGGTACAGGGATTGACTACACGATTCACATGATTGGTTCTTTGCGGTTGCATGGCGGGGCAAGGGATCCTGTGCGGTTGGGGATTGGCCGGGCATTGCTTTTCTGCGGCATTTCAACGGCCATTGGTTTCGGTTCCCTCTCATTGGCTAATAATGCCGGCCTTGCCAGCCTGGGAAGGGTTTGTGCCTCGGGGATCCTGGTGACCATGGTGGTGGCGGTGTTCCTGTTGCCGGGATGGTGGCGTTTGATCAAGGGGCGCTCCCTGCAGCCAGAATGAGCTCAGGTTTGGCTTGATCTTCGGGCAGGTTCCCCGCTTTGATTGGGCATGAAATTTTATCGAGCCATTCTATTGCCCCTTATCTGCCTGTTGCCGGGAATATCCCCGGGCGCGGATCTCTGGGTTTACTTCGGCACTTACACGCGGGACAAGGAGAGTGAGGGAATTTATCTCTCGAGGCTCGACCTTGAAACCGGCTCCCTTGGAAAGCCGGAGCTGGCGGCAAAGGCGGATAATCCTTCCTTTGTTGCGCTCACGCCGGATGCAAAGCATCTGGTTGCCGTGGAGGAGACCAATGATTATCAGGGGAAAAAGAGCGGGTCCCTGGTGGCCTTTGAGATTGACCGGAAATCCGGCCTGCTGAAGGAGCAAAGCCGCGTTGCAACGCGTGGCGGCGCGCCCTGTCATGTGAGTATTGATGCGGCGGGCAGGCATGCCTTCTTTGCCAACTACGTCGGGGGCAGTGTTGGTGCTGCATCTCTTTCGCCGAAGGGTAAACTGAAGCTTTCTTCATTCTCCCAGCATGCCGGATCCAGTGTGCTGCCGCGCCAGGCCTCGCCTCATGCCCACTCGATCGACCTTGATCCTGCCGGGCGCTTCGCGGTGTGCGCGGACCTTGGGTTGGACAAGGTGATGATTTATCAATACGACGCAGTCAATGGTGCTCTGAAAGCCAATGACCCGGCTTTTGCAAAGGTGGCTGCCGGCAGCGGACCGCGTCACTTCGCCTTTCGGCCCGATGGCCGATTTGGCTATACCAACAATGAGATCACCTCCTCGGTGACCGCTTTCAGCTATGACAGTGTGAAGGGTTCCTTCAAGGAGTTGCAGACGCTGAGTACTCTGCCGGAAGCGCACTTAAAAAAACGCAATTCCACCGCCGAGTTGCTTTTTCACCCGGGGGGAAGGTTTCTCTATTGCTCAAATCGTGGTCATGACAGTATTGCCGTTTTCTCAGTCGATCCCGCTTCAGGCAAGCTTAGCCTCGTGGAGATCGAGGTGCTGGGAGTGAAGACGCCACGCGGTTTCGGGATTGAGCCCGGGGGGCGCTACCTCATTGCCGCCGGGCAGAACAGCGGCAATGCCCGCGTCTTTGCCATTGACCCGGAGAGTGGAGCGCTGAGCCCGGCAGGGGAGCCGGTGGCTGTGCCCAATGCGGTCTGTGTGCAATTTTTGCATCCTCCTGTAGAAAAATTCACCCGTATCTTTGATGGCAAGAGCATGAAGGGCTGGGAGGGGGAAGCCGAATGGTTTCGTGTTGAGGATGGCGCCATCGTGGCGGGCACCATGGACAAAAGAATCCCTAAAAACCAGTTCCTGGTGAGCGAGAAGGCGTATGGTGATTTCGAGTTGCGCTTCAAGGCGAAGCTGACCGGACAGGGCAAGAATGCCGGGGTGCAGTTCTGGAGCGAGCGCATCCCTAATCATCACGAGATGATCGGTTACCAGTGTGATATCGGCAGCATGGGCAAGGCCTCGATCTGGGGTGCGCTCTATGATGAATCACGTCGGCGGAAGTTTCTACAGCAGGTAGCGTTGCCCACTCAGGGGGTCACTGATACCGATGACTGGAACCGGTTCCGTATCCGTGCGCAGGGCAGCACGATTACTATCTGGATTAATGGTGCCCTGGCGACGCGTTACTTCGAGAATGAGCCGGCCGCAAAGATTCCCCGTAACGGGCGCTTCGGCTTGCAGATTCATTCAGGACCGCCCGCCGAGGCCTGCTACAAGGATATCGAGGTGCGGGAACTCTAGGGCCTAAAGGTTAAGGCTGATCAGGGAAGAAGCTTGCGCCAAGGTCGACACGGAATTATCAAGGAGGAGCTAACCTGCTATAAACATGATCCAGTTCATTGCATTTCTCGCGTTCACCGGTTTTGTGGGCTTTTTTTCCTGGCGTGCCACCCGGCGCGATGACCAGAGTACGACAACCGGTTATTTTCTTGCCGGGCGCAGTTTGCCATGGATCGTGGTGGGTGGCTCCCTGCTGTTGACCAACCTCTCTACCGAACAACTGGTGGGCCTTAATGGGGGGGCGTTCAACAATGGCATGCAGGTGATGGCATGGGAGGTGTGGTCCTCCATCGCCATTGTGCTGATGGCACTGGTTTTCCTGCCGCGTTACCTCAAGGGCGGGGTAGCCACGGTGTCCGCCTTCCTTGAGCGGCGCTATTCCAAGGCGGTCGGCACGGCGGTCTCGGTATTGTTGTTGCTCTCATTGCTGACCAACCTGCTTCCATTTGTTCTTTATTCCGGGGCACTGTTCATGCGGGAGGTGTTTGGTCTTTCGGCGATCTTTGGTGGCAATGAAAACCTGGCCCTGTGGATTACCATCATTGCGTTGGGTGTTGTGGGCAGTCTCTACGCGATTTTTGGCGGATTGAAGGCGGTGGCCGTCTCGGATACCCTCAATGGTCTGGGTCTTCTGGTCGGCGGACTTTTGATCCCCATCCTGGGGCTGATTGCCCTGGGTAATGAACTCGGGGGAGGAGGAGGCTTTAGCGGCGGCGTTGACTACCTGCTGAAGAATAAGCCAGAGCGGCTTTCCCCGATCGGCAAGGAGGGTGAGAATATCCCGTTCTCGACCCTGTTTACGGGGATGCTCTTGATCACCACTTACTACTGGTGCACCAACCAGGCCATCGTGCAGCGAACCTTTGCCTCCCGAAGCCTGGCGCAGGGCCAGAAGGGAGTGCTCTTTGCGGCCGGAATGAAGTTGCTTGGCCCCCTTTATCTCGTGCTCCCCGGGATCATTGCC
>JAAESJ010000197.1 GCA_024229495.1 Verrucomicrobiaceae bacterium | reverse complement strand
TCCGCGACACTGACGGTGACGGAGCCAGCGACGGCGCCGAGGTCAATGCGGGGACCGACCCGCTCGATGACGAGAGCGTTCCCGGCACTCAGCTTGTCCAGCCGAGCTTCCCTACCCTCCTTGATGCTCCGGTTGGAACCGGAGTCGAAGCAAACCTCAACGAGCCCGGCCTGATGATGCAGGAAAACCACTATCCGGTTGGCGTCATGGCGCACAACAACACCAACCAGAACTGGGACCGTGTGGTTGTAAACCCTGAGAACTGGCCACCGACACGCACCAAGATCCAGGTTGAGCCCTACTTTGACCACGGCAATGGCGGCTTCAACACCCCGGGCGGAGGCAACCGGCCCTACATCGACGGCGGCGGGGACCATTTCTCCATCCGTGTTGACGGCTACGTCGAGCTTGAGGCCGGCGACTACACGATCCACCTCGGGGCCGATGACACCAACTACTTCGTCATCGACACCCCGGACGGTCCGCGGCAGACCGGCCACAACTGCTGCCCGGACAACCACACGATGACCTTCAACATCTCAGTGAAGTCGCTTTGTCCGTTTTCCAACCTGATGGTTGAGGAAGGCGGTGGCGACTGGGGGGATGTCAGTATTACCGGTCCCGGATTCGCCCGGGTCGCCCTGGGTGACGTGACCGGGGGCAGCCCTCCGGTTTACACTATTCAGCTGGATTCCGCCGATGAGGATGAGGACGGACTGGTTGACTGGTGGGAGATCAACTATGTGGGTAACCTGACCGACCTGACCGGTGACGGTATTGCCGACTTTGACGAGGACGGCCTCAGTGACCTGGACGAATTTGAGGAATACGGCAGTGACCCGACTGAGTCGGACACCGACAATGACGGGTTGAGTGACTCTGCTGACGTGGCTGCCGGAGCCAGCCCAACTGAGGCGGATACCGACAATGACGGTCTTGATGACGGGGCGGAGGTCAATGACCACGGTTCTGACCCGGCTGAGTTTGACACCGATGGTGACGGGGTGGGAGACGGT
>JAAESJ010000196.1 GCA_024229495.1 Verrucomicrobiaceae bacterium | reverse complement strand
CTGCGTCCTGGATGTTTCCGCCGTTAGCGGCTATCGAGGACACGTCAAGAGCAGCGGAGTCGGTGTGACCCGCTGCAATCGTGTAGCGGAACACCAAGTTGGCGCTTCCTGTGCCGCTGGTGTAGCCCACAACCTGGGCGTTGGATAGAGTGATCTGTGGGGTGCCGGTAACATCGACTGCGGAATCGAAGGTGCAGGTGATGTCGATTGCATCTCCGATACCGTAAGTCCCAGCGGTTGCTGTACAACCTGTGATGTCGGGTGTGTCTGCATCGACTACAACTGCACCGAGATCGCCACCAGTCATTGTGGTGGAGAAGTCGTTGTCGAATGAATCCTCGATGTTTCCGCCGTTAGCGGCTATCGAGGACACGTCAAGAGCAGCGGAGTCAGTTTGGTCCTCCACAACTGTGTAACGGAACAACAAGTTGGCACTTCCTGTGCCGCTGGTGTAGCCCACGACAGCACTGTTGGACAGTGTGATTTGCGGGGTGCCGGTAACATCGACTGCGGAATCGAAGGTGCAGGTGATGTCGATTGCATCTCCGATACCGTAAGTTCCAGCGGTTGCTGCACAACCTGTGATGTCAGGCGT
>JAAESJ010000195.1 GCA_024229495.1 Verrucomicrobiaceae bacterium | reverse complement strand
GCTTTTCCCATCGCTTCACCGACGTTCATATAGGTCTTGGCATTGCCGCCGTAGTGGGCATTAGAGGCAGATCCCATGCTCAACGGGTTTGTGTAAACGGTGGTGGCGTCACCCTTGTGGGCTTTGGCAAAGGCAAACATGCCGTCGATGATCATTTTTTCATTACCTGTTGCGCTGTCCTTATTGGTCTGGCCGAGGGTGGCGACGACCATCTTGGCTTTGGGAGCATTGAATTCCTTGCGGAGAGCCATGAAGAGTTGCACGAGATTTTTTCCATACATGGTCGAATGAGCGGCGTTGTAGCGGTCCTTATCTCCCTGCCACCATAAAAATCCGGCCACTTCGTATCCCTTACCCCCAGGATAGTGCTTATCGAGATCCTTGAGTACTGCTTTGGCCCGAGCCACGTCGCCCTCGTATTGCAAACCGGCATGCCAGTTATGCTTGGGAGGTTCGGGCACTTCACCCTTGGTCCAGCTCGGATAACGAACCTTGTCATTATAGGCCGGGGTAACGAGGATAATCTTCTTTCCAGTCTTCTTGTCGGTTGTCTCGACCTCGTGACGCGGACTGCCCGGAGGCAGTAGATCCCAGCCGAGGCTCCGGTTACCGATAGAGCTCTTGAGAATCAGTACGGGTTCATCTAGGGCGTTGCCCAAGTGATGGCCGATTCCAATCTCGATACCAATTTTTCCCCCGGAGACAGTCAGCCAGTCATTTCGCCGAACTCCGCCTCGTCCGTTTGGTCCGCCGCTGCCCTGTGTGTGGACATTGCGCACGTCTTGACGCTTGGTCCAGTTGCCCTCCTCATCGACCATGAAGGGGTAGAGATTTTCGGTCTTAACCGCATATTTGAGCGTACCTTCCTTGTCGCCTTTGACTCTTCCCATCTCGAGCGTGTTTGACTGGCCCATGATCAGGAACACCTTAACCTTCTTTGTCATATCGGCTGGCTTACCGTCTGGATCCGGTAAGGTTTTATCCTCAGCGAAGACTGGAAAAGTTAGGGCCGTTAATGTTGTCGCGGCAGTGAGTG
>JAAESJ010000194.1 GCA_024229495.1 Verrucomicrobiaceae bacterium | reverse complement strand
CGAATCCTCCGCGGCGTTATCTGGAATATCGCCTTCCTTGCCCACCAACTCGGCAAAGGTGGCAAAAAAGTCCGTCGTGCAGATTGTCGTCGGGTTGACGGAGCCGGGTTTCACTGCGCCGGGCCACCGCACTAGGAAGGGCACGCGATGACCTCCTTCATAAATGGTCGCCTTGGCCCCGCGCCAAGATCCGGAAGGACGGTAACCGGCCGCGATCATCTTTGGAATCTTTACATAGGGGGCAAAGCCGTTGTCCGAGGTGAAGATGACCAATGTGTTCTTGTCGAAACCGGATTGCTCAAGCTCTTCAAGCACCTCGCCGACCACCCAGTCGGTTTCCGCCATGAAGTCCGCATACCAACTGTATTGGGGATACTTGCCCTTGAACTTCTTGCCCGGGGCAATCGGGGTGTGCGGTGAGGTCAACGGCAGATAAAGAAAGAAGGGTTTCTTCTTTTTGTCCGCAGCACGGCGTTTGATGTAGTCCCGCGATTCGGATGCCCAGTCCGCCAGGCAGTCACTGGCCTCAAAATCCGCGGCAGCTGCGCCAATACGCTGATACTTATTGTATTCGTTGTGCGGAAACCCCTTGTTCACAGATGGAATTGCCACCGCTCGATCATTGCGAAGATAGACGTAGGGAGCCATATCCAGAGAGGAGAGGAT
>JAAESJ010000193.1 GCA_024229495.1 Verrucomicrobiaceae bacterium | reverse complement strand
CGCCGTCCAGGTGTGCAGGGCAGTCGGGTTCGACATGGTGCTGGTCGAGACCAGCGGGATAGGCCAGGGCAACGACGCCATCACCGAGGTCGCCGACTTCTCACTCTACGTGACCACGAGAGAGTACGGGGCCCCCAGCCAGCTCGAGAAGCTAGCAGCGCTGGACTTCGCTGACATAGTGGTCCTGAACAAGTTCGACAGGCCCGGGGCGGAGGACGCTCTGAAGGAGATACGCAAGCAGTTCCAGAGGAACAGGGAGGCGTTCGACCAGAGTCCCGAGTCTATGCCGGTAATCCCAACCATAGCGAGTCAGTTCGCAGACGCCGGGGTTGACCAGCTCTGGGAGCGAATGGCTTCCCTGCTCAACGACCGCTTCGAGACTGAGTTCACGGCAGCCGAGCCGCGGCTGGGGGAGGACGGTTTCCCGAACAGGGAGCCCCCCATTCCACCAGAGCGCCAAGGCTACCTGGCCGAGGTCGCAGCGGCGGTCCGCGGCTACCACGAGAGAACCGATGAGGCGAGCAGGGCGGTGAGACTGGTCCAGCAGCTGGAGGCTGCAGCGGAGCAGATGGGTGCCTCGGGCAAAGCATCGGCGGCGGACGACCTAGCGGCTGAGGCCGCAGAGATCCGGTCTAGCGTGCCCGCGGGCGCGTGGGAGGCACTGGGGGAGTTCGAGACGATGGCGGAGGCGTACCGCTCCGGTCAGGCCAGCTACACGGTCAGGGGCAAGGACATCCCCGTCAGGACGACCCACGAGACGATGTCCGGGACCAAGGTCCCGAGAGTCGCGCTACCGACGTCCGAGGACTGGGGCGAGAGGCTGGGGTGGATCCGCAGGGAGAACGCACCCGGCTCATTCCCGTTCACGGGCGGCGTGTTCCCGTTCAGGAGGGAGGACGAGCTTCCGGTCAGGATGTTCGCGGGCGAGGGCAGCGCGGAGAGGACCAACAAGCGCTACCACTTCCTCTCGCAGGACCAGGGCTTCAACCGCCTCTCGGTCGCGTTCGACTCGCCGAGCCTCTACGGCAACGACCCGCAGGAGAGGCTGGACATATTCGGCAAGGTCTGCGAGTCCGGAGTCAGCATCAGCACGATAGACGAGATGGACAGG
>JAAESJ010000192.1 GCA_024229495.1 Verrucomicrobiaceae bacterium | reverse complement strand
GCAACCAGCAGACTGGGAGTTGTTCTTGGCAATGAGGCGATTAGGATGCTTGCCGATGGAGTGGCTAGCGCATCTGATATTGATACTGCCATGAGGCTCGGATATCGCCACCCAATGGGCCCCCTCGAGCTTTCGGATCTTGTCGGCCTGGATGTTAGGAGAGACATCCTCAGGAATCTCACGGAGTCCTTCGGTGACGATCGGTACGAACCTCACGGGTTGCTCGAACGCCTTGTTTCCGAAGGTAGCCTAGGGAAGAAAGCTGGTAGGGGAATCTACGATTGGAGTGACGGTGTGAAGCGCGAGCGTGACGATCTTCCGATGTGAGATTTGGGGGATTGGAAATGATTCCAGCGTGGGTTGAGGTCATTGGAGTCATTGCAGGAACACTAGGGGTTGTGGCCTGGATACCCCAAATCAGAAAGGTGTGGTCGGAGGGGGAACATGAGGGGATTTCCATTCCTACATTCTCTCTGGTTTCAACCTCGCTTGTGCTCTGGCTTGTTTATGGAATTGTAATTGGTTCAGTAGCTATGATAATGGCTAATTTGGCAGCATTAAGCTGCATAATAGCGATCATTGTAGGCGTCATCAGGCTACGCAGATGAGATGGCTTCTGGTGCGAACACCGGGAGTTGAACCCGGGTTAGCAGGTTGGGAACCTGCTGTCATAACCACTAGACCATGTCCGCTTATGCAAATTGGAAAGGGTAGGGGTAATTTAGCGCCACGGTACGAATTATGGCCTGGAATCCGCCTTGCGCTTCTTAGAGCCTGATCTTTGCCCTCTCTTCTTATTTCCATGATTTCGGTTTTTTCCCGATTTATTGGACTTAGATGGTGAATTACGATATATTCTACCATTCTCCTTCCCTCTGGATCTGTTGCCTTTGCCGCCCCTACCTCTTTGATTCCTCCTTGGCCTTCCACCGGCCCCAGATTCCCTGTCACTTCGACGGTTTGTTTTGTTGGGCTCCTCCTTGATAATCTTGAAATCATTCTTCTTGAGGTCGTCGGGGCGAGGGTCGGAAAATCTCTTCCTAATGCCTACTTGTTTCTGGATTCTACCGTAAATCCTCTGCTCATTGCCCTTGATGAAAGAAATAACAACTCCTGTTTGTCCTGCCCTGGCCGTCCTTCCACTTCTGTGCTTGTACGCCTTTGCATCATCAGGGGGGTCATAGTGAATCACGCAGTTTACGCCTTCAACATCTATTCCCCTAGCAGCAACATCTGTCGCGATAAGTACCATGCTTCTACCAGTGCTGAATTTGTTCATGGCACGATCCCTCTGCCTCTGATTCAGGCCCCCATGGAGAGTGGAAAGTGGGATGCTGTCCAATTGCATCTCGCCACCTAAACGATCAACTCCGGCACGGGTTCTACAGAATATGATGCTTCTACCTGCCCTTCTGACTGATTTGACAGCGATTTCAGTCTTTTTGTGCGGCTTCATCTTCCAAAACAGGTGCTCCATACCATCCATGCTTATTTCCTTAGGGCCTATCTCTATCCTCACAGGATCG
>JAAESJ010000191.1 GCA_024229495.1 Verrucomicrobiaceae bacterium | reverse complement strand
CCGATTCAAGTCCTGATGCCTATGCCAGGATGGTAGACAGGTTACTGGAGAGTCCGCATTACGGGGAGAGGTGGGGACGGCACTGGCTGGATGTGGCCCGCTTTGGAGAGAGTAATGGCATCCTTACCGTCAATGAGGACAAGGTTCGGAGTGATGCCTGGCAATACAGGGACGCGGTGATACGTGCTTTCAATGCCGACCTGCCTTTTGATCAGTTTGTGCGTTTCCAGTTCGTCGATTCGCCAGAGGAGCACAAGGCGTATCGGCCCCTGCGCCAGTTTATTCACCTTGGGACGCGGCTGCAGAACAATGCTGATCCCAACGACAAGCAGTTTCATCGGCTTGATGATATGATCTCAACAACGGGCAATGCTTTCCTTGGTATGACCTTGGGTTGTGCACGCTGCCATGACCACCCGGTTGATCCTGTCTCCACAAGGGAATATTATCGGCTTAGTGCCGTCTTTTTTGACCAGGTCAATGAGGCCCCGAAGGCTTCCCGCAAGAAAATTCCACTCTCTATTACCCAGCCGCGGGTACTTTTGAAGGGCAACTGGGCAACGCCTGGCCCTGCTGTTAAACCCGGTTTTATCAACAAACTCATGCGTCAGCCTGTCGAGTACTGGCATACGAAGGGTAAGGGGGAACTGGAGTCTCTGGCTGATTGGCTTATTGATGCCGAGCATGGAGCAGGCCAGCAGCTGGCAAGGGTCCTGGTGAATCGCATTTGGCATTATCATTTCGGGCGGGGACTGGTGACCACCCCGAATGACTTCGGCAGCCTTGGCTCAAGGCCAAGCCATCCGTTGCTTCTCGATTGGCTGGCCACACAGTTCATCAAGGGGGGGTGGAAGATAAAGCCGATCCATCGCCTTATCCTTGGCAGCGCGGTTTACCGTCAATCCAGTGCACGGGATGTTTCCGCTGCCAAAACCGATACTGACAACAGCTTGCTCTGGGAATATCGACCGCGGCGCCTTGAAGCTGAAATTATCCGGGATCACCTGCTCTCTGTCGCGGGCGTATTGCGCGCCGAAGTGTATGGCCGGAGTATTTCCATCGGCAATTACAAGAAGAGGGAAGATGACCGGCCGGAGAGTTGGCGTCGATCCATTTACCTGCAGGTGCACCGTGCAGTTCGCCATCCCACGCTCAGCCTTTTTGATCCGCCGGATACCGAGCGCAGTGATGGAGCACGAACCACGGCTTCCAGCCCTGACAGTGCCCTTTTTGCGTTAAATTCCCCATTGGTATGGACGCTTGCCGGGCACTTTGCCAAGCGGGTCGAAAAGGAGGCCGGCAAGGACATGATGCGCCAGGTTGAACATGCCTACCGGCTTGCCCTCTGCCGTCCGCCACGAAAGAATGAACTGGAAATAGGTGTTCAATTTCTGCGCACAGGAAATACCCTCACTGACTATACCCACATGATTTTCGGATTGAATGAATTCATCTATGTCCACTGAGTCAGGCAATGTCATTGGTCGTCGGAATTTTCTCGGCCAGTTCGGGTTCGGCGGCTTGAGCGGTATTGCGCTCAACTCGCTTCTGGCACCAACCCCGTCCCGGGGTGCCAATTTCCTGCCTGCCCCGCATCACCCGGCAAGGGCCAAGAATGTGATTTTCCTTTTCATGTGCGGCGGAGCGAGTCACCTGGAGACTTTCGATCCGAAGCCCAAGCTTATGGAGTTGCAGGGAAAAACTGCCTCTGAGGTGTTTGGCGCTGATGAATTGAAAGGATTCAACCCGGAGAAGACCCTTGAGGGTTGCCGTATTCTTCCCGGGGTTTTTCCGTTTGCCCGGCATGGCCAGAGCGGTGCCTGGGTTAGTGAAATCTATCCCCGTCTCACGCAAGTGGTTGATGAGATTGCCTTTATCAAGTCGGTGCATACCGATTCCGCGATTCACTCGGTGGGTGAGCAGTTAATGCACACTGGCCATGGCCGTCCGGGTTTTCCGAGTATTGGGTCGTGGACGACCTACGGGCTGGGCAGTGAAAGCAGTGAGTTGCCCTCCTACGTGGTGATGAAGGATGGCATCAGTACTGCCGGCGATGGTGTTTTCCAACAGGGAATGCTTCCCGGCAGGCACCGTGCGGCAATCGCGCGGGTGGAACCCGGGAAACCACCTTTCCCTTACCTGCATCCGCGCCGTGGCGGTGTTCCCACTGCCCAGGAAAAACAGCTTGAGGTGCTCAACAGGCTCAACCGCTTGCATCGTGATCAACATCCAGGGCAGATTGAGCTAAACGGCCGGATTGAAGCCTTTGAGACAGCCTACAAGCTGCAGCGCTCCGCCATGGAAACCTTTGACCTTTCACGTGAACCGGAGAGTATCCGAAAACTCTACGGGGATAATGCATTCTCGCGGCATTGCCTGACAGCCCGGCGCCTGGTTGAGTCCGGTGTGCGCTTTGTGGAGATCCTTGATGGTGCCGAGGGGCGCAAGTGGGATGCGCATGGCAACCGTGGTGGCTTGGTCGACAATCACCGAGGCAATGCCGCGCGCACCGATCAGGGAATCGCTGCCCTGATCCTTGACCTCAAGTCACGCGGGTTGCTAGATGAAACCCTAGTGGTGTGGGCTACCGAGTTTGGCCGCACACCTTTCGAGGAGGCCAATCGTGAGAGGAAAATAGGACGCAGCCACCACCACAAGGGGTTTACCTTGTGGATGGCAGGCGGGGGTGTAAAGGGGGGGATCAGTTATGGTGCCACCGATGAGCTGGGAATGCATGCCGTCAAGGATCCCGTTTCTTACCACGACCTGCACGCCACGATCCTTTATCTCCTTGGGCTTGACCACGAGCAATTGACCATCCGCCACAACAGCCGGGACGTGCGGTTAACCGACGTTTTTGGAAACGTTGTGCATGACATCATTGCCTGAAGCCAATTTTTTTTGGCAGTGAGAAAGCCAGGGGGGATCCGTTACTTATTTTCGGCCACCCTGGAGTTGATCACTGCCTGGTTCAGGTTGCCGTTGATATCAAAAACATTGATGATGTAAATCAGTGGTTGCCCGGCGACAAGGGGACGGGGGGCTTCCACGGTCATTGTCCCGGAGTATTTTTTTGGCCTTCCAGGTCGAGATCCTTGACGAAGGCGTCAATTTGTCCTCCGCCCCTCTGCATGATTACCAGGGGACCCAGTCCCCCGTCATCCAGCATTTTGACTTTGAGATCAATGGTTTTGGCACCTGCCCTGGCTTCTCCATCCAGCTTGAACTCACTGATTGCGGGTGGCTTCATATCCTTTTTATCAAAGGCTTCACTGAAGAATCGCGTCACTGATGCCATGCGGGCATGAGCGGCCGAGAAACGGACCGGCCTTTGCCCTGCGGTCTTTGCATTGAACATTTTTCCCAGGTCATCGTAACCGCGCATCATGATGTTGCGGGGATCACGGGTGTCATGCAGCATCCCGAAAATATGGCCCAGCTCATGGATCAGGACACCATTGCTCGTTTGTGCTTCCCTGCTGCGGGATTGCTTTTCTTTTCCTGCCACTTTCCTGACTGCTGTGGGGTCCATGAAGTGGCGAATCTGTCCCTCAATGGTGGAGGCGGTGATTTCGTCCCGGAAGATATCCCCGGAAACACAGGCAAGCCCGGAATAGATGTGCGGGACAGGCCTGGCCTCGGCAACTGCACCCGCTTCGGAAAAAACCAGGGTCGGGCGGTTGCGTGAGAATCCTGTGGTTTCCCATATTTCCTGTTGCTGGGAGTTAAGCAGGTGATCCACGTTGAAGGGATCACCGGTATAGAACACGGAGGGGTGCTTGGCTTTCACGAGATGGACCTTAAGGCGTCCATCTTCTTCAAACTCGAAATCCAGCCCGCGAGTCTTGTGCTTGTTGGCCTGCATTTCCCTGCGGTAGATGTCAGCGACCACCCTCATCAGCACCTCGGATTTCTCCCGGTAGTTTGCCTTCACCTCACGATCATTGGGGACAAAGTAGACGAGCCTCACCTTGTGGTCCTTGCCGAGATCCTTGAGGGGTGGCGGGATCATGAGTTCCGGTTCTGCCCCGGGGGTGCCTTGTGCATTGGCTGGTTGTTGTGTATTGCCTGTGTCGCGTTGGGCCATCAGGCTGATTCCCAATGCGATAAGGAGCACGGAAACAGCAGCGAGTAATGAGCAGGGCGCAACTTTCATAGGCGATCAGGAGGCTACCACATGCTCAACGCTCAACCTGTTAAAACTCAAGTAAGGTTTGACTTTTTTGAAACATGTAACACTTTTCAAATATATGTCCAGGGGAGGGAAAAGAAAAGGGGCCGGAAGGCCCAAAGGGGTTGGCCCTTATGGGGAAGAGACAAAACCTGTCCGTATTCCCGTGAGCCAGGTGGATCGTGTCTTGCGCTTCGTCCGCAACAGGGAATATGCCCTTCCGCTCTTTGCCTGTCGCGTGTCTGCGGG
>JAAESJ010000190.1 GCA_024229495.1 Verrucomicrobiaceae bacterium | reverse complement strand
CAACACGAAACCGATGGGCTCGCTGTCAATGACGGTAAACAGCCTGCGCACACGCGCGATTCTCGAGAGTATCTGCAGACGTTTACGGGCGCTCTTGGTGAGCCGGAAAGAGGCCCCGAAAGTCGTGCCATCTTCAGAGAGGAAAGGGTAAAATCCGTTAATGTCGCGTTGATTGAATTCCGGACTGATTCGCGCCATGTAATGAGCGCCACCGGATATCAGCTTGGTGGTATTTTTGTCGGGATCGGATGCGCCTGACTGCAGGTGAAAGCCGATTAGTGTGGATTCCCTTCGTTTTCCCGCGGTAAGGAGGGGCAAGATCAGGAGTAAGGTGAGAAACGGGACAATTTTTAGCATTAGGATAAATTTAACCAGAGATTTCCCGTGTCAACCAATGGACAAAATTAGCATACCTTCCGGGCAGGACAGTTATCTGACTGGACGATGAGGGCATTTTTGATAACGTCAGGCATCCCGTAATGGCTTTTTTGAAGGTTTTCCTTTGGTTTTTGTTCTTTGTAACTGCTGGTTTTTGCTGGGTTGTGGTTTTTGAGCATGGCATCAGCGGCTTTTCCGAGGGGGCAAGGGCAGAATTCGAGGACTTGTGCGACTTGTTCGGGAGTGGATAAATTCAGATGCTGATACTGGCAAATCCGGCGATTTCCTCTATAATGGAAAAAATCCCACCTCCCTCAACTGATTATGGACGCAACACTGGAACTGGTTACCGAAGAAAATCTCGACCCCAAAAACCATGGGCTTTTTCTCAAGGCGCAGAGTGCCATTGAGTTACTCAACTATGAGTATGCCATCAGCTTGCTTCACGGCATCCTGAAGGAAGAGCCCGGATTTCTCAAGGGCCGCGAAATTTTGCGCATGGCACAGGGGGCGCGGCTCCGGGCAACAGGCAAAAAGGGCAAGAGCTTGCTCTCCGGTGGAATGTTGAAGATTAAGGGGAAGGTGAAGAAAGACCCGCTTGTCGCTTTGCAGGAAATTGAGAAAAAGCTCGATAACGAGCCGGGCAATGTTGAGGCAAACACCCTGCTTTATGAGGCGTTCATGGCACTTGGAATTTCCGAGCTTGCTGTTTTTGGCCTGGAGACGGTTCGCGATTTCCATCCCAATAACGTCAAGAATCTCCATAAACTCGGCGATCATTACCTAACGCAGGGCAACAGTGCTGATGCTGCGCAGATCTATGACCTGATTGTTGAGCGGGATCCCTCTGATGGGGGAGCCCGCAAGAAGGCAAAGGACGCTTCAGCCCAGGCGACAATGTCGAAGGGAGGCTGGGGTGCAACGGATAAGTCGTTCAAAGACCTTTTGCGCGACAAGGATGAAGCTGAGAATCTGGAGACCGCTTCACGTATCGGCGCCACGAGGGAGCAGATGGAGGAACAGCTTGCTGAGTTGGGGGCCAAGTATACGGAGGATCCGCAGAGCCTTGATACTGTGAAGAAGATTGCTGATCTGTACGAGCGCCTTGAGGACTGGGAGAACTGTGCCTCATACTATGATTATGCGTTTTCCCTAAGTGAGGGTGACGGCACCTTGCAACGTAAGGCTGAAGATGCCCGTGACCAGATAAGAGACAAGAAGATCACCGAACTGCAGAGTCAGATTAATGCAGGGGGTGATGATGTTGAGGAGAAGAAGGCACAGCTTGAGGAATTGCGGATTGCTTCAATTGACCAGCAAATTGCAGAAGCTAAAGATAGAGTGGAGCGCAATCCCACAGATCCGCAGTTGCGTTTTGATCTTGGCAATCACCTGTTTACCGCCGGGGAATACCGTGAGGCGATTCCGCATCTGCAAAAGGCCAAGAATAACCCGCATATCCGGATCCGTTCGATGTTGATGCTGGGTCGTTGTTATGACCAGATGACCATGTTTGACCTTGCTCTTGGGACGCTCACAGAAGCCAATGGTGAACTCTTTGCCATGGATAACACCAAGAAGGAGATGCTATACAACTTAGGCTTGATTCATGAAAAAATGAAGGACTCTGAGCGTTCCTTGGAATGCTTCAAGGAAATCTACAATGCTGATTATGGCTACCGGGACGTGGCAAAGCGTGTCGAGGAGTCCTATGCAGCGAAATAGCAGGAGGATTCTGCGGGTGAGCTGACCGGAGCAGGTTGACTGTTTTCTCCCGTATTTAAAGGGATTTGATCCCGACAAAGCCATCGGTTCCAGGAATGATGCGCTTTTCCCTGCGGGCAGTTATTTTGTCCGGCTTGACTTAATCTAGTTTCTTGCGATTTTTCACGAATGGAAAAGAGAACCGAGATACCTCGGAAGTCTATCTATCGGCTTTCAATTTATCAGCGTTGTCTTGAGCGCCTGAGGATCAACGATGTGGAGACGGTATCATCCAGTGCGCTGGCAAAGGCTGCTGGGGTGAAATCCACACAATTGCGCAAGGATCTTGCTCATTTCGGCCAGTTTGGCATTCGGGGTTTGGGTTATAATGTCAGTGCACTTGCAGAAGTGATTACCGGGGTGCTTGGCACCAGTAGCCTGCAGGCAGTGATTTTGGTGGGGATGGGAAACCTTGGAGCGGCCTTGTCGCGTTACAGCGGCTTTGGGAAGGAGGGGTTTGAAATCTCAGCGGCATTTGAGGCGGATTCTCAACGTGCTAAGACGGTGCGGGCCGGTGTGCCGGTGTTCCCGTCTTCCCAGATGTCATCCTACGTGATTGAAAAGCAGGTAAAAATGGCAATTCTTGCGGTGCCAGCCGAGGTTGCCCAGTCAGTGGCCAATGAACTCGTGAGCTCGGGAGTCCAGGCAATCCTTAATTTTTCCCCGATTCTTCTTAAAGTCCCTGATCATGTAATCGTCAACTCGGTTGATTTGGCGCTAGAACTTGAACACCTCAGCTATTTCGTGAAGTAAGCGGTTTGGTCAGAACCGCTTCGCAATCATTGAAAAACTTAAGAAATCAGGCCAAAGTGTCCAGCCCTGCTGCAAATGCCTGATGCTTGCTGTTGAGTGAATGCAGCGGCTACCATGAAAGATAAACAACAGATGAGCTTGGCCCTTGGCGGGTCAACTCTGGTGCACCTGATCCTGGCCGGGGGGGTTACAACACTTCTTGCCTTCAGTCGGGTTGCGCCTCCGGGAAACGACCGGTTTGAGAATTCCATGGAATTTCTGACGGAAAGCACTGGTTCGGTGTTTGGTGACAATTATTACGCTACCAGGGAGCTTTTTGAACCTACGCATGCGCAGACTGTCCTGGGAGGTTCTGTCTGGTGGCACTGGAAGGCAGGGCAATCCGGAGAGGTTGAGGTTAATGTCAGTGCGGAGGATTTTAAGGAGGTGGTTGGCGTTTATCGTGGGGCTGTTCTGGAAACACTTGTTGAGGTAGCAGCCCGGGGAGAAGAGGATCAAGAGCCGGTTCGATTTTCCGCCCAGCAGGGACAGTTATATTACATTGCTGTGGCCGGTTCCGGGGAGGAAGAGGTTGGCAGAATTTCCGTGGATATTGCGATTCTGGACGATAATGAGAATGAGCCGGATGACGATGAACTTGTGTTGTTGTTGCCTGAGATGTTCGTCATGGATGAGCTCGAGGAAGAAGATCAGCCTGAGAAATTAGATTATGTAAGGACCCGGTCCCGGGACGCTTCCGAGAAGCCTCCGGAACATGCCCGGCTTGAGTCGGATAACAATACACTGGCTGCCAGTGAGATTATGCCGGACGAGCAGGGTGAAGAGGATGTTCCAAACGTTCGGGGTGAGGATTTGCCCTTCGGGGAGGTGGTGAGCAGTGAGTTTACGGATGGGGACTTCAAGGATGAGGGAGAGCTTCCCGTGACAGCGGTGCAGGTGCCGGCAGTTGAGATTACGCCCAAAACTCCGGACGCGTCTACCGGGCCGGTTCCGGCTGAGGTGGCCACTAATCCGGCTCAGTCGCAACAGGAGGATGAGGGATTGACTACGGATGCTGCCGCTCAGGAGGAACTTCATGATACTGACCACGAGATGCCGGCCGATGAAAAAGCCAGTGGGGAGAGAATAGGGCAAGCCGATACAGACGAGCTGATTAATGACAAACAACCCGATCTTGAAGTGGTTGAAAACCATTCTGGTAAGCAGGTGACCTCGCCGGGGGAAGGGGCGCTGCGGCAAGTGCGCGAGGAGAAATCCCCGGCATTCCAGACCCATTCTCCCAAGAAACAGCTTGCGGGGAAGCTAAGCAACATCGGAAAGCCTTCCCTTGATATTGCTGAGACTCCCCTTGGGCATTACAAGAAAAAGGTCGATCAGGCAGTGCAGAGGAGTTGGCACAGAGAGCGCACGGCAAGGGGCGATTTTGCAAAGTACGGCTCCCTTAAGGTGAGGTTCTGGGTTGATCGGTCAGGAAAAATCGTGGAATTAAAGGTGCTTCGCAACGACTCCGATCCGGTGATGTTGGATTTCTCAATCAGTGGCATACGCAATGCGATTCTACCACCTGTTCCCGAGGAACTGATCGAGAGGACCCAGGACGAGCGCATGGAATTTGATTACGAGATTATTATTTATTAATATGCCTGCACTTCTGAATATTGCTGATCTGGCTATCGAGTTCTCTGCCTCACTGGACTCGGTGTGGGCATTTCTCCTCGAAGGTGGAGTGTTTATGCTCTTCCTGGTTGCAGTGTCACTGCTCTCGGTTGCAGTGATCATCTACAAGTCGATCACCCTGCGTGCTGATGCTATTGTTCCCTTGCGGATTCAGCAGATCCTGATCAAGGCCGATGATTTTGTGGCCGAAGACGAACTGCCTCAACTCGTTGATTTATTGGACGCGAACAAGTCCCCGCTGTCCCGTATTGGCTTGACGGCAATAACCGGAGGCTATTCGAGCCGAGCAGAGGCCACAGCGGTCACCGAGGCCAAGGCCCGTGAGGAGGTCGTTGCGTTGGAGCGGGGCATTGCCCTGCTGGAAGTTGTGATTACCATTGCCCCGCTTCTCGGGCTTTTGGGAACAGTTTCCGGTTTGGTTGCCGTGTTCAGCAACCTAGATGTCGGAGGGGTTGCTGGTGGTCGTGCAGAGGTTGCCCGAGGGATTGCCGAAGCCTTGAATACAACAATTGCCGGGCTGGCTATTGCGGTTCCGACGGTGGTAGCTCACAGCTATTTTACCAAGAAACTCGAACGCATGGGCGTGCGTATGGAATCACTGATCAATGGGCTGCTTTCGGCGCTGTGCAAACCGCGCAATACCGGAGTGCTGAACCCTGTATTCACGGAGGAATCGCTGTTAGCCTCTTCCGCCAACGTCAATCCGCAGCCATAGGATTCCTTGAACTTCGTTCGCAAGCGTAACAGCAGACCTTCAGTTCCGATCATTTCACTGATCGATATTCTTGCCATTCTGCTGATTTATTTCATTCTGACCTCGGCCCCCCTTGAGGAGAAGACGTTTGCGAATATCACCTTACCCGAGGCTTCCTCGCTGGCATCAAAAACCGCGAGTCAGTCACGCATGGAGCTGGCGGTTAGCGCGGATTCAAACGTGTTCCTCGGAGCGGAGGAAGTAGCCATTGGGAACCTCGCTGAGCGCCTGCGTAAACTGAAGGCCGATCGTCCTGGGGTTAAACTGGAACTCAAGGCTGATGAGAATGCACCGCTTAAGATTCTGGTTGCCACTTGGGATGCATTGACCAGGTCAGGATTCAAGGTTAAGGACGTCCCGGCGAGAATTCTCATGCGTAAACCTGACACAGAAAATAAGCCGTGATCCGCGAGATAGTCATATTTGGTGATCCTGTTCTTCGCAAGAAATGCGCGATGGTTGTGGATGTTTCCGATGAGCTTAGAGAACTTGTACAGGATATGCTGGAAACAATGAGGGAAGCCGAAGGGATAGGCCTTGCGGCGCCCCAGGTGGGTGTCGCTATACAGCTTGCGGTGGTGGATGTGTCCCATGATCCCGAGTGTTTCAGTTATCTCCGAGTAGATGGCAAGGATTCAGGGCTTGAGGAACTTATGCCTTTGATATTCATGAACCCGCAGCTTGAATATGGCGGAGAATCGGACGTGATGTCGGAGGGATGCCTTAGTTTTCCCGATATCCGGGGGGATGTTACGCGTCCTTATGAGCTCAAGGCTACCCTCGACCTGCTTGACGGTCGAACCGTTGAGATTGAAACAGATGGATTGCTTTCGCGCGTGATTCAGCATGAGTCGGACCATCTCAATGGGGTCTTGTTCATTGAGCGAATGTCGACGGCGACAAAATTTTCCCTTCGCGGAAGGATCCGGAGGATGCAGCGTGATTACCGGACAAAATAACCGGGCTTTTCATTGAGGGCGTCAACGGAGCTTATTGGCTCCGCGATGTTCCCGGTATGGGTATTTATGCAGGAGCAGTAATGTTTATATTGGTTGATAAATGTGCCTACTCTGGTAAAAATACAAGAGCTTTCCGAAGGGATGTGTCAGCGTATCTTCACCACTATTGTTGTTAGTCTTTTTTGCATGCTGGTGGCATTGCCTCCGGTTGCTGATGCTAAACCCGGGCTGCTTTCCAGAGTGAAGAAGCGCAAGGATTTTTCCCGCAAGTCGGCAGCGAAAATCAAGCTAGAGGCTCAACGGGTAACTGGCGCGAAGAGAATCCTTTATCTTGGGGATTCCATGAGCATGGGGGCTTTTGGGCGTACTTTTGATACCAGGCTACGAGAAGCCGGATTCTCGGTGTATACCTACGTGGCCGGAGGAGCGACTCCCTATTATTGGTTGAGTCGGTATGACCCCATACCATCGAACATTGGGTTCTGGCACAAGAGCCCGGAAGAGGACATGCGTATTCGCAGTATCGATAAAGTGCCTAAAGTCGAGGGGCTCATCAAGGATTGCGCCCCTGACATCGTTGTTGTCCAGACCGGCACCAACCTTTATGCCAGCCTTGTTTCCAAGCGGCGCACACGAGAGGGTAATGTTCAGGAGGTTGAGGGTCTCTGCAGGAACATGGCCAAGGCAACCACAAGGGACGGGATTCAATGTTACTGGATTGCCCCGCCTTCGTCCCATCCGGAGCGTTATCCGGTCGACTTACAGCAGGAAATGGAGAATCTGATGAAGAGGGTGGTTGGGGAATACGGGCGGGTTTTTGATAGTAGGCGGGTCACTGAATATATAGACCCCTATCCGCAGAATGACGGCATCCATTATGGCCCCACCGAGGCGCGACAATGGGCAGGTCACGTTGCTGATGATTTTGTCAATTACGTCAAGGGAAAGGGGATTGCCCAGTTGCCTCCGGTTCAGGATGATTTACCTGATATGCCGGTTAACAGGGGAGTTGATCCGTCTTTGGTTGCGCCAGAAATCGACTGGGGTGAGCTGGATGTAACCATTCATTTGAAGATCAAGACGAACCTGCCGCCTAAAAGTATCGTTACCTACAAGAGTTGCTTGGTGCTGTATGAGTATGAGGTGATCGAGGTGCACTCGGGGTTTTATCCTTTCGATACGATTCGGCTTGCTCATTACGGGGTGTTAAACCGCAAGGCAACAGCAAAGGCTCGTTATAACGTGGGAGCAGAACGCTCCTGGCAGATAGTGCCTCTGGCCAGTTACCCCTCGATGTTACGCTTGCAGATGGTGGATGACCTTAAGGAGGACTTCAATAAACCCATCTACGTCATTAAACAGTCATAATGACTCTACTGGCTCTCTCCGGCCGGATAATCCGCAGTATCAGTTGTTGCTGATGATTGACAAGTCGCCACTTGCGTCGCAATATCGGTGCCCGGGTTCGAACCCGGCAAATTGCCATGATTTATCTTGTTGGACAAATAGGATTGATTCTTGCGGTGACAGCGTTGCTCTTTTTGGGGCTTGGCTACTGGTATGGTCGTCATAAGTCAGTCATTCAGAAACAACCTATGATGTTTGAGGAAGGTAGCGTTACCGCTGCCGCTGTGTCTGTGCTGGAAGAGAAAATTAAACAGAAAGACCTTCAGATCAGCTTGATCCAGGAACAAATGGATGACCTAGAGGCAGGATTTACGAGGGGGCGCGGTCGTTCCGATAACCAGGAGCCATCTCATTTTCCTGAAGATAAAGGAAATACAGCGGTAACTTCGGGTAATATTCCTAAGGAGGAACCTGAAACAAATCCGGCTACAACGGTTACCGGGGATGACCTTACCAAAATGCGGGGTGTTGGCAAAGCTCTGCAGAAACAACTCAATGAACTGGGAGTTCACAGCTTTGAGCAGATAGCGCAATGGGGCAAAGAGGACATCGAGAACTATTCAGCTCAGCTTACGCTAAAGGATAGGATCCGGCGTGATGACTGGGTCGGTCAGGCCAGGAAGTTCAAGGCCTAGCTTGTGCTGGAGAGCTGTTTTCAGGAAGAAGCGTGAAAACCTCTAAGAAGTTTCTCATCCGCGACGTTATTGCAATCAACAGGAAGATCCCATGAGAATATTACAACTCCCATTTACTCCTCTTACTCGTTGCTTGGCAGCTGGCTTGTTTCTGCCTGTTATGGCTCTGAATAGTTTCATCATGGCAGACGAACTTCCGCAGGCAGCAGGTGATGAGTTGCCACCGGGGCTGGAGGTGGCTATCCGCAATGCCGCAATTCCGATGATTGTTGATGCCACCATTACCGCTTTCACAAAGGAGGGTCATGCCCGGATCAAGGTAAACAAGGTATACAAGGCACCTGTGGGGAAGAAATCCGTGGTTCCGACGACCGTAAAAGGTTACCGCATGGATGGTGCCAATGACCGTGTTGTTCCTATCAGGGTTCTCACTGACAAGGGCAAGAAGCGGTTTCTTTTTTTCCTTAAGGGAGACTTGCTTTACTCAACCTACAACAATCGATTTGAGATCAAGAAGGATAAGGTCGGCAAGCTGATCGTGCACACCGGCAGGGAGTGGCAACCGCTTGCGGATATGGCCAAGTTGATTGCCGGAAATTCCCCGGCCCTCATCCAGTGTTTCCGGGGCATGGCTCCCTGGCCACATCTGCCGGAAAACGCCTCAACTCAGGCCTCAACTGTAATTGGCGACTTTTCAATCGTGTTGCGTCCGGATTTACGGAACGGGCGCGGCATCGGTTGGGCATTGCCTTTTTTGTCGATGGTGCGGCAGTAGATGT
>JAAESJ010000189.1 GCA_024229495.1 Verrucomicrobiaceae bacterium | reverse complement strand
GAGTGGCCGGAAGATGGCGACAACTGGGACGATCTTGAGTGGCCGGAAGATGGCGACAACTGGGACGATCTTGAGTGGCCGGAAGATGGCGACAACTGGGACAATCTCGAGTGGCCGGAACGCCCTGAGCGTCCTGATGGTGGTGACGATGTAGACAAACCTGAACGCCCCGAGCGCCCTGAGCGCCCTGATGGTGGTGACGATGCAGACAAACCTGAGCGCCCCGAGCGTCCTGATGGTGGTGACGATGTAGACAAGCCTGATCGCCCCGAGCGTCCTGATGGTGGTGATGATGTAGACAAGCCTGAGCGGCCTGAGCGCCCTGATGGTGGTGACGATGCAGACAAACCTGAACGCCCTGAGCGCCCCGAGCGTCCTGATGGTGGTGATGATGTAGACAAGCCTGAGCGCCCCGAGCGTCCTGATGGTGGTGATGATGTAGACAAGCCTGAGCGCCCTGATGGTGGTGACGATGTAGACAAACCTGAACGCCCCGAGCGCCCTGATGGTGGTGACGATGCAGACAAACCTGAACGCCCCGAGCGTCCTGATGGTGGCAATGATGTAGACAAACCTGAACGCCCTGATGGTGGTGACGATGTAGACAAGCCTGAGCGTCCTGATGACGGCAATGATGCAGACAAGCCTGAACGCCCCGGTGGTGACAAAGTGTTCGGCAACGGCAACCTTCCTGAGTTTCTGGCTAAGTTCGACCTTGATGACAACGGCATCCTTGATGAAGAAGAACGTCAGGCCGCTGGAGCTGACCGCATAGATCGTGCCCGCGAACGACGTGAAGCGTGGGAT
>JAAESJ010000188.1 GCA_024229495.1 Verrucomicrobiaceae bacterium | reverse complement strand
CGCAATGCGCGAATTGCCGAGCTTCTGATCAATCTCAATGCCGGTAATGCAGCCGAGGTGCTAGTCGCCTTTGAAAACGGTCCAAGGAACGATGAGACAAACAGGCACTTTCGCGATTTTATGTATGCATGGGGCAGGCTTGCAGGTGAGAAGGCAATTGCATATGCGCTTGATTCCGAGTCTGCACGTCGGGATTCGCGGGCCGGGACATCGGCCGTTTCCGGATGGGCCAACAGGGACCCTGAGGGGGCAAGGGAATATGTTGCCGGTGTCGAGGATGAGGGAGCACGGGAGTGGATGCATTTTTCCGTGATGCGTGAGATGCTGCAAAGTGACCTTGATGGTGCGATTACCTACTCAGAGAAGAACAAGAGTGGGCGCGCACGCGGATTACAGACCGACCAGTTGGCATCGGTTATTTTTGAGGAGCGTGGTTTAAGCGGGATGACGGAATGGATTAACGGCATTGACCATGCCAGTGAGGACATGCTTTCCTACAAGGGTTATGCGGCAGGGATTGTCCTTGACCGGATGGCGGGTGCTGACCCCGAGGCGGCGCTTCAGTTTATCACCGATAATGTCGAGCAGCCCTTTATTACCTCGCATGGTCTGGAGCGCGCGGCACGCAGGGCAGCGGGCCCCATCAATGAGGAGCTGGACTGGTTGACGCAATTGCCGGCTGAACTTTCTGGGAAGAAGCGTGCCATCGGGGAGCGATTTGAGGACTATATCCGCGAGGACTTTGTCGCTGCAGGGCAGTGGCTGGCTTCCCGGCCGCTTGGACCTTCCTATGACAAGGCGATCAAGGAATATGCCGTGTCCGCTGCACGTGATGACCGCGAAGCGGCCCTTGCCTGGGCGGAGAGGATCACGGATGACAAAATCAAGGAGGACCTGATGCGGCGCCTAACAGGCGACCAATCGAGGCGGGATGACAGGCGGTGAGCGCAACACCCTCGCACTCCTTACCCTGACCCCTGATTCATGGTCTGTTGTTTGGGGATTGTGAAGTTCTAAGATCCCTATAGCTGTTTCTTATTGCTGTTGTTTGTTTGGTTGGTCATTGTTTTGAAAATGGTAGAATGGATAAAGATAGTAGGTGGTATATTCATGGGGTTGGCTCTATTGAAGTTAGCCTTGAGAGAGGATGCTGAAGAAAGGCGCAAAAGATCTCATGCAACGGAGAGTAGGCACTCTAATTGGAAATACAGAGGGAGGAATTGGGTGTATTTTTCTTTATTTTCTTTATGTGTTTTTCTTTTAGGATGCTGGTTAAGCGTATCGCTATATGACATTGGACTTCAAGTAGCTTTAGGAGGAATTATTTTTAGCTTGTTCGGTCTCTGTATGGGTCAAGGAATTAGAAAACCTAAACGAGAGAAGGATGAAATTAGAAAATCCAAACGAGAGAAGGATGAAGGAAATATTTGGGATTATGACTTTGTTAGCTTTTATCAATTGAATGATATAGAGCAGTCACGATTATTAATGAATGTAGAAGAAACCGAATTCAATAAATGGTTAGAAATTAAAGGTAAAGAATGATATCCGCACCCTGACCCCTAACCAACGACCCATGATTCATGGTCAGTTGTTTGGGGGATTATGTTTCCTTAGTCGACCCAACGATTGCCAATATGGCATCATGGATTTCCTTCGGTAGTTTGGGCCACTTTTCTGCAACCTCATTAAGCTTATTCCACATTTCGTGTGTCCCATCATCCTTAACTCGTTGACT
>JAAESJ010000187.1 GCA_024229495.1 Verrucomicrobiaceae bacterium | reverse complement strand
CTTTGAGGTCTCTGTCGCCGAGGGAGAGCATCTTTCTCAAGATGGCCCTTATGTATTACTCGACTCCAGCAACTACGTGGTTGAGGGCTCCCGGACGCCTCTCGAGATCAACAACATCAGTGCCAACTTCTCGGGAGCAAGCCCGGTTGTGACCATTTCCTTTAACTCCAAGGAAGGCAGGATATACGCGGTGGATCGCACCACTGACCTCCTGGTCTGGGAGGAGCTTGATGACGGAGTGGAAGGCGAAGTGGAATCGACCGATTTTACCGACAGCTTCCTGCCGGAAGGCAACAAGGTCATGTTCTACCGGGTGCGAGAAGTTGAATAACTTTTTTGAGAGCCAAACCAAGGAGAGGCTGACAACTTCTTGTTAGGGTTTTAGTGACGACTATTCCTATAAATAAATAGTGATTGGTGCGGTTATCAGGACAGACCGGATTTACCTTGATGGCGTGAGATTTACAGAAACTGACGCAGTTGTTTAGGTTGCGTATGTAAGATACATCTCGATGTAATCCTTTTGGGATTAGATAATTCAAGCAAGCCCTCTACATAAAACCCATGAAACTCCGCAGTATACATGCCGCTTTTGCAACCTTTGTTGCCTTGGCTTTCACCCTTTTTATTAACCCAAATGATGCGTCAGCAGAATCCAAGTGGGGAGCAATTCCCGAGAGCGTGATGCCGGCAATCCCGGCCGACAGTGCGTCCTGGGGATTTAAGATTTGGTATTCGGCCAGAAACGGCGCCAATCAGGAGGTCAATGACCTCGGGCAGACGATGGCATTCCTTCGTGACATTGATGCCGGGACCTCTCAGTGGCAGTCTGCCTACTATG
>JAAESJ010000186.1 GCA_024229495.1 Verrucomicrobiaceae bacterium | reverse complement strand
CTTTGAGGTCTCTGTCGCCGAGGGAGAGCATCTTTCTCAAGATGGCCCTTATGTATTACTCGACTCCAGCAACTACGTGGTTGAGGGCTCCCGGACGCCTCTCGAGATCAACAACATCAGTGCCAACTTCTCGGGAGCAAGTCCGGTGGTTACTATCTCCTTCAACTCAAAGGCCGGCAGGATATATGCGGTTGATCGCACCAATGACCTCATGATCTGGGAGGAACTTGACGACGGAGTGGAGGGTGAAGTGGAATCGACCGATTATACCGATAGTTTCCTTACGGAAGGCAACAAAGTCATGTTCTACCGGGTGCGTGAAATTGAATGATCTTCTTGATATCGAAACCAAGAGGAGCTTTGCAATTTCTTGTTAGGATTTTAAGGACTTCCATTCGTTAAATAAATAGATATTATTCCAACCGGAAGCGGGGCTCGTGCATGCATGAGTCCCGCGTGCAAACTCAAACGATGACATTGAAAACATTAAACCTTTGGGTAAGCGGATTGGTTTTCCTGTGGTTATCAGGATCCGGGAACATCTATGGAATCGAGACTGCTGTGTTTACGAACAATGCCGAATACAGCGGCACTGACGATACCTTTGTGTTCAATGGTGGCGCTTTTGGTGGCGGAATGTCCAATTACGGGAAGTGCGCGAAGATAGAGGTAAACGGCAGTAATCGGTTCGGCTTGTTACGCTTTGATGTGTCTTCACTCTTTGAGAAGTATGTGGAAATCGATTCGGTGACCCTTAGGCTCTTCAGCCAGAATTCTCCTGGCGGAGGTGCTGTGTCGGCTTATCGGTTGGCACCTGCCAACTCGGCCTGGCGGGAGGGTGGTAATTGTGGAGGGACAGTCCTTGGTGGTAACCGTAATGAGGTGACTTGGACTCATCTTGCCGATTACGGTGGATTTCCCGCAAGGGTAAGCTGGGCGAGTGGAAGAGGGGGGCCAACAATGGCCGGGGTGGATTACCAGGAGCAAGCGTTGGCCTCGAAAGACAATGCCGGTGCGCTCGCTGATATGCCCTTTGATATTGAGTTCACCGGCGACTTGACGGAATTGATTAATGACTGGTCCCTGGCCTCGACGGTTGAGGGATGTCGAGATCGAGGAGGTAACCCGTGCTGGACTGGGAACTGGAACTGGGCCCAGCCTGCCCCGGAGACTGTCAATGAAGGTATTCTGTTGCGGGGACTCGATGCCACTACCCATATTTTTCACAGCAGCGAGGCTGCCAATGAGGCTTTGCGTCCCCAGTTAATCGTGAAATATGTGCCACCTGGCGGGGCAGCGATGATGATTGAGGGGCTCAGGCATGATCCAATTGCTGGTGAGGTGACGCTTAGCTGGACATCGCGAAATGGAAGTATTTATGCGATTGATTTCTCTAATGACTTAAAGGGCTGGATTGAGTTTGATGACGGTATTGTCTCCGCAGGAGAATCGACCAGTTTTACCGACACCATGATTGACGGGGTATTGCGCA
This sequence comes from Verrucomicrobiaceae bacterium, assembly GCA_024229495.1. Lineage (GTDB taxonomy): Bacteria > Verrucomicrobiota > Verrucomicrobiia > Verrucomicrobiales > DEV007 > CACIUL01. The sequence goes on along the minus strand of JAAESJ010000186.1, from coordinate 24,222 downwards.
GGTTTTACCGGGTGCGTGAGGTTGCGCAATAGCATGGGCGGAAAGGGAACCTTTCGCTGAGGTCATTGCTGTATTGCTACTGGAGGGATTAGTTACGGAGGTTTTTCCCGGTGTTTTCGCAAGAGGGAAATCTTGCTATAGTATTGCGGATAAACCCCGCCCTTTTTAACCGTCCCATGAACTTACCTGCACGTTTTATTTCCATATATGGCATATTTTCACTGACTCTGGGCAGTGTCTCAGGGGACGTGGTGATTAACGAGATCCACTTCAATCCGCCGGACAATACGGTGCGGCAGGAGTTCATTGAGATTCATAACCCTGATGCTGCTGCAATTAACCTGGGGGGGTGGCGGATTTCAGGTGCCGTTGACTATTATTTCCCGGCAGGTATCTCCATTGCCGGCGGTGATTACCTTGTGATCGCTGAGGATCCATCGACGCTGCTTGAGACACTTAATGTCACAGCCCTGGGCCCCTACAACGGTAGCCTGGACTCGGAGGGTGAAACAATCAGGCTTCGTGATGCCTCTGACCAGCTTGTTGACATGGTGGATTACAAGGCGGGTTTTCCCTGGCCTGTGGCATCCAATGGTGGTGGAGCCTCCATTGAACTGATGAATGCCGGACTGGATAATTCCCTTGGCAGTTCATGGCGTGCTTCCCTGCCACAGAATCTACTCAGTGAAGCGATCTTGTTGCCTTTTGCCGATGATGGCTGGAGCTGGCGGCCCGGAAACACTGAGGCTTCCGAGCCGGTGGAAGCATGGCGTGCACCGGGATTTATTGAGGACGAAACATGGTCAAAGGGTGCGCGGGCACCCTTTGGGTTTGGCAGGGTCAATGGGGTCACCCTGAACACGGTTATCGATGGGATGCGCGGCAACTACAACTGCATTTTCCTGCGCAAGACCTTTGCCGTCGCTACAGATGAGATGCCGACGCAATTGGCAATCAATTACACGATTGATGACGGGATGCTTGTCTGGATCAATGGAGTTGAGGTGGAACGCTTTCGATTTAGCAATGCTCAACAACCCGGTATTGGCAACCTTGCCACAGGCCAGGGCAGCGAAGGGCAAGTGCTGGAAAAGACAATCGTCAACCCGGGATCTTTCCTTGTTGAGGGAATTAATACCATTGCGGTCCAGGTATTCAATGCCAGTCCCAGCAGCAGTGACCTTGGTTTTGATATTTCATTAGTGAGGGCTGCGCAGGAAGATATGCCGCCAACGCCAAGCCCCGGTTCAAGGAACGTGGCCTTCAGCAGGAACGCGGCGCCCAATATCCGCAAGGTCAGCCATTTTCCGCAACAACCCGGTTCGGATGAGGCTGTTGTCATTACAGCGAAGGTCACCGACCAGGAAGGGGTGGCATCAGTGATCTTGGAGTATCAGCAGGTTGACCCAGGATCCTACATACCCTCAAAGTTACCGTTATCGGTCTCGGGGGGGAATATAAACCTCTCCCTGGAGCGTTCCGATAATGATGCCTATGAGCAGGGCTGGAGCAGCCTCGAGATGGTTGATAACGGTCTCGATGGTGACAGCCTTTCGGGGGACGCAATTTACAGTGTTGTTCTACCGCCTCGTGCGCACCGCTCCCTGGTGCGTTACCGGATCAGGGTAGGTGACAGCGAGGGTGTCAGTATAAGGGTGCCGTATGCCGATGATCCGTCTTTAAACTTTGCTTATTTTGTCTATGACGGCATACCGGACTACAACGGGCATCCCTCTGCGGGCCTTGAGAGTCTTCCGGTCTATCACTTTATTACACGTGCCGGGGACTATGAAGAATGCGTGGCTTATAACTCTGCCCAGATTAGCCAGGGTAATGAAGCGCGTTTCTTTTATAACTGGAACGGGGCGCTTGTTTATGATGGTGTTGTTTATGACAATATCCGCTACCGCCTGCGTGGAGCCAACGGCCGTTATCATCGTGCCGGAAAGCGATCCATGCGTTTCCGTTTCAATGACGGGAGTTACTTCCAGGCACGTGACCAGACGGGAAAGAAATATCCCAAGAAGTGGCGCACCCTGACCACCGGGAAAGGCTTTGATAATAGGTCAACCCTTACCCATGGGCTTAACGAGGCGGTTACCATGTATTTATTCAACAAGATAGGTGTTCCCGGTTGCAATACACACTGGATCCACTGGCGGGTGATTGACGACGAACAAGAGGCTCCTGACCAGTGGCGGGGGGATTTCCACGGGCTGAACTTTGTCCTGGAAACCTATGATGTGCGTTTCATGGAAGCGCATGACTTGGAAAAGGGAAACCTCTATAAGCTGATTAACCAGACAACCGACTGGCGGCGTCAACAACGCTACCAGGCTGCCTTTGCACCGAGCGACGGCAGCGACCATGCCACCATAGAGGCACAACTGGACGGGGGTGATTCAGCAGACTATATCCGTGCCCACGTAAACATGCACAAGTGGAACCGCTGGCATGCAATGGCGGAGGCGATTCGCCTTTATGATTTCTGGCCAAGTGCGAACAAGAATATGGTTTATTACTTTGAACCGGACTATATCGCGGAGAACAACTCGAAGGGTAAGTTGTGGATTCTTCCCTGGGATACTGACGCGAGTTGGGGGCCGACATGGAACAGCGGTCATGACGTGGTCTACAATGCCCTGTTTCCGGCAGGCGGCGGCGGAAGTGATGGCAGTTCAACGCCGGAGCTCTGGCCCGATTACTTTAATGAGGTGCGGCAATTGCGCGACCTGCTCTGGCAGGAAGACCAACTTATGCCACTCATTGATGCCTTTGCCATGGTCATTGAGTCCTTTGAGTCTGCTGACAGCGATCGTTGGAGGGGGGCCCCTTCCGATGCCGGCAATTACGGGGGGCTTGGCGGGGCCGGCTCGGTGTCGCTTGCCAATTTGGTGCAGGATATGAAGAATTTTGCTTTCTCAGGCGGGTCATGGCCGGGGGGCAGCGTGGGGGTTGGAGGCCGGGGGGCACACCTTGATTCACTGCAGGCCTCCAATGGTGAGGGGGGCAGGATTCCCGCGACTCCGACTATCAATTATATCGGCGCTGCCGGGTTTCCGCTTAACGGTTTAAGGTTTGAGTCATCACCGTTTTCCGACCCTCAGGGCAGCGCAACTTTTGCCGCGATGGAATGGCGGGTGGCTGAGATTTCCCCGCCGGGTGCCGGGGGTGGTCAACTGGTCCCTTTCTTCACGACCGGTTCGGAGTGGAGATACCTTGATGATGGAAGCAATCAGGAGAGCGCCTGGCAACAACCGGGTTTTGATGACGGTGCGTGGTCAACCGGGGCTTCACCGCTTGGGTATAATGATAATCAGGTGGCTACACCGATCAGTTTCGGACCCAATTCCGCGGACAAGCACATCACTACGTATTTCCGAAAAACAATCATCATTGATGCACTGGATATCCTCAACTCGATTACCCTGAGTCTGCAGCGTGATGACGGGGCGGTTATCTACGTGAACGGGGTAGAGGTTGCCCGTTCCCAGATACCTGCCGGGGTCTTTGATTTTGATACCCCTGCTTCAGTAGCGCGGGATGAGGATACGTTATTTGATTTCGATGTCCCTCTATCGGTTTTCCGAGAAGGAGAGAATGTGCTTGCCGTTGAAGTGCACCAGGCGAGTGCCGGCAGCAGTGACATGATTTTTGACCTGCGAATGAACGGAATTACCGGTGCTTCCACCGGGCCCGAATCCGTCAAGCTTGAATGGGATGCGCAATGGGAATCAGGTGAACTCCCGGCATTTGAGAGCCAGGTGACCGTCCCGACATCCGTGGTGCGCCCTGGTAGGCTTTACCGGGCCCGTGTTCGCCACAAGGACAACACCGGTCGCTGGGGTCATTGGTCTACTCCGGTTGAGTTTGTCGCTACATTACCCGATATCAGCGATCTTAGGGAGGGACTGGTTGTGACCGAGTTCATGTATCATCCGCGCAACCCGGGAGAGGACGAGGTCGCGGCGGGCTACAGTGATGACGATTTCTTTGAGTATATAGAGTTAAAGAATGTAGGTGATGTGACCCTTGACTTGAGGGACCTGCGCTTCACCAAGGGGATTGATTTTGATTTTGCCACGGCGGAAATCGTTTCACTGCCTCCTGGCGGTATCGTGTTGGTGGTTAAGGATCGTGGAGCTTTTGAAATGCGTTATGGTGAAGGATTGCCGGTTGCCGGGCAATGGCAGGCTTCCGACAAGCTCGACAATGGCGGAGAACGCCTGAAATTATCCTTTGGTGCCGGCGAGGCAGTGCGGGATTTCACCTATGACGATGTTTTTCCATGGCCGGTTTCGCCTGATGGCTCCGGATTCTCACTGACATTGAGGTCACCGGAATCCCTTCCGGATCATGCCGTTGCCGGGAACTGGTCGGCAAGTTCCACCTTGTCAGGAACACCGGGAATCGATGATCCCGGCGGAACTCCGGGCTATCACGCCTGGCGTGAGGCACTTTTTGGACCGGGTGATCCTCCTGGCAGCAGTGAGCTTGACGATCCAGATGGGGATGGCGTGGTTAACCTCGTGGAATACGCCGCGGGGAGCGATGCCATGGATGGTGGTTCCGTGCCTGGCATGGCCGTTTCCACTCTGGTTGAGGATAACCAGGATTTCCTGGCTGTGACTTACACAAGGAGGGTGGATCGGCCGGATATTAATTGGCGTGTCGAGTGTTCTTCGGACCTCGTTGAATGGCTGAGTGGGCCCGGGATCACGGAACCCGTGTTGCCCCGGGTTTTTCACGATGACGGCACGGAGACGGTCAGGGAAATTTGCCTGTTGCCCATCAGCGAGAGTGTCGGCCAGTATCTGCGCGTGGTTATTGAATTGTCACCATAGCGGCTTGAAGGGGACGGAGGGCTAGCAAAAAAGGCATGAAAACGGGCAGAAGGAAACTTCAAAGGCGGCAAAACAGCTGAAGGTTCTGAAAAGTATTGGAACAGCAAAGGTGAGCCTGATGGTTGGTATGATTCGTTGTTCGGCGATCGCAGGGCATTAATGCGAAAACAACCCTGACATAGTTCAGGGTTCGTGAGGCATGAGCCACTGTTCCCTTATCTAACTGTGGCAGTGGAGGGCTATTCCGGCTGGTTTGTTTCTTGCGTTTCCAGGTAAGGATTACTCGACGAGGCGGACGCGGTAGACCTGAGCGGGGATATTAGGTTCAAATGGATTGATCTGCTCGATAATATAGGTTGTCTGTTTTCCTTCTGCCGGGATGAAGTCATTTACTTCAAGCCAATTGGCGAGGTCATCAGATGAATCGATGGCGTAGATGCTTCCCGGGCTGGAATTAAAGGTGACCTCCATCTGGTTTAGGGTCGCATTATAGGCAATTGCAGTGATGGCAAAGGCTGCAAATTCTCCGGCAATTCCCGCATAGGCGTTACTGATCTGCTGCTCAGTGAGCAGTCGGTTGCCATAGTAATTAAACAGAGCGATGTCGCCGGTAAAGGCAGTGTGGGCGAAGGTGGTGCTTCCCGGGATGTTGCTACCTTTCCCAAGTTCCGCAAGGTCTCCGCCGTCCCAGTCCTCAATCGTGCCGGCACTTGTGACTGGTCCGGCTACCAGTTGGCCATTAACATACATTTTCGCAGTACCTGTTGTGGCTGAGTCCACATCCGCGAGGCATACGACATGGTAAAAATCCGTTGCCGTCCCGATGTCAGCGAGGTCTTTGGAGATCACCAGCCGCTGTGTGGTGGTTGCGGCATCCTGGAACCGGAAGTCCAGCAGGCTTCCGGCAATGGTAATCGCGGTGCCATCACCGTTGCCACCGGTATTGAAGAGGACATGCGTGCCAGCGAAGTCACCCGGCCTGAAGACCATTTCCCAGGTGACGTTTGCCTTGGTGACCAGGTCGCCTAGGCCATCTTGCCACGAGTCGTTGGGATTCGAGGCGAGGTTGAACCCCGGTGAATTGATCCATTGGGAAACCGTGGTGAAGTTACTGGCTCCTGATTGTACCGTTCCTCCTGTGTTCCTGACGAAGCGGATTGCGTTGTTGCCTGTCACGTTGATGTGCGGAGACCAGAGTGCGAGATTCCCCGCGGGCAGGCCGGCAGCTGTCCAGCTGAGGTTGGGGCTGTCGCGACCAAGCACGGTTACCGTGAGAGCCGTTGTCGTTACCCCCCAGTCATTGGAGGTTCTCAGCACGTAGGTCGTGGTTTCAACCGGGGAAAGGGTTAATTGTTCCTCACCGGTTACATCGATCCCGTTCAGGCTGATTGCGCTTTCCCCGAACACATCCCAGTAAAGCTCTACGGATTGGCCTTCAATGATTGTCGATGCGTCGAGATTGACGAATCTATTGATCAGTGGTGGATCCTCGACCAGCACCCTCACTTTTTGTGAGTCAGTGCTTGTTCCCCGTCTTCCCGTGAGGATGTAGATGGTGCTCTCTGTCGGGTTCACTGTCACCATGGAGAGGTTGGAGACATCACCAATCCCGTTATCGATCTCAAGGGTATCATTGGCAGGATCGCTTACCCAGGAGAGGGTGATAGCTTGGCCGCTGGCCACGACTTCCTCACTGGCATCAAAGTTGGTGATGATCGGAGTTCCCTTTGCCAGGGCAGCAATTTCCCGGGCATCCAGCGCTTCATTGTAGATGCGTACATCATCCATGCCTCCGAACCAGTTGTGGTTGACCTGGAAATCATCCCCGATGCGAACGTCAGCTGAGGAGGCTGTGTTGATGGCGATGCTCTGGCTGGCGCTTGGCGGTGTTGTCAGGCTTCCAAACTCAGCATCAAGGACACCGTCGACGTATAGCTTGGAGTCCAGGACGTCAGGGGTGCCGTCGTTTTCCCAGGTGACAGCGACATGATGCCAATTGCCGTCAGTTACCACCGTGTTGCCGACAAAAAATCCACCGTTTGCCTCGATGCGGATGGTGCCAGGGGTGCCGTTACTTGTCTGGATGCGGAAAGTCCATTTACTGCTGGTTTGGTTGACCCCCCAGGAGAGAATGCCCCGGTTCTGGGGATTGGTGTGACTGGTTCGAATCCAGGCTGAGATTGTCCTGGCGCCGGTTCCCGGGATTCCCTTGTATCCAGTAATATCGATCTGGTCATCCACTCCGTCCAGTTCCAGGGCAGCGTTGGTGCCGGAGGGAACCGGGGGCAAATTCACCGTGTTCCACCTTGCTCCTCCAGCAATGATCCCGTTGTGGCCATTGATGCTATCCGCGGCCAGGACTCCTGTTGCCTCGTCGATTTTCCAGTGGGCGACGAGTTCTGCCTGGCAAGGGGTTGATGCCAAGAGCATCACGGCGAGAAGGGGTGCAGGGGAAGGTAGTGACATTGGGATTAAGGGTTTCTGTTTCACGATTTACTTAGGAATTAGCCTATTAGATAAACACAGAGCGCAATCTTAAGCGAAACAAAACGGGAATATCATAATTGATCCCCTGCGACAGTATCTAATGCTTGCAACCATGGCATAAGTTCCGCTTTGCTTGTAGCGAAGATGATAATCACTTCCCTCGAGACCTTTATCCTGCATGTGCCTGTAACCCGCGATGGTATTGCCGACAGCACGCATTCGATTACCCACTGGGGAATGCCTGGTGTGATGGTGCATACCGACAGCGGCAAGGTTGGCTACGGATTCACAGGGACACACGCTCATCTCAAAAGTGATCGTCTGATTACCTCGTGCATTGAGGACTGCTATAGTGAGCTTCTTGTTGGGGAAAATCCGCTGGAAACTGAAAGGTTATGGTCAAAGATGGCCTACCATCCGCCATTGCAGTGGGTTGGGCGGGCAGGAATCCTGACCATGGCCTTGGCAGCGGTTGACATTGCTCTATGGGATTTGAAGGCCAAGGAAGCCGGGGAGCCCTTGTGGCGAACGCTCGGAGGGGTTGATGATGCCGAGGTGGAGGTCTACAACACGGATGGAGGATGGTTAAATTTCGGACTGCAGGTGTTGGTTGATGACGCCAGGCGACTGGTGGAGGAAGAAGGTTATCAAAGTATCAAGATGAAGGTGGGAAAAGAGGATTTTACTGAGGACCTCAGGCGCGTGGAGGCAGTGCGTGAGGTTGTCGGTCCGGGGGTTAAGTTAATGACTGATGCCAATGGCCGATGGCGCATGCCATTGGCACTTGAGGTTGCCGGCAGGCTAAAGGATTATGATGTGCAATGGATTGAGGAGCCGCTTTGGCATGATGATGTGTGCGGGCATGTAGAGCTGGCCGAGGCAATAGAGACACCTGTCGCCCTAGGAGAGATGCTCTATTCGTTGGCGCAATTTAAGGAGTTCATTGCCTGCAGAGGAGTTCATTTCGTGCAACCTGACGCTACGCGCCTGGGAGGGATCACGGAGGCATGGCAGGTATCGGATGTTGCGCATGCGGCAGGACTTCCCGTGACACCGCACGCGGGAGACATGGCACAGGTGCAGGCACATTTGAGCATTGCTCATCCCGGAATCAACTTGCTGGAATTCATTCCATGGATCAAGGATTGCTTTGTGGAGCCGCTCCGTATTGAGGATGGGAAATTGCGTGCCCCTGAACAAGCCGGTGCCGGGACAACCTTGATCCCAGTGGCTCTTGAGCGGTTCAGTAAGCCGGTCTCCTGAGCAACAGAACTGAATTTAAATATTTGTTATGAAAGAAGATGATCCTTACAGCTTGGCTGGTGAGACAGCCATGATTACCGGTGGTGGCACAGGTATCGGACTTGGTATTGCAAAGTGCATGCTGCAGGCCGGTGCAGAGAAGGTGATTCTCGTTGGGCGCCGTGAAGAGGTCTTGGCAAAGGCGGCGGCCGACCTGGATGACAGGGCGTGCTATGCGGTCCAGGACATTGCGCAAATTGCAGAAATCACGGATTTTCGCGACAGGGTGGTTGATGAGCACGGTGTGCCCACATGTATTGTTCATAATGCCGGGGTCAATGTGCGCAAGCCCTCGGTGGAAATGAGTGATGCGGAGTTCATGAGTGTTTTTGATGTTCATGTTCGAGGCTCCCTTGCCCTAACCAGAGCCTTTGTGCCGGCGATGCTGGAGAGGCGAAGCGGTTCAATTATCCTGATAGGATCCATGGCGGCCTTGATGGGGCTTCCGAATGTCTGTGCGTATTCGATCGCCAAGAGCGCGATGCACGGCATGGTATACAGCCTCACTTCGGAATATGCTCCACACGGGGTTCGTGTAAATGCCATCCTGCCGGGATGGATCGAGTCGAAGATGGCACTCGATGCCTTTGAAGCTGACCCGGAACGCCGTAATAAGGTCTTTGGCCGTACCCCCATGGATCGCCTTGGCAAGGCTGAAGAGGTTGGGCATGCTGCGGTTTTTCTTGCCTCGCCTGCAGCCAGTTTTGTGACGGGAGCCCTGTTAACGGTGGATGGGGGTGCATCTATCGGGTTTTAGCAACCTGAGGGGAAGTCGTATTATCGCTCAGGGAACCTTGACTTTCCCCATGCCTGTGGTGATTTCTTATTTTGTTTAATTAACTGCATGCCAGTATCAAATCAGGAACCTCTTGCCATTGTCGGAATCGGATGCCGATTGCCCGGCAAGTCTAATGATCCGGAATCATTCTGGGATCTATTAGTTCGTGGAGAATCAGCGATCCGGGAGGTTCCTCCAGACCGGTGGGATGCCGAAAGGTATTACCATCCCGATGTTTCTGTCCCGATCAAGATGATCACCAAGTGGGGTGGATTTGTGGAGGAGGTCGACCAGTTTGATGCCTCATTTTTTGGTATTTCGCCGCGTGAGGCGCAGCGTATTGATCCCCAGCAGCGCTGGTTGCTTGAGGTGGCCTGGGAGGCTCTTGAGGATGCGGCTGAAAAGCCGGAGGCGTGGCGAGGATCGCGCACTGGTGTCTTTGTCGGCATCTCTTCAAATGAATACGGCTCGATCCAGATGATGGGTGAGGCTGATATTGACGTGCACACCAACTCGGGAAGCACCCTGTCCATTGCCTCCAACCGCATCAGTTACCTCTATGATTTCAAGGGACCTTCCATGTCCGTGGATACGGCATGCTCTTCTGCGCTGGTTGCGGTGAACCTGGCCTGCAAGAGTATCTGGAGCGGTGATTGTGATGCGGCGCTTGCCGGAGGAGTCAATGCCCTCTTGATGCCGGATAGTTCAATTGGTTTTTCCAAGGCGACCATGTTGTCGCCAAGCGGGCAGTGTTTTGCCTTTGATGCCCGTGCCAATGGATATGTGCGTGGCGAGGGGGCGGGGTTGGTGGTGATCAAGTCCCTCAAGCGTGCACGTGAGGATGGTGATCGTATTTATGCCCTGATTCGTTCTGCAGTGGTTAACCAGGATGGTAACACATCATCAATGACGGTCCCGGGGGAGGATACGCAGGCAGCAATGCTGCGTGATGCCTATGCCCAGGCCGGTATGCCTCCCAATCGCGTGACATACATGGAAGCGCACGGGACGGGAACCCCGGTGGGTGATCCCATTGAGACCCGGGCCCTTGGTGAGGTGCTTTGTGAGGGACGGGCCGAGGGAGAAGAATGTATTATCGGTTCGGTTAAATCCAACATAGGGCATCTCGAATCCGGTTCAGGTATTGCCGGACTGATTAAGGCGGCGATGGTTTTGCACAAGGGGCAGATACCGCAAAACCTAAATTACCAGACACCAAATCCAAACATTCCCTTCAAGGAACTGAAGCTGAAGGTGCCGAAGGAGAACATGCCCCTGCCTCGTCAGGGTGACTTGCCACCTGTCACTGCAGTTAATTCCTTTGGCTTCGGAGGAACCAACGCCCACATTGTCCTCGAGGAGGCGCCTCAGGAGGTGTCAGGAGGAACCGAAGCAAATGACAGTCCGGATTTAAAGAGACCGTTCCTCCTGCCAATCAGCGGCAACGGGGAGATTGCCCTGCGTAAGGTGGCGGAGTCCTATCGGGCATTCCTCAGCGAGAGTGACGACCCTTTGGGTGAGATTTGCTTCTCAGCCGGCCACTACAGGCAGCAGATGGATGATCGTCTTGTTGTTATTGGTGAGGACACGAGGCAAATGCGGGGGCGGCTGAAGGCTTGGATGCTTAATCCCGGGGAAGATCAGGGCATTGTCAGCGCCAAGTCATCGGTTGCGAATACTTCACCGGTCTTTGTTTTTACCGGGCAGGGGGCGCAGTGGTGGGGTATGGGCCAGGAATTGCTTGTCAGCGAACCGGTTTTCCGGGACATGGTCCAGCGTATTGATGACCTGCTCATCCCCATGGCTGGCTGGTCACTCATTGAGGAGATGAACCGCGGGGAAGAGGATTCGAAGGTTGATCGTACCGACATTGCGCAACCTGCAATTTTTGCACTTCAAGTTGCGTTGGCAGAACTCTGGAAATCATGGGGAATCCTTCCGGCAAAGGTCATTGGCCACAGTGTTGGAGAGGTCGCTGCAGCCTATGTGGCTGGCATCTATACCCTTGAGGATGCCGTCAAGGTGATTTATCACCGGAGCAGGCTGCAGAATACCACCGGGGGACATGGGAGAATGGTCGCGGTGGGTGTTTCACGCGATGAAGCGAGACGGCTCATTTCCGGACACGAAAAGGAAATTGAGGTGGCGGTGGTTAACAGCCCGGGGATGGTTACCCTTGCGGGTGATACCGGGGTTCTTGAAGAGGTTGTTTCCGGCATCGAGGATAGCGGTAAGTTTGTGCGCTGGTTACGCATTGATTACGCTTTCCATACCCACCAGATGGAGCCGATTAAGGATGAGCTTATCGAGGTTCTTGCTGGGATTGTTCCGCGTGCTGCCTTGGTTCCATTTTACTCGACGGTGACAGCTGGTTTGCTCGAGGGTGAAGCCCTTGATGGTCATTACTGGTGGAGGAATGTCCGTGAGTCGGTGCTTTTTGCCCCGGCGATCAATAAGATAGCCCTTGAGGGGTCGGAGCTTTTCCTTGAGCTGGGACCTCATCCGGCGCTGGTCAATCCCATTACCGAATGCCTTGGGGATGCCGGAAAGAAGGGCGTTATCCTCCACTCGCTTAAGCGCAAGGAGGAGGAAAGTGCCACCATTCTCCAGAATTTGGCACTCCTCTATAGTGAGGGTGTTGATATTGACTGGGCGGCTGTTAATCAGGCAGGTGGGCACCGTGTGCGCCTGCCAAAATACGCATGGAATCATGAGCGGTTCTGGATCGAGTGTGATGAGTCCCATCGGCATCGTTTGCAAAAGGTGGATCATCCGCTTCTCGGATTACGTCAACCTTCCCCGCAACCAACCTGGGAGTTCCGCCTTGACCCCCGTGAGTTTGGATATCTGGATGACCACCGGTTCTGGGACAGCATCGTGTTTCCCGCAGCGGGGTATGCCGAGATAGGTCTGGCATTGACCCGGGTCTTGTTTGCAGATGAAGTTATTGCTGTAGAGGACCTGGTGACCAAGAAGGCCTTGTTTATTTCCGAGAAGAACGTGCCTACCGTGCGCGTCGTTTACCGCGAGGAAGACAAGTCTTTCGCGGTGTATTCAACCACTGACGAGGGCAAGAACTGGGAATTAAATTCCGAGGGATTCCTACGCAAGGTTGAGCCCGGTGTGCCGTCGGCAGCCGAGAGCATTGAGGTGATCCGTGATCGCATGGAGAAACATGCGGACCATGAGCAATACTATGAGGAATACAGGGATGCCGGTTACCAATTTGGTCCGAATTTCAGCCAGGTAACCAATATTTGGAGCAGGCCTAATGAGTCGGTTGCCGAGATCACCGTTCCGGATGAGGTGGCGCAAACCGTTGCAGACTATCATTTCCAGCCCGCTGTTCTGGATGCCTGTTTTCATGCGTTAAAGGGGGCTCAGGTTATTCCCGATGGAGCCAAGGCAAGTGAGAATTTCTTTCTACCGGCGGCCATCCGCCGTGTGCACCTTTACAGGGAGCGTCCGCCAGGCCGGTTCTGGGTTCATGCGGCCATTACCTTTGATGATAACGAGAGTGTGCTTTCTGACATTTTTGTCTATGATGAAGATGGTGAGCGCGTGGCTGATATCCTTGGTTTCCGGATTGACCGTGTTGAGCAGAAGGATGAGGAGGCTGAAGCCATTGAGAATTCTTTTTATGAGTTTCGCTGGGAGGCGAAGCGCCTGCGCGGCAGCCGTGTTTCCGGGGATCCGGGATTTGAGCCGCCTGAAGAGATAGCCGCTTCGGTTAATGAGGGGCTGGAAGAGCGTTATGAACGTCACAAGCTGGCCAGTTACCTGGGGGATTTCGCCTCACGGGTTGATTCCCTGGCGTGCCGGTGTGTTGAGGAGGCATACAAGAAGCTTGGCTGGAGCTTAAAGGTCGGGGAGGACTTTGCGACAGGCGAGCTCTTTGAATCATTGGGAATTGTTCCCGAGCATCACCGCCTTGCAGTAGCGCAGTTAAAGGCATTGGTAATCGACGGAGTTCTAGAGAATCGCGATGATGGGCAATGGAAGTTAGTGCGCGAGTTTGCCGTCACCGATGTGATTGACGAGCTTGCCGGACTCAGGGCTGATTATCCGGAATATGCAGCGGACCTGGATCTCTATGATATGGCATGGCCACGGCTGGCCGAGGTTTTATCCGGTGATACTGATCCGCTGGAGGTTCTCTTTCCCGGCGGATCATCCGAGAAACTGGAGGCTTTCTATATACAGGGTGCTGATTTTCCTGCCAATAACGAGATGTTGGCTTGTGCGGTGGCAAAGGCGGTTGAAGGCGTTTCGAACCGCCGTGCAGTCAGGATCCTTGAGGTCGGTGCGGGAACGGGATCCCTGACCCGCAGTGTCCTCGAAACGCTGCCTGCAGATCGTATAGACTATACCTTCACGGATAACGGTCCTGCCTTTATCTCCGAGGCTCGCAAAGCCTTTGCCGATAATAGTTCCATTGAATTCGGTATATTTGATATCGAGAAGGATCCCGCTGAGCAAGGCATTGATCCTTCCGGTTATGATCTGATCCTGGCCACCAATGTCATTCATGCCACCTCTGAGTTGAAGACAACACTTGGCCAACTCAAGAATTGTCTCGCTCCGGGTGGTCTATTGATGTTTCTGGAGGTTACACGTTCGCGAAATGGCCTTGATTTGATTTTCGGTCTCCTGAAGGGGTGGTGGCAATATACCGACATGGACTTGCGTCCGGATTCCGCCCTTTTAAACCGCCGGCAGTGGGAGGATCTTCTTGCGGATTGCGGCTATGGGAATGTTGCCTCTTTTGTCAATACCCCGGATGCTGAACATGCCGGACAGACTGCTTTCATTGCTGAGCGGGGTGCTCCTGTAGAAGATCATACAGAGCCTCCTCAGGGGGATGAGGGGGCAAGGAATCCGGACCTTCCAACAGCGGTGATCTTTTCGGATTGTGCGGATTTTTCCGGTCAGCTTTCGACACTTCTGGAGGCGGATGGCAAACAAGTGGTCATTGCCTCCTCTGAGAGCCCGCCTGCGGAGGTCGTGGCCGGCATTCATACCATTGAGACGATTATCCATGCCTGTGGCATTGAGGTTGCACCCGTCACATCTGCTACCGTTCCGGATGATTTGATGGCTGCCCAGCAAAAGGGATCGATGCATCTTCTGCGTCTCTCCCAGGCCCTTGCTTCGGCTGAACTTGAACAGGTGCCGACCGTTTACGTGCTGGGCAGGGGAGTAGGTTCAATTGCTGTTGATGACCGGATTTCCGGCTTGGCATCAGCACCGGCGGTGGCCTTGTTGCGTGTGGCCCGGGGCGAGCATCCGGAGTTTGGGTGGCGACACATTGATCTTGCGGAGGAAGTTACCGATTTTGATGCAAGCAATGTTTACGACGAGATTGTGCTCAGTGATGAGGAGAACGAGGTCGGTTATCGTGAGGACAGGCGTTATGTCAACCGCCTGTATCCGGTCAAGGTGGAAGATGCGCCCAACCGTGTCCAGGATGCTTCCTGTGAAGACGGAACCGTCCTTCCTTACCGCCTGCAGATTGATGCGCCGGGAATTCTGACGAACCTGTCCCTTAACCAAACTGTGCGACGTGCCCCCGCGGCCGGCGAGATTGAGGTTTCGGTGAAGGCCGGGGGGATCAATTTCCGTGATGTAATGAAGGCGCTGGGGATGTATCCCGGTAACCCGGTGGATTTAAAGTGGTTTGGTGATGATTTCTCCGGGATTGTTACCCGAGTAGGGGAGGGAGTCCTTGATATCAAGGAAGGTGATGCGGTGGCAGGAATGGCTCCATACTGTTTCCGATCATATGTAACGGTTCATCGGCACATGGTGTTCCGGAAGGCGGCTCACCAGAGCTTCCAGGATGCAGCAACGTTGCCCACGGTTTTCCTGACATCTCATTATGCGCTCAATGAGCTTGCCCGCATGAGGAAAGGGGAGCGTGTGCTGATCCATGCAGGAACCGGCGGAGTTGGTATGGCGGCAATCCAGATTGCCAAGAGGCTTGAACTGGAGATTTTTGCCACTGCGGGGACGCCGGAGAAGCGCAAGTTGTTATTGGAGCTTGGCGCTCACCATGCTCTCAGTTCCCGGACCCTTGCATTTGCCGATGAGATCATGGAGATCACCGGGGGCGAGGGAGTGGACTGCGTATTAAATTCTCTGGCCGGTGACTTTATTCCCAAGTCATTTTCCGTGCTGCGTAATTTCGGCCGTTTCGTTGAGATCGGCAAGATGGATATTTACAGCAATGCCAAGCTTGGCCTTGAACAACTGCGCAACAATATTTCCTATTTTGTCGTCGATCTGGCACAACACCTTCAGGAAAAGCCGGAATATGTGGCTGAGATGTTCTCAGAGTTGGCGGAAAATTTTGCCTCTCAGCAATACAAGCCGCTTCCCTATACCGGGTTTGCTGTTACCGATGTGGTTGAGGCTTTCCGGTATATGGCTCAGGGCAAGCATATCGGCAAAAACGTTCTGGATTTCGAGTGTGACTCTATTCCGGTCTCTCCATGCACTGAGCCGGGACACCTCTTCAGAGATGATGCCAGTTACCTCATTACCGGGGGAATGAGCGGCTTCGGTTTCGAGCTTGCAAAGTGGATGTGTGAGAATGGTGCACGCAACCTGGTATTAGTGAGTCGCAGTGGTGCCCGTGATGAGGAAGTGGCTTCCGATATTCTGCAGATGACCAGTGAGGGCATTACCGTGGTGGATGCCCGTGCTGATGTTTCCAGTGGGGAGGATATATCCCGGGTCATTAAGGATATCGCCAAAGACCTGCCTCCGCTCAGGGGGGTTATCCATGGAGCCATGGTGCTGGATGATCAGTTCATGGTCGATATGGATGATGATTGTTTTACCAAGGTGCTTCGCCCGAAGATGCTTGGAGCCTGGAATTTGCACCTTGCAACCCGGGAGTTGGACCTTGAGCATTTCATCTGTTTTTCCTCTTTCTCGGCGGTCATTGGCGCGGTGAAGCAGGCCAATTATAATGCAGGGAATTATTTTCTCGATACCCTTGCCAGTTATAGGCAGGCCCGGGGGTTGCCGGCCTTGACCATTAACTGGGGTGCGCTGGTTGGGGCAGGTTTTGTGGAGCGTAACGAAAAAACCGCGGCATACCTGGATAAGCTGGGAATGAAGCCATACACGATGGCTGATACACAGGAAGTGCTCTCCCGCCTCCTGCCCAAGTCGACAATACGCATGGCGGCATCGGTGGTTGACTGGCAACAACTGGTGAAGCTCAGTCCTGCGCTTGCCTCTTCCCCTCTTTATCGGCATGTTGCGCGTCGCAAGGGCGAGGGAGAGGGCGGTGGGTCAATTCGTCCGCAGATCATCGCTGCATCTCCTGAAGAGCGGATAAAGCTCTTGGAGGAATTTATTGCCGAGCAGGTTGCCGGGGTGTTCGGGACGGATGTCGCCAAGATAGATCGTGATACGCCGTTGACCAGTATTGGCCTTGATTCTCTCATGGCGATTGAGTTGATGAACCGCATGGAGTCATCCCTTGGCATCAACCTTCCGATGGGGGCAGTTTTAAATGGCCCTAACATCAGGGAATTGGCAGCCAGTTTGCTTGATCAGGTTGTTGCAAGCGATGATGATTCTGCAACCGGATCAGGTTCCTCAAGCGGAGCTGGAGGAAGTCTCATCAGGATTGAGAAGTCGGGCATTGATCGCGACGAGTTCCCGCTTTCCGAGGGGCAAAAGGCATTGTGGTTCCTCCACCAACTTGCTCCTGAAAGCGCAGCTTACAACCTGGTTTTCAGTTCCAAGCTGACTCCGGCTGTTGACATTAATTCCATGTCTGAGGCTTTCGCGATGCTCTTTGAACGTCATCCGATGCTCGATGCGACGTTCCATATCGTGGATGGAGAACCCGTGCAGCGCCTTCATCGGGGCCGGACGATCGATTGCCGTGAGCATGATGCAACCGGCATGAGCGAGGAGGAGATAAAGGGGCTCATTGCCAAGCATGCCGAACGTTCATTTGATCTGGAGAATGGCCCAATGGTGAGGCTTGAGCTTTTCCTGACAGCCGAGGGGTCACATATCGTTTTATTAAGCATGCATCACATTGTTGCTGATGCATGGTCAGTGTCATTGCTGATGAATGACCTCATAGAAGGTTACTTTTCGATAAAGTCCGGAGGTCGGCCTGAATACCAGCCTCTGGAATACCGTTATCATGACTATGTGGACTGGCAGCATCGCAATCTTGAAGGTGCATTTGGTGCACAGGCCGCCGGGTATTGGCGTGATCAGCTTGATGATGCGCCCCACTTGCTGGATTTACCCACTGACAGGCCCCGTCCGCCGGTTCAAACTTTCAATGGAGGAAGGCTGGCTTTCGAGCTGGATCCAAATCTTGCTGAACGAGTCCTGGAAATTTCGAGTGAAGGCGGAGCGACGCTATACTCGACAATGCTGGCAGCCTATAACGTGCTCTTCCACCTGTATTGCGGTCAGGATGACATTGTTGTAGGCAGTCCCATGGCAGGTCGTAACCAGGGTGAACTGGGCGGCTTGATAGGATACTTTATCAACCCTGTTCCGCTGCGCAGCCGCGTTGATGATGACCCCAGTTTTTCTGAGCTAATGCATCGTACTGGAAGCGGGGTTAATTCTGCCATTGAGTATCAGGATTATCCCCTGGTGCGCATTGTTGATGATCTGAATGTTGCTCGTGATCCCGGACGCTCACCCCTGTTTCAGGTGTCTTTTGCCATGGAGCGGGTCCCGGGTGTCGATGAACAGGGCATTGCCGTGTTTCTCATTGGCAAGGGGGGGCATCAGTTTGCGGTTGGCGACATGATCGTCGAGACCATTGACCTCAATATGCGCCAGGCTCAGTTTGAGATTACGCTTGTCGTGGAGGAAAGTGGCGGAAAGATTTTCGGGTGCTGGCAATACAACAGGGATCTTTTTGATGAGTCGACGATCAATCGCCTGAATGCCTTGTGGGCGCGAGTCCTGGAGGAAGTAAGCGCGAACCCTGATATAAGGATTTCTGATATCAATCTTCTATCTGGTGATGAGATGCAGGCTGTGGTGCATGACTGGAATGCCACGGAAATGCAATTCCCCCAGGACAGGGGTATCCATACGCTGGTTTCCGAGCAAGCGGTGAAAACCCCCGATGCCACAGCAGTGGTTGCGGGGGGGCAGGCACTGACATATGCCCAGATTGAATCGCATTCCAATGCGATTGCCGCAGGGCTCATCAGTCGCGGGGTGGTTCCCGATACAGCGGTCGCTCTATTGGTGGAGCGTGGAGGGGAAATGATCTCAGCAATGCTGGGGATCCTGAAGGCTGGAGCCCATTACATACCTCTTGATCCCGATTATCCCGATTATCGGCTTAAGCAGATGCTAGAGGATGCTCTGCCAGCAATGATTATCACGACCCGTGAGACTTATGCGGGTATACCCGATGGGGAGTGGAGCATTCTTGATATAGCGGATATAGCGGATTCTTCCGATACCGTTGAGTTGCCTGCGTTTGATAATGATCGACTGGCATACGTCATCTATACGTCCGGCTCCACGGGGAACCCTAAAGGTGTGGAGATCACTCAGGGATCAGCGGTTAATTTCCTTACTTCGATGCGCCGGCAACCCGGCATGACGCGTGTGGACAGGTTGTTGGCGCTGACAACGTTATCCTTTGATATCTCCCTGCTGGAAATTTTCCTGCCATTGATTGCCGGAGCTCAGGTGGTGGTGGCTACGCGGGAGGAGGCACGCGATGGGCGTCTGCTTGCGCGCTTGTTGGATGAACATTCGATTACTGTCATGCAGGCAACTCCTGCGACGTGGCGTATGCTCTTCGATAGTGGGTGGGAGGGGCGTAATGGGTTCAGGATTCTCTGTGGTGGAGAGGCCATGCCGCGTGATCTTGCCAATTTAATGATCAACAGTGCAGATGAAGTCTGGAACCTTTATGGTCCAACCGAAACAACGGTATGGTCGTCATGCAGCAGGGTTACTGAGGGGGATGAGTCTGTAAGCATTGGTGCGCCAATAGCCAACACCCAGATTTACATAGTGGGTCGCAACGGCGGGATTCAGCCGCCGGGATTTGTTGGAGAACTTTGCATTGGGGGTGCCGGGCTTGCCCGTGGATACCGTGACCGTGCAGACCTCAACGCAGAGCGGTTCATTGCCCTTGAGGTTCCCGGAACCGGCCCATGTCGTGTTTATCGAACCGGTGACCTTGCCCGGTGGGGGGCTGACGGCAAG
Source organism: Verrucomicrobiaceae bacterium (assembly GCA_024229495.1). Taxonomy (GTDB): domain Bacteria; phylum Verrucomicrobiota; class Verrucomicrobiia; order Verrucomicrobiales; family DEV007; genus CACIUL01. The sequence goes on along the minus strand of JAAESJ010000186.1, from coordinate 4,584 downwards.
CTGGAATGTCTGGGGCGCATGGATTCCCAGATTAAATTGCGCGGCGTGCGCATGGAACTTGGGGAAATTGAGACGGTATTGATGTCCCATGCCTCGGTGAGTGGCGCGGTTGTGACCAAGCGTGATGATCTTCCCGGTGGCGAGACATTGGTTGCTTACCTGACCTGCCATGAAGGCGACATAGATGAGCTTGTTCCGGAACTGAAGACTTGCCTTGAGGAGCGCTTACCCGAGGTGATGTGTCCCGGTTTCTTTGAAGTCATGGATGCCTTTCCGCTTACGCCAAACCGCAAGGTTGACCGTCGGCGTTTACCGGTTCCCGTGGTTGATCGTTCTCTTTTGCCTAATGAGTTTGCCGCACCGGAGACTGCTGTTGAGAAGACCCTAAGTGAAATTTTCAATGCCGTTTTCACTCCACGTGAAGTAGGTATTAGGGATAACTTTTTTGAATTGGGAGGTGATTCCCTGATGGCTGTGCAGGTTGCAACCAGGATTTCCTCGGCAATGGATCGGGAAATTTCACTTCAGGCCTTCTTAAGGCACCCGACAATTGAACGGCTTGCCCGTCACATCGATGCCTCGGTTGAGGTCAGTGAGGATGATGCATTGATGCCTGAGGGTAAGGATCCGGACAGCGATTATCTTTCCTTCCAGTTCCTTGATGAGGATGCCATTGATGCCCTGCCGAGGGTCAATGCCGTTGCCCTTGCCTACATCCCGGATGCTTTTGCGACAGCCACCGGATTGAGCAGGGAGGAGCTGGTGGATCAATGGTTTGAGGGGCATCCCAGGCTGACGAATTCCTATGATACGCCATGGGGGCCACTCGGTGTGGTCATGCTACCATGTTTTGAGGCGGACCTTTACCGGGAGGGTGATCACATCAAGCCAATGATTCTGGATGCATTGCGCCTTGCCGGGAGCCTTGGTGCGAAGACGGTGTCGCTGACCGGGGTGATTCCGATGGTTACCGGCGACGGTCGTGACATCATTACCTGGATGAATGGGGAGGAAGTGGATCTTCCAATCATTACAACGGGTGATGCCACGCGTGCCGCAACAGTGGTGAAATCACTCGAGGGCATTCTTGAGCAGTCCGGGCGGAGTCTGGAAGATGAAAGAGTGACTTTCATTGGACTGGGGTCAATCGGTAAGGGGACACTGGATCTCATGCTCAGTGTCTTGCCGCATCCAAAGGCGATAACGCTTTGTGATTTTTACCGAACCGAGGAACGACTGGATACAATCCAGGATCAGTTGCTGGCCAGTGGATACAGCGGGGAAATCACGATTGCTGCGGCCAACGAGCAGTTGCCTGATGAGGCATATGAAGCCGGCTTACTCATAACTGCGACAAGCGTCCCGGAGATTATTGATGTCGACAGGATGAAGCCGGGAAGTCTCCTCGTGGATTATTCCTTTCCGCCATCATTCAGTGTTTCTGAAGCGGCCCGCCGTGCAACCGAGCATGGTGACATCCTTTTCACCACTGGCGGCCAATTACGCCTTGATGGCGAAGTTGAGGAAACGGTTTACTTGCCCGCTGCCTCCGCTGAGCTCATTGATGAGCTCGGTAGTGAGAGTTTAAAGTTGATTGCCGGGAGGGAAGGCAGCGAGATGACCGGTTGCGTGCTCGCAGCCATATTCACTGGCATGGAATCGCGCGTGAAGGTGACACTCGGAGCATTAAGCGGTGAGGACGCATTGGAGCATTATCGTTTCATCCAGAGCCTAGGACTCGACTCAGCACACCTTCAAATGGGGGGGTATTTCCTGCCCGCAGAGGTGATCAGGCGGTTTCGTGAGCGACCTTCCTCAGAGCGCTCAGGGGTCGCCGGCTAAGTGATGGGCAAGAGGGGAATTGCACCTTTTCTGCATCCACTTGGGGGGTGTGGTTACCGTCGTTTCTGGAAGCATTACATTCAGAACTGGCCGTATGACCTGCGTTCGCTCCATTCCAGAATGAGTTCCATGTTGGGAATTTCCGTCAGGATTCCCGGCGTTTTTCTTGAGGGGAAAAAGCACAATGCCGCCATTGCGGCTGAGCCGATTTCCAACGGTCCTGTATTTATTGTGGGTCACTGGCGTAGCGGAACCACGCACCTGCACAACCTGTTGAGTTGTGACAAGCAGTTCGGATTTATTAGCTTTTCCCGCTCGGTAATGCCGTTGGATTGTCTCGGGAAAGTGCGACCTGCGCGTCGATTAATGAACCTGGTGATGCCTCAGGATCGTGGCATGGACAGTGTTGCCATTAATGCCGATACACCACAAGAGGAGGAGATGGCGCTGGGTGCACTGGGAGACATCTGTTTTTACAAGAGCTTCTACTTCCCGCGTAAGCTGGATTATCATTTTCGACGATCGGTGTTGCTTGAAGGCTTGGAAAGCGGCGAGAGGGAACAGCTTGCCGATAATTACTCCTTCCTGGCGAAGAAGATGGCCTACGCGCATGCCGGAAAGACCATGCTATTCAAGAATCCTGCCAATACTGCGCGGATGTCCTTTCTCAAGGAGATATTCCCTAATGCCAAGTTCATCCACATCGTGCGTGATCCCTACAAGGTATATCCCTCAATGTTGAGGTTGTGGGAGAGGTTGATGCGCGGGTTCTCCTGGCAGAATCCGCGCGGGATAAATTTCGAGGAAACGACCCTGTCAATCTATGAGCGCACCATGCGGGCCCATATTGAGGACCAGAAGAGGATTCCCTCACGGGATTTCCACGAGGTTCGGTATGAGGATCTCGATGCCAACCCGTCCGGGGAGATTTCCCGGGTCTACGATGCCCTTGACCTTGCCGGAACATCAGAGGCCATGGAGAGAATTGAGCAATACATCAAAGCGCAGCGTGGTTACAGGAAGAATACCCACCGGCTCTCTGGTGAGGCAAGGGATCAGATCGCCTCGCGTTGGAAGTTTGCCTTTGAGCACTGGGGGTATAAACCTTAGGGTGGGCTGTATGTTTCTGATGCTTACAGGGGTTAGCCTTGATGGCGGCTGTTCTTGAAACGGGCTGAAAAATCAGATATATTTAACGGATAGAGCCACCGGAACGCTTTTCGTGTTTGATTTGCCTGATTGCGGGCGTTTAACAGTGAAGCTTGATTTCGGTAAGTTTCCTTACAATTCATTTACTTCCCAATGCCATCCTCGATCCAAAAACTTAATGAGCCAGGGCGCCGTGAATTCATGTCCGGTGTTGCCAAGGCATGTCTGGGTGTCAGCCTGATACCCGGGGGTGCATTCGCAGCTGGTGGAAATGATCGTAAGTTGCCGGTTCGCAAGAAACCTGCCAAGAAGATTATCTATCTTTACATGTCCGGTGGGATGTCACACTTGGATACCTTTGACCCCAAGCCGGAGGCAGCCAGTGAATACCGTGGCAACCTCGGGGTCATCAACACCAGCGCTGATGGTGTGAGAATCAGCGAGTATTTACCGGGGATTGCCCGCCATATGGACAAGGGGGCAATCATCAATTCCCTGCACTCACGCACCGGGGCACATGAGCAGGCTCGTTACCTGATGCGCACGAATTACTCCAAGCGTGGAACCATCAAGCACCCGCACATGGGTGCCTGGCTATTGAAATACCAGGACCGCATTAACAAGCAGTTGCCCGGGTTTGTCTCGATCAACAGCGGTAGTCGCAGTGCCGGGGCTGGATTCTTTGGCCCGAATTTTGAGCCGCTGGTTATCGGTAAGCCGGGGTCCGGGCTGCAGAACAGTGTGCATTTTACCGGGGTGGATGATGAAGCCTTTTTGCGTCGCCGCAAGCTTGCAGCTGAGCTTGACCGTAAGTTTCACGGTCATTACTCGGACAAGGATGCCCATGCCTATACCGCCATGTATAATGAGGCGGCCACACTGATGCGCAGCAGTGATCTCAATGCCTTTAACCTTAATGATGAGAAAGAAGAGGTCCGCGCGGATTATGGTGAGCATTCCTTTGGCCAGGGCTGCCTGTTAGCTCGTCGCCTGACCGAGAGTGGTGTGCGTTCCGTCGAGGTTCAGCTCGGGGGATGGGATACGCACCAGGAGAATTTCCAGCGGGTGCAGCAAAACACCGCGATCCTTGATCAGGCTCTCGCGGCCCTGCTTGATGATCTGAGTGCGCGCGGATTACTTGATGAAACCCTTGTTGTGTTGACTACTGAGTTTGGTCGCACGCCGAAGATCAACAAGAACAAGGGGCGTGACCATTATCCTAAGGCCTTCTCGGCATTTTTGGCTGGCGGAGGTATCAAGGGTGGTACGATCTACGGCAAGACCGATGAGAACGGCACAGCGCCGGTGGAGAACCCTATTACCATTGCGGACTTCAATGCCACTGTTGCCTACGGATTCGGGATGCCGCTTGACCAGCGGCTTTTCTCACCGAGTGCGCGACCCTTTACCGTTGCGAACAAGGGCAACCCGGTCATGGACCTATTCTCCTAAATAAAGTTAACCCGGCAATATGGGTTTCTGTTTTTCTTTTTTTCAGAACAATGAAAGTAATCAAATCACTGACGTTGCTTGTTATAGCGTTGGCGCCGGCGCTGGTAGCCGCCCCTGACACGAAGAGCGCGGTTGCCCGGG
>JAAESJ010000185.1 GCA_024229495.1 Verrucomicrobiaceae bacterium | reverse complement strand
AGATGATGGTAACTGTTGTTATATATCAGGCTGTACAGATGCTACAGCATTTAACTACAATTCAAATGCATGTTATGATGATGGTTCATGTATAGCAGTATCGTTAGGATGTACAGATTCTTCGGCACTTAACTACGATGTAAATGCAAATACAGATGATGCTTCATGTTGTTACCTTGGAGGCTGTATGGATGCTACAGCATTCAACTACGATTCTACAGCATGTTACGATGACGGTTCGTGTATAGCAGTAGCATTAGGATGTACAGATTCTTCGATGTTCAATTACGATTCTACAGCAAATACAGATGATGGATCATGTGTTCCTTATATCTATGGCTGTATGGATTCTACAATGTTTAATTATAATGCAGATGCTAATACAGATAATGGATCATGTATAGCGTATGCATATGGTTGTATAGATAATACAGCAACAAATTATGATTCATCATCAAATACAGATGATGGTTCATGTTATTACAATCCAGGATGTACAGATTCAGCGGCGGTTAATTATGATTCTTCGTATGATTATGATGACGGCAGTTGTGCATATAACCCAGGTTGTACAAATTCAGGAGCATTTAATTATGATTCAACAGCTGACATAGATGATGGTAACTGTTGTTATATATCAGGCTGTACAGATGCTACAGCATTTAACTACAATTCAAATGCATGTTATGATGATGGTTCATGTATAGCAGTATCGTTAGGATGTACAGATTCTTCGGCACTTAACTACGATGT
>JAAESJ010000184.1 GCA_024229495.1 Verrucomicrobiaceae bacterium | reverse complement strand
GGCGGTATGGGGCAGGAGATCCTTGTTAACCCAGGTCCCATGCTTACCGAAGCGCTCAAACTCAAACATTGGCGCAACGCAGGGAAAAGACTTCTGGCCGCTGGTCATGCCCGTGATGCGTTGTCCCTGACGAATGGAATCAGGCAATTCCTTGCCATGGATATCACGTAATTCCGGCTTATAGTCAAAGGTGTCAATATGCGAGGGACCACCCGGAAAGAAAAGGTAAATGGCACGCTTCGCCTTCGGGGCAAAGTTGGGAAACCCCGGCAAGCCATCAGCCGCCTGCGCGGAACCCATTAGGCCGGGATCCCAAAGGCTACTGAGAGCAGCGGCTCCCATGCCATGTCCGGTATTTAACAAAAATCGACGGCGTGTTGGATCGTGATACATTTTTTTACTGGTGTTCAGTTAGATCAAAAAAGTTTAACCTCTTGTCAGGGTTTCATCCATGTTAAGCAGGAGCTGACCCACAACCATCCAGGCCGCATGGTCAACCGCATCAATGGTCTCATCACGGGCCATCTCACCAACGGCGAGGAACTCCTTGGCCTTCTTGGGATCATTCCGGAATCTTGTTAACTGATCACCAAGGACACGCTCAATGACCTTAACCTCCGCCTGTGTTGCAGGACGGGACAAGGCCAGCTTGAATCCATAGTCAATCCTGGAGGCCGTGTCGTTGCCGCCCTCCTTGATTAACCTCTGGGAAAAAGCACGGGCAGCCTCAACAAACTGCGGGTCATTAAGAGTCACCAAAGCCTGCAGAGGGGTATTGGTAACCGGCCGCTGAATCATGCATTTTTCACGGGTGGGCGCATCAAAAATCAACATGTTTGGCATGGGTGCCGATCGCTTCCAGTAGGTATACATGGAACGCCGGTAGAGCTTCTCGCCGCTGTCACGCTTGTAACGCAGTCCGCCATTGAGCGATACCTCATTCCATATATTTGGCGGCTGGTAGGGCTTGACGCTTGGCCCCCCGACCTTCTTCACCAACAGTCCCGAAAGGTCCAGTGCCGTGTCTCGAATAAACTCACCCTGCAAGCGGAACCGTGGAGAACGGGCGAGCAGGATATTCTCCGGATCCCCCTTGGCGAGTTGCTCAGTTACCCTGGGAGCCTGCCGATAGGTCGCTGACAGCACGATCTGCTTGAGCATCCGCTTCACGTTCCAGCCACTCCCGACAAAATCTGCCGCCAACCAGTCAAGAAGCTCCGCATGGGTCGGTGGACTTCCCTGATTACCAAAGTCACCAACCGTCTTAACTAGGCCTCGCCCAAAGAGCAATGCCCAGTAACGGTTAACCGCCACCCGGGAAGTAAGCGGGTGCTTGCCGGAGGCGACCCAATTCGCCAACCCAAGCCGGTTTGAGGGAGCGCCATCGGCAAGGGAGGGAAGAAAAGCCGGGACCCCGGGATTGACCACCGGATCCGGTCCGTCCTTGATCGGTTGATCATAAGCGCCGCGGTTAAGCACATAAGTAACCCTCTTCTTGTTATCCGGGTTATCCTGCATCACCATCACGCTCGTTGACTTTTGCCCCTTGATCCCATTCTCCCTGCCCAAGAGCTCACTGCGGGCTGCGACCAGTTTCTGGTATTCCTTGTCCTGGGAGGATAGATAATGCTCAAGCAGTGCCATTTTCTGCTCCTTGGTGCGCTTGGCTCCCGGCGTTGCCAGGATCCCCTTTATCGGGTCTCCTCCAAGTCTTTGTATTTCTGACTCGGAAATCGCCCGGTTGTAAATGCGCAATTCATCGACTTCCCCGTTGTAATTCCCCGCTCCTGAACGACTGCCAATTTTAAACGGCGTTTGCGTCAAAATGGAATCCTTGAGTGAATCCTGCTCAACCTTATTACCCGAGAGTTTCCCGTCGATAAAGATCTTCACCCCGGCAGCCTTGGATGAACCGTCATACACAACGGCCACATGCTGCCACTTGCCCGCAGCAAGAGGTTGTGCGGATACCACCTTGAGTGCGTTGCTCGGCCAACGATTGATAATATGCGTGCCTACCGCACGGTTCTGGACCCAGAAATCATAACCCCGAAACGCCTGCCCCTCATCCATGCGGGCGATCACCGAGCCGTTGCCGTTGGCGGGAACCTTGAGCCAGGCGGCAAACGTGAAGGCCTTGTCACGTTCGCGTGCCGGCCAGGAGCCAAAAGTGACGGCACTCTTGCCATCAAAGCGCAATCCCCCGCCATCACCACGCTTGGCCGGATATACCTTGCCCCCGATCTGGCCAACGCCACCACCGACACTGGCCTTGATCTGCTTGCCCCCACGCTCATCAAGCGGAAAGAAATGAGCCAGCCCCGCAGGTTCCGGCAATGCATTACCAGCCGATTTTTCGGCCACGCGCAACCACTTGACATACTCTGGCACAGCCCCCCTCTGATACGCCTCAATCTCCTTATCCTTCGCATCAATCTCCTTGCGCAGTTCGGCCAACTTCCCGACCTGCTCCCGTGGCGGCACATTCACCACCGGCGCCTGGTTGCCACCCCGTGACTGCATACCCGGGTCGGTGGTATTATTGAAGTAAGCGAACATCTGGTAATATTCACGCTGGGTAATCGGGTCATACTTGTGATCATGGCACTGGGCACACTCCATGGTCATCCCCATCCAGACATTGGCAGTGGTCTGAACCCGGTCAACGACATACTCAACACGAAGTTCCTCCGCAAAGGCACCACCCTCATCCGAGGTGGCATGGTTGCGGTTAAAGCCCGAGGCCACACGCTGGCTGACCGTTGCATTGGGGATCAAGTCCCCCGCCAACTGCTCAACGGTGAATCGGTCAAAGGGCATGTTCGAATTGTAGGCGTCAATGACCCAGTCACGCCATCCCCACATGTCACGGGGCCCGTCCGCATGCATCACCGAGGAGTCGCCATAGCGTGCCGCGTCCATCCATGCCAACGCCATTCGCTCACCGTAACGCTCCATGCCCAGAAGACGATCAACGACCTTCTCATAAGCCTGCGGAGTTTTGTCATTAACAAATGCTTCAACATCGTCAGGTGCCGGGGGCAATCCTGTAAGGTCGTAGGTGACCCTGCGAATCAGTGTGCGGCGATCCGCTTCAGGAGATTGTCGCAAACCTTCCTCTTCCAGCCTCTTGAGGACGAAAGAATCCACCGGGTTATTGACCCTCAATCCCTTGCCTCCGGTTTGCGGCACTTCGGCTTTCACCGGGGAAAGAAACGCCCAATGATCCTTGTATTCCGCGCCTGAGAGCACCCACTGCTTTAGTAGTGACTTCTCTACCGCGCTGAGCACCTTATGCGACTTGGGAGGCGGCATCACCTCATCCTCATCCTCTGAGTTAATCCGGTGCAACAACTCACTATCCTCAAGCTTGGCGGGATTGATCGCACTTACTCCATCGTTGACCCTGACGGCTCCCTCGCGGGTATCCAGCCGGAGATCCGCCTTGCGATCCTGGGCATTCGGTCCGTGACACAGAAAACAATTACTCGAGAGGATAGGGCGAATATCACGATTGAAATCAATCTCGGCACTGGAAGCACTCCCTACCGCAAGGGTAAGGCCAAAGAATAATGATAAGGTAAGGCGACAAGGCATGATGTAATGGGTTCACTCCCGTGAATGTATGGGTTCACTCCCGTGGATGGCTAATTCTCACAGTTCTCGTGACGATGTTCAAGCTTTGCCTGTGGGCAAATACCTTTTTCATCCTGGCGAATCAGCCCAGGAGTCATGGCCTGTCGCCTTGAATTTCCGTTGAAACCTTAATAAAAATACCGGATTAAGGACGGGTATTTTTAGAAATTGAATCATCCAGCGTCAATTGCTCAATTTCAGGATCGCCAATTGCCCTCACTGGCAACTAACATCAACAACAATGAATCAATTCCTCATCACACTCTCCATTGTCCTTCTCTCACTAAGCCCGGCCTTCGCAAAGGCAAAGCCCAACATCCTGTTCATTTTCGCAGACGACCAGTGTTACAAAACAATTCACTCCATTAATAACCCGGAAATTGAAACCCCGAACCTGGACAAGCTTGTAAGCGGCGGGACCACCTTTACTCACGCCTACAACATGGGGGGCTACCACGGGGCAGTCTGCGTTGCCAGCCGCACCATGCTGGTCACCGGTAAATACGTATGGCACGCCAAAAACTCGGAAAAAGAGCTCAAGAAATCACTTGATGGAAAGCTCTGGCCGCAACTCATGGCAAAAGCCGGATACGGTACCTACTTCACCGGAAAATGGCATGTTAAAGCGGATGCCAATCACCTCTTTGGCACCGCCCGGCACATCCGTGGAGGCATGCCAAAACAAACACCTCAAGGATACAACAGGCCGCTGGCCGACGGCACAGATCCCTGGGACCCCACTGACCCTAAGTTTGGAGGATTCTGGGAAGGCGGCAAGCACTGGAGCGAAGTGGTCGCCAACGATGCCGTTGACTACCTTGATGACGCTAAAGAGAAGGACAAGCCCTTCTTCATGTATATTGCCTTTAACGCCCCGCATGACCCCCGCCAGGCACCCAAAGCCTACGTGGATAAATACCCGGCTGAAAAAATCGCCATACCGGTAAGCTTCCTTCCGGAATATCCCTGGAAAGATGCCATCGGTTGCAGCAAAGGCCTGCGTGACGAGAAACTTGCCCCCTTCCCGCGCACCAAACACGCCGTGCAGGTTAATCGCCGCGAATACTATGCGATCATCAGCCACATGGACGCACAAATTGGGCGCATCCTTGACCACCTGAAGAAAACCGGGCAGGCGGAAAATACCTATATCTTCTTCACTGCCGATCATGGCCTCTCCGTTGGACACCACGGCTTAATCGGCAAGCAAAGCCTGTTCGATCACAGCGTGCGTGTTCCGTTCATGGCAGTAGGTCCCGGGATTAAAGCCGGCGCCCGGAATGCCTCACCAATCTACCTGCAGGACATCATGGCCACCTCCCTTGAACTCGCCAAGGCCAAAAGGCCCGCGCATGTCCAGTTCCAAAGCCTGTTGCCGATGCTGAAGGAAAACAAACAAGGCGGCCTCAAGGCGGTATACGGTGCCTATGTGGATTTTCAGCGCGCAGTCACTGCCCAGGGACACAAGTTGCTGCTCTTTCCCAGGATCAAGAAAGCGCAACTTTTCGACATGAAATCCGATCCCGAAGAAATGAAGGACATTTCCGGGAACAAGGGGTCTTCCGCAATCATGAAGAAGCTCTTTGCCCAGTTGCTGGAACTGCAAAAAGAAGCCGGTGACACCCTTGACCTGAAAAAAACCTACCCGGGGCTACTGTAAGCCGGGATTACCCAATTGCCTCAGGCCCTCAAGATGAAATCGCTCGTATTCACTGCAATCGGTCCGGACCGCCCCGGCATCGTCGATGAACTCTCCTCGGTTGTTGCCGCCAGTGGCGGTAACTGGCTGGAGAGTCGCATGGCAAGGTTCTGCGGGCAATTCGCCGGTATCGTGAGAATCGAGCATGACGAGTCCCAAGCCGAGGCGCTCTTCAGTGCACTGCAGGGGATCAGCGACCTCAACGTGGTTACCACAGAGCCCGAAGATCAATGCCCGATCCCCTCCGAAACAGTTACCCTTGAGCTCATTGGATTGGATCACCCCGGCATCGTCAGTGAAATCTCACGTGCCCTCGCTGATCACTCCGTAAACGTTGAAAAACTGCATACCGAGTGCATCAATGCGCCAATGGGCGGAGGATCACTTTTTAAGGCCAGCGCGGCGCTCGGGTTACCCGAAGGGCTGGAACTTCATGATCTAAAGGGAAAACTCGAGCAGATTGCAGCTGATCTAATGGTGGATCTGAAGATCAACGGAGAGCATTGACACCACTACTTTTCCCTTTTATTATTAACCTAGATATGAAAACGCCAATTAAATTATTCGTCGCAGTATTCTGCGCAATCGCATTTGGTAGTGGTGCTGCCCTTGCCGCAGACGCCGTGAATAAAAACTGCCCGATCAGCGGCAAAGCTGCCGACGGCTCAAAAAGCGTTAAATACACTGCAGAGTTCTGCTGTGGAAAGTGCGTGGCAAAGTTCGAAAAGGATCC
>JAAESJ010000183.1 GCA_024229495.1 Verrucomicrobiaceae bacterium | reverse complement strand
GGTGATGCTGAACTCATTGATGAGCTCAGTGTCGCCGACTCCATTGCCGAGAGATTTATCAAATAGAACCTTTGCGATGTAGTCCTCACCGATCCTTTCGTTGTCAGTCGCAGGATACCCGAACCTGTAGTTCACCGGGATGCCCGTGTTGATCCCGACACGAATCGTTGTGTAGTGCCCATCTTCATCGGATAGGGTGTTTGCCTCGGAAGAGGAGATTTCCCTGAACCGAACGCTTAAAATCGCGGTTCCTGAAGTTGGAATTCCCGGGTATTTGAACCGCCACTCTTTTTGAAGGTGATTTCCGTTGTTGATGGTCGGTGAGGTGATCTCATTTGCGGCTGCCCAGTTGCCATTTCCGTTGCCTGTGTCGTCATTCCCGGGGTCGCTATCAAGGATGTTATAGGAAACCCGGTTTACGGTTGCATCCGAGGTAACTACCACTTCGTAATCGCTCCCCCCCAGTGTGTCACCATCGCGAGGAAAGACGATGTGCGCACTTGGCCTTTCAGTGTCGTAGTAGAATGTTTGCGCCTGGGTATTGAAGATGGAAGAGCGGCCGGTGCGGTTCAGGAATGCTTTTGTGCGCAGGATGTGAAACCCTTCGCTGAGCCCGGTGGTCATTGAACCGTGATCGTTGTGCGGGAAGTGGGGCACTGTAGCTGCATTAAATCCTGTGATCTCGAACTGGGTTTCCATTTTCTGCTTGATATCGATATCTCGCTGAGAAAAAGGGAAGCGGTCAGGGGCGTTGGTGCGGTGAACGCCAATTTTGTAACGCAACAGGACACCTGATTTTTGGGGAGGGAGTGTGGCATACCACCATTGCGGAGTGCCGCCTGCATCCGGTGTTCCATTTGTCCCTCTGGACATGGCGAGTGTCAGTGTCTTGTCCTGCCCTTTCCCCAGCGATCCCTCGGGATAAGTTTCCCCGTCCGTCGTATAATAAAGCCATGCACGATCCGGGTTATTCTCCTGATAGCCGATCTTGACGGCAATCCGGGCAGAAAGTTCCGGAGTGATCAATAATTGAGGACTGTCC
>JAAESJ010000182.1 GCA_024229495.1 Verrucomicrobiaceae bacterium | reverse complement strand
TGACCCTGACCTTGACCTTGACCCTCGCCTGCACCCTCGCCTGCACCCTCGCCTGCACCCTCGCCTGCACCCTCGCCTGCACCCTCGCCTGCACCCTCGCCTGCGCCGGCAGCATCACCGAAGCCGTCATCACCGAAGCCGTCATCACCGAAGCCGTCATCACCGAAGCCGTCATCACCGAAGCCGTCGTCACCGAAGCCGTCGTCACCGAAACCTTCGTCACCGAAACCTTCGTCACCGAAACCTTCGTCACCGAAACCTTCCTCGCCAAAGCCTTCGTCACCGAAACTTTCTTCTGAATTCTCTTCGGCATAGGCGTCAGCGGCCTGAGCTGAACTTAAGGCGGACTCTAATGCTGCTATTACCTGTTCCTGGAAATTGACTGATTCGGGTTGTTTGCCTTCGTTGATTGATGTGTGTGCCTTAACGGCAGCTTTGCCCGCTTCGACGAGAGCGTCTCCGATTCCCTGTTCGAAAGTCGCTTCAGGTCCAACGCCGAACGGAAGTTCTCCTGGTTTAATTGGGGCAAAAGGATCATCGTCAGCGAAAGGATCGTCATCAGCGAAAGGGTCATCTTTAGCTGCTTCAAAGATATCTTTTTCTTCTTTAGGATCATTTACTTGAGTTTCGCCGGAAGGGCCTTCGGGTTCTTCTTTGGGCTTATAGTCTGGTAAATTTGTTTTTCTTACATCAGTGATTTCATTGGCAATGCCGATTTGTCTGGCTTCGAGTTCAGACCTTTTGTCATTAAATAGGTTTGGTTTTGGAGCGTTCGCATCAGCAGCCGGAGGCTCTGTATCTTCCTTTAATTCTCTTTGCACTGCGATCAGGTGTTGGATGGCGTTAATGAGGTCATCAAAGCTGTCCTCTTCGGCACTGAGAATTTTTTGTGCTATACGAAGGGCCTCTATGGCTTTGCCCTGATCAGTTCCAGCAGCTAGGGCCTGATCTTTAAGTATATTGTCAACGGCCGAGGACATTAGAGCTTCGGGGTCAGTTTCAGTGAGTGATTTTTCAGTAGCTGTAAAACGGTCCCCAGCGGCGGTTCCCTTAGAAGCTTCTTTTGACTCTACAAGGAGATCGAAAAATTCAGCGTATCGGTCAATTACCGCTTCCTGAACTCTTGAGAGGCGCCCCCTATCCAGATTCTTTGAATCAGGGTTGACTTGCATTTTACGAATCCAGTCAATGGAGCCTTTCTTCAAAAGTTCCTCAGCCTTGATGATTTCAGATAATTCCCTGATCAGTCGATCATCAACTAGGATCGATTTTGCTCCTTCGAGTACCTTGTCCAGATTAGCAATCACTTTTCCGATGTCTTCATCTGCTCCCTTTATGTGAGGAAGTGAACCGTCAATGTTTGTTTGGGCTTGACGGAGTTTTCCTGCGACTGCAGGCACATCTGTTCTTGCAACTGTAAGAAGGAGTT
>JAAESJ010000181.1 GCA_024229495.1 Verrucomicrobiaceae bacterium | reverse complement strand
GTAGAATATACTAAGGCGCAAGAGTGAAACCCTGTTAAGGAACTCGGCAAATTAGCCCCGTAACTTCGGGAGAAGGGGTCCCGGGACTTGTCCCGGGCGCAGTGAAAGGGCCCATCCGACTGTTTAGCAAAAACACAGCATTCTGCGAACACGAAAGTGGAAGTATAGGATGTGACACGTGACCAATGCCAAAAGATTAAGGGGAGGTGTTAGCTTCGGCGAAGCTCTGATCCTAAGTCCTGGTGAATGTCGGCCGTAACTATAACGGTCCTAAGGTAGCGAAATTCCTTGTCGGGTAAGTTCCGACCTGCACGAATCGTGCAACGAGATGGGCGCTGTCTCAACAGGGAGCTCAGTGAAATTGTATCCGCGGTGAAGATGCCGCGTACCCGCAGAAGGACGGAAAGACCCTATAGACCTTAACTGTAAGCTGTCACTGTTTTCTCGATTTTAATGCTCAGCATAAGTGGGAGGCTTTGAACTGACCCTTTAGGGGGTCGGGGAGCCAACAGTGAGATACCACCCTTTAATGTTGGGGAATCTAACCTCTTGCCTTTATCAGGCAGAGGAACAATGGCAGCCGGTCAGTTTGACTGGGGCGGTCTCCTCCTAAAGAGTAACGGAGGAGCGCGAAGGTAGGCTCAGCGCGGTTGGCAATCGCGTTTCGAGTGCATTGGCATAAGCCTGCCTAACTGCGAGACCTACAAGTCGAGCAGAGACGAAAGTCGGCCAAAGTGATCCGGCGGTGGAATATGGAATCGCCGTCGCTCATCGGACAAAAGGTACCTTAGGGATAACAGGCTGATCGCGCCCAAGAGTTCATATCGACGGCGCGCTTTGGCACCTCGATGTCGGATCATCACATCCTGGGGCTGGAGAAGGTCCCAAGGGTTCGGCTGTTCGCCGATTAAAGTGGTACGCGAGCTGGGTTCAGAACGTCGCGAGACAGTTCGGTCCTCTATCCTCTGCGGGCGTAGGAAACTTGAGGGGTTCAAACTCTAGTACGAGAGGACCGAGTTTGACGAGCCTCTGGTGCTCCGGTTGTCGCGTCAGCGGCATAGCCGGGCAGCTAAGCTCGGAATAGATAAGCGCTGAAAGCATCTAAGCGCCAAGCTACTCCCAAGATGAGGTTTCCCTGAAGGATCGTGGAAGACTACCACGTTGATAGGCTGCGGGTGCAAGTGTGGCAACACATTCAGCTTAGCAGTACTAATAATCCGTTCGACTTGTTTCACAATCCTCCGTTCTCACGGATTTCGTGAGATTAACCCGTGCCGTTTGGCCGGGACTCTGGAAAGTAATATTCGGACGGTTCTACCCGTATGCAGATGTCAGTGAATTGGATTTTCTGATTCCGTTGTCTGTTCTTTGAAAGTATATCTGTTAACAAGGATTCTCCAATCAACCATGGCAATGGTTGATCAGCAGAGGTCGCGACTTGATGGCTCTCCATAAAAACAAAGGAGAGTCGGCTTCAAGGCGTGGACTCTGGTGATCACAGCACAGTGGAACCACCCGTTCCCATCCCGAACACGGAAGTGAAACGCTGTAGCGCCGATGGTAGTGCGACGAAAGGTCGCGTGAGAGTAGGTCGTTGCCAGAATTATCTCCTTCCTCATTTGCAGGGTGGAGAGCAAAATGCCCTTTCCGTTTCGGCGGGATGGGCATTTTTTATTTAATGGGGCAGAGAATGGGAGTTGAGAAATTGGTTCCAACGTGGTTAGAATATGGGAATATTACAAAATGAAAGCTTACCGACTAAATCGATTATTTAATGCCAAGTCAGGTCGTTGTTTCGATGTCGCCATTGATCATGGTTTTTTTAACCAGCATGGCTTCCTCAGCAGTATTGAGGATGCGGCAGGAGCCATTGCAACAGTGGTTGAGGCGGCACCCGATGCGGTGCAGCTGACGGTAGGCCAGGCCCGGCATTTGCAGTCCATTCGGGGACGGGGCAAGCCGTCTCTGGTTTTGCGGGTGGATGTTGCCAATATTTATGGCAAGCAATTACCGGACTGCACGTTCAGCAGCATGATTGCTGACGCGGCCCTGCAGGCCGTCCAGTTGGATGCCGCATGCGTATGCGTGAACTTATTCCAGATTCCGGGAGCACCGGAGGTACACACCCAGTGTATTGATAACATCCTGGAGCTTAAGCCTGAATGCGATTATTACGGAATCCCCATGATGGTTGAACCCCTAGTGTTCCGTGCGAATGAAGAGGCGGGAGGATACATGGTAGACGGCGATGAGGAAAAAATACTTCCCCTAGTTCGGCAGGCGGTTGAACTGGGAGCTGACATTGTAAAGGCGGATCCGACCGACGATGTCTCGGTTTATCACCGAGTAGTGGAGATTGCCGGTGATGTGCCGGTATTGGTGAGAGGAGGGGGGAAGGTTTCCGACGAGGAAATCCTCAAGCGTACAGAGGAGCTCATCAACCAGGGGGTGGCCGGGATTGTCTATGGGCGTAATGTCATACAGCACGAGAATCCTGGCGGCATTACGTCAGCACTAATGGCGGTTGTGCATGACGGGGCTTCAGCGGTGGATGCGCAGCAATTTTTAAAACGGAAGTAATGATGGCCGGAGAGGTGAATGTAGGAGTGATTGGTGGGGGGCTCATGGGCCGCGAGGTTGCCAGTGCCTTCGGGCGTTGGTTTGCGATTAATGACAGCAACGTTAGGCCGAGGTTGAGGGCAGTGGCGGACTTGGATCCCAAGGCGCTTGAATGGTTTAGGCAGGTTCCGGACATTAAGCTGCTGACCGCCGATTACAGGGAACTCCTGGCAGATCAGGACATTGACGTTGTTTATGTCGCTGTTCCACACAACTTGCATGAGCGCATTTATCTGGATGTCCTGGAGGCGGGCAAAGATCTGCTGGCCGAGAAACCATTCGGCATTGATCTTGCGGCCGCACAGCAAATTGCCTCTGCTGCGCAAACCTCAGGGCGGTTTGTGCGCTGCAGTTCAGAATTCCCGTTCTTTCCCGGAGCCCAACGTGTGGTGAGTGTTGCCCAATCGGGTGAACTGGGTCGTATTCTTGAAGTGCGCTCGGGGTTTCATCACAGTAGTGACTTGGATCCCGAGAAGGCGACAAACTGGAAGCGCCAGTCGGCCATCTGCGGGGATATAGGGGTGATGGGTGACCTCGGCATGCATGTGTGTCATGTTCCTTTTCGCCTCGGGTGGCATCCGAAGTCCGTTTACGCACAGCTCCAGAAGGGCTATCCCGAGCGCCCCGGGGGACCCTGTGACACGTGGGATAATGCCCTGTTACATACCTGGGTTGGATGCGATGATGCTGAGGATATACCCTTACGTTTCGAGATGAAGCGGATGGCTCCGGGTGAGACGGACAGCTGGTTTATCGACGTGCTTGGCACTGAAGGGGGTGCCAGGTTCAATACCAAACAGCCGCGAACACTGTGGCTCTTCTCACGCGGAAATGAGCAGCAATGGAAGCGGGTTGACCTGGGATTCTCCACTGCCTTCAAAACCATCACCGGGGGGATTTTTGAGCCGGGATTCCCTGACGTGTTGATGCAAATGTGGGCGGCATACTTTGCCGAGCGCGACGGTGAACTTGGCGACCGGTTTGGATGCGTGACGCCGGCTGAAGCACTTGCAAGCCATCATCTTTTTGCGGCTGCCCTGCAGTCGCAAGAGCAAAACATGACCGTGGAACTCACGTAACCATGAAGCGCTCAGGCATACTTGCCGCAGGTAACTGGATCGTTGACCACGTGAAGCTGGTGGACGCGTTTCCCGATGAGGATGCGCTGGCATTTATCAGCGAAGAGTCCAGTGCCAACGGTGGGGGCCCCTATAACCTACTGAAGGATCTCGCGAAACTGGGAGCAGGGTTTCCATTGCATGCTGCAGGAATGGTTGGTGATGATGCGGACGGCAACTGGATCATTGAGGATTGCCGGGCGCACGGAATTGATACAGACAGGTTGAAAATTACTGACCGGGCACCCACATCATATACTGACGTGATGTCGGTGGAGGCGACCGGTCGCCGGACATTTTTTCACCAGACCGGCGCTAATGCGTTCCTGAATGATGCAGATGTGGAGTTCAACGAGAGCAAAACGGAATATTTCTATCTCGGTTACCTGCTACTTCTGGAAAATCTTGACCGGGTTGGAGATGATGGGAAAACCGGGGCTTCTCGCCTTTTACGAAGAGCTTCAGAGGCGGGTTTTCATACCGTGGTGGACCTGGTGAGTGTCCACATGGGAAATTTTCGCGAAGTGGTGTTGCCGTCCCTTCCCGAAACGGATACGCTTTTTCTTAATGAGCTGGAGGCAGGCGCACTTCTCGAGCGACCCCTGAAGGATGATGACGCACAGGAACTCATGATTGCTGCCAATGAGGTACTGACACTGGGCGTGCGCCGGAGGGTGTTTGTGCATTCTTCCTGTGGTGCCGTTGCCGTTTCCTCCGATGGCAGTTGTGCGCAGCACGGTGCCCTGTTGGTTCCCGCACAGGAAATAAGGGGTGCAGTGGGTGCCGGCGATGCATTCGCAGCCGGTGTGATCCTTGGACTTGACCAGGAGAAACCCCTTGAGGAGTGCCTCAGGTTCGGGGCCTGTAGCGCGGCCGGGTGCCTTACCCACCCGACAACGTCCGGGGGGGTAAAGGATATCGGGCAATCTCTTGCCTTAGGTGAAAAGTTTGGATTCCGGGATTTCCGCTAGGCTGGCAGGTGGTGATTCCTGTATATGGATATCATCCATTGAGGGCTCCAAGTGTTACCTTGAGCTTCCTCTTCTTGCCGTTGCGCTCAACGGTGACACTGATGGTGTCGCCTACTGACTGATTGTCGAGTATGCGGAAGAGGTCCGTTGAGTTTTCAACTACCCGTCCGTCAATTTCCTTGATGATATCGCCAAGTATCGTACGCCCGTTTGCAGTTTGCTTTGTGGCTTCGATTCCTGCTTTTTCTGCCCCACTGCCGGGTATCACGTTGAGGACAAGGATGCCGGTGGTTTTCAGGTTGTTACGCACGAAGGAGTCATTGGCAAGGTTGATGCCCAGTCCGGGCTTGATTACCTTGCCGTGCTCGATCAACTGCGGGACGATTCGGTTGACGGTATCAACGGGGACAGCAAAACCAATTCCCGAATCTGCCCCGGTGGGGGAGGAGATTGCGGTATTGATCCCGATCAGTCGCCCGGCACTGTCGAGTAGTGGTCCACCGGAGTTCCCGGGGTTGATTGCTGCATCGGTCTGGATCACACCGACAATGGGATGACGGGTTACTGATGAGATCTCCCGACCGAGCGCACTGATGACCCCGGTTGTCAGGGTTTGGTCTAAACCGAAGGGATTGCCGATAGCCAGAGCCTTTTGCCCAACGCGTAAGTCATGGGATGTCCCGATTTTTATTGGGGTGGTACGGTCCAGTGTTATCTGGATTTTCAAAACGGCGAGATCCTTGTCAGGCTCTGTTCCCACCACCTTTGCATCCCAGGTGGAATTGTCCCAGAGGGTGACTGTTGCCTGGTCGGCGCCCTGAATCACATGGTAATTGGTGACAATGTGTCCAGCCTTGTCCCAAATGAATCCGGACCCGGTTCCCCTGGGGATTTTGTGGATATTTTGGCTGAAGTAGTCACGCCGGAAGTTCGCGGTGGTGATGAATACCACGCTTGGTGAGGCGGCTTCAAAAATTTCGATCGTTGCCTGTTCATCGCTGCCAAGATCTCCCCGCGGACTGACGGCGCGCGGATTAATGGCGGTGTTGGTATGGTTTATCCACCATGCACGAACCTGCAGGGTTGCCATGGCAATAACCGCAATTAGCAGGATGGATGTCAGTAGTCCGCCTCTACTGCTTTGTGCCACCGGTTGGCGGGGCTTGGGAGGTTCCAGGTCCATAAAGGATAATCTTGTTGAAATTGGCAGCCTGTAAAGGCGTCCTCGGCAACTTCAATGGTTCGAGTCAGTTATATGCGTTCGCAGCTTGGTGCAGAAAGATGGTTCTTAAAGTCTTCAAGGACATCTTATAAGGTTTAGCGACGTGAGGCACGTGTTCTGTCTAAGGAATCGATCATACGTCGGAATGAGGGTGCTGTTATGTTCCGGTTTTGATCGCTGACAAATACCGTGCTATTAGTTAAGGTTTTCTAATTAAATGCTCCTACGAGGAAATGGCAAAGGCTGAATATACCGAAGACGATATCAAGACTCTTGAGTGGCGCGAGCATATCCGTTTCAGACCGGGGATGTATATTGGCAAGCGTGGGGATGGATCTGCCCCGGATGACGGCATCTATGTACTGCTCAAGGAGGTGATCGATAACTGCATTGATGAGTTTGTGATGGGGCACGGTAGGCAGATCGACATCACGCTGAAGGAAGATACTATCAGTGTTCGTGATTATGGACGCGGGATTCCCCTGGGCAAGCTGATGGACTGCTCGGCAAAGATTAATACCGGTGCGAAATATGACTCGGAAGCCTTCCAGAAATCCGTTGGCCTCAACGGGGTGGGAATCAAGGCGGTCAACGCACTTTCTGAGCACTTTAAGATTCAGGCTTTTCGTGAAGGGCAAACCAAGTCGATCGACTTCTCCCGGGCTGAGGTTGTCGATGAGATGAAGCGTTCCAGGGCGTCCAAGGCCGCTGATGGAACCGCTTTAATCTTTACCCCGGACAATGAGATTTTTGACGGGTTCAGATGGCGGGAGGAATTCATTGAAAACATGCTCTGGAACTATGCCTACTTGAACGCCGGGCTGACTTTGAAGTTTAACGGCAGGAAATTCAAGTCCAAGGAGGGGCTTAAGGAATTGCTGGAGAAAAAGCTTGGCGAAGAACCCTTATACCCGGTTGCCCACCTTTCCGGCGACGACATCGAGGTGGCACTGACACACGCAGGAAACCAATATGGGGAAGAGTATTTCTCCTTTGTTAACGGCCAGCATACCACCCAGGGAGGAACCCACCAGGCAGCATTCAGGGAGGCGGTGGTGAAAACGGTGCGTGATCATTTCAAGAAATCCTTTGAACCGGGTGATGTGCGACAGTCGATCGTTGGAGCAATTAGCGTCAAGATCCAGGAACCGATCTTTGAGTCGCAGACCAAGACCAAGCTGGGCTCAACGCATACTGCCCCCAAGGGGGGGCAGGCGGTGCGCAGCTGGATTGTGGGGTTCGTGCAAGATCAGCTCGATAATTACCTGCACCGTAATCCCGAGTCGGCCAAGGCGATGTTTCAGAAAATACAACGTGCCGAGAAAGAGCGCAAGGAGCTCAAGGGCATTCGAAAGTTGGCGAAGGACCGGGCGAAGAAGGCGAAGATCCATAACAAGAAATTGCGTGATTGCCGTGTTCATTACTTTGACCGCCATAAATATGCCGAGGAGACGACGCTTTTTATCACTGAGGGAGATAGCGCCAGCGGGTCGATAACCACTTCGCGAAATGTTGACACTCAGGCGGTCTTTTCCCTGCGTGGCAAGCCCTTGAATTCCCATGGCTTATCCAAGAAGGTTGTTTATGAAAATGAGGAGTTCAACCTTTTGCAGCATGCCCTTGATATCGAGGATGGGCTTGAGAGGTTGCGTTACAACAAGGTTGTCCTGGCCACGGATGCTGATGTTGACGGGATGCATATCCGCCTGCTGCTGATAACATTTTTTCTGCAGTTTTTTCCTGAATTGATTCGCGCGGGACATCTATATATCCTCGATACGCCCCTGTTCAGGGTTCGTAACAAGCAGAAGCAGTTTTATTGTTATAGCGAGGAGGAGAGACGCGAGGCAGTTGCTGAATGTGGGAAGAGCGCGGAGATTACGAGATTTAAGGGGTTGGGTGAGATTTCCCCCTCTGAGTTCAAGGGATTTATTGCCGAGGATATGCGCCTTGATCCTGTGTTGATCGACAACAATCAGTCACTGGCCGAGATGTTGCAGTTCTACATGGGGAAGAACACGCCCGACCGTCAGCAGTTTATTATTGAGAACCTGAAAGTTGAGCTCGATATGATTGATGACGAAGTCGGTGAGCCTGCCGCTTAGGAGTTTACGGTGCTGAAATCATTGCTTGCCGACCCGGTGTCCGGGGGTGATCGTTAATGTCCAATGCCAAATGTCCGTCTCTCCGGCCGAGTCATTAGCGAACAGGATCCCGCTCGCGAATCCCGGGCACACTTGCTGTATCTGCTTTTTGCCGGCGGGTGGAATATATTTAACTCCAATGGCGATCAGGCGATCACCTTGTCAAATATCCAGAAGGAAATCACCCGGTCGGATGCATTTGTTTTTACCCCGGGTGCGACATTGGAGGAGTTGTTCAAGGCAATTTCTATCTTTGTGGGGTTTCAGACTCTTGATACAAACCTGACAGGGAAACCAACGATCGTCCTTAACAGTGACAAGTCGTGGGACTTGTTTTTCGGGCTTCTGGATCATCTCCACAGGCTTGGCACGATTAAGCAGGATTACCGGGATTACCTCGTTTCCGTTGATTGTCCCGTCACGGTTCTTGAGGCACTGAAGAGGGTTTATGAGCAGGGAATAGCTGACCCCGGGAGACATGTCGACGGTGACGAAAGCATTGAGGAGGTCTATTCTCACGAGGCTCCCCCGGTGCAGGGGCACCTTGGCGAAGTTTGTGTGTTTTGCTCGGCCAGTATCGAGGATCCTGATTACCTGGCTGATGGTTATGAGATTGGCCGACAGCTTGCCGATGCCGGCTATGGGTGTATTTCAGGAGCCGGGAAGACCGGCATAATGGGATCAGTTGTTGACGGAGTGGTTGCTGCGGGTGGTTGGGCAGGTGGTTCAAATGTTCCTCACATCATTGATCTGGAAGGCTTGCCTGAAGGGCTATCGGCTTTTTGGCTGCGTCCCGATATCTATACACGCATGGAGATCATGATTGAGCGTTCTGATGCCTTCATTATTTTTCCCGGAGGAGCTGGCACCGTGCAGGAAATGCTGGCCCTGCTCCTGCTCAAGGAAGCAGGTGATCCGCTGATGCGTGACAAGCCGATTCTCGTGTATGACAGAATGGATCGCTCAGGGGTGCGATTTTGGTCACCGCTCAATGAACTGTTAGGTGATGCCTGTGGTGACGGGAGTTATCAGGTTATCGGCAGGATCGAGGATATATTACCAGCTATTAAAAAGGGTATTCCACGTCGGTGAATGCCATCTGAATCAATCCCCAGCTTGCCTGATTGCCCCGTTAAGGACTAAGATTTTTCCAATGGAAGCTGATATCCGAAAAATATTACAGTGCCTGGCATCGCAACTTGTTGATCAGGAGACGGCATCCGTTCTTGTGCCGCCCCAGGCTCATGCGGAGGGTTACTGGTTTGGAGGTGGTAATGTGGTAGTTGATGCTGAAGGGACCTACTGGTTATGTGGACGTTATCGAAACCAGGGGGATTCCCGTACCGGGGTTGGTGCAGGAGAGAGAGGCTTGGAACTGGCGATTTTCCGTGCAGAGTCGCCTCTTGGGCCCTGGCAGAAGGCATTGTCTTTTACCAAGGAGGATTTGGTCTGCAACGCTCAGGCAGTGGTATCCATTGAGGGAGCCTCACTCCTGTTGCGTGAAGGATCCGTGGAGCTTTTTGTTTCAACCGAGAAGAAGCAAGCGTATCCGGATGCGATACAAACTTTCCAGAAGGAGGGAACAGGGTGCTGGGATATCGATATGATACCTGCAGAATCCATTGATCAGCTGAAGGGATCGAACATCCGCCAAGTGGTTCACTGCGCAGATCCTGCAGCCTTGCATGTCAAGGATCCTGTGGTTTTCAACATACCTGGAAGTAGTGGTGCTACTGGCCTGATATTCTGCACTCACCCATATACCTGGGCCAGTTCCAACACCGGATTGGCGTTACGCGAGGCGGACGCGACTGAGTTTTCTCTCAGGACTATGCAATTACTGGGAAGGGGGGCGGCTTGGGATGTTGCGGCCACCCGCATTACGGATCGCATGCCGATCCCGGCGCTGGGGCGTTTGTCCGACATGCCGGAGATGTCACTTTACTTTTATGATGGGGCTGAGTGCCTGCGCTCCCTGGATGAAAATCCAGCAGCGGTTTCACGTCCCCGGGGTTATTCCTGTGAGGAGATTGGAGGATTGGCCTGCGGGGTGGACAGCAAATTTCCGGAATTGACCCGTATTTCAACTGAAGAACCGTTGTTTGTCTCTCCCTATGGAACCGGTTGCAGTCGTTATGTCTCTACCCTTGTTACAGAGGAAGGAATCCTGGCTACATGGCAGCAATCGCAACCGGATCTTTCTCAACCCCTGGTTGGTAATTTTGTGGAGATGGATCGGATTGTGGAAATCCTTGGCTGAGAATGTCCTTTGGCGGTTGCAGGGGCCTGGATTGTTGTTCAAGGGCAAATATCCTGCTTAACCTTGATTGACCTCGCGCGGTACATGGTCATAATCCCTCTCAAATGGAAAAAGTAATCATTATCGGAACCGGATGCGCCGGATGGGCTGCAGCGATCTATACTGCGCGTGCCAACCTATCTCCCCTTGTACTTTCCGGGGATCAGCCTGGCGGGCAGCTCACCACAACTACCGAGGTTGAGAATTATCCCGGGTTTCCTGAGGGGGTCATGGGGCCTGATCTGATGATGAAAATGCAGGAGCAGGCAGGCAAGTTCGGGGCACGTGTTGAATACAAGAAGGTAACTGCCGTGGAAAAGGCCGCTGAACATTTCAAGGTGCACTGCGGTGACGATCTTCTCGAGGGTGAGACAGTCATCATTGCCACCGGAGCAGCTCCCCGGCATCTCGGTCTTGAGGGTGAAAAGGAACTCATTGGTCATGGGTTGACGTCCTGCGCAACCTGTGACGGGGCATTCTATCGCGATGTTCCCGTTGCGGTGCTTGGGGGTGGCGATTCCGCTTGTGAGGAGGCGTCATTTTTGACCCGTTTCGCCTCAAAGGTATATCTGATACATCGTCGTGATGAACTCCGTGCTTCAAAAATCATGGCTGACCGAGCCCTTGCCAATGAAAAGATTGAGCCGGTCTGGGACACTTCGGTGACTGAATACCTTACTGATGATTCCGGCGAGGTGTGCGGAGTGAAGACCAAGAACCTCAAGGATGATAGCGAGGGGGAGATTGAGCTGAAATGCGTGTTCGTGGCGATAGGCCATATTCCCAATTCAGGCTTCCTCGATGGGTTGGTCGATACCGATGAGAATGGGTATATTATCCAGCAACCCGGGACACCCCTTACTAATGTTGAGGGATTGTTCGCTGCAGGGGATGTAGCTGACCATGTTTACCGGCAGGCAATCACTGCTGCAGGGGACGGCTGTCGTGCCGCCCTTGAGGCTGAGCGATATCTTGCGGAGCGTGAGTAATCCGCAGTAGCCGGCTGCTATATTTCCCGAGTGGTCCACTTGCCCTTGTGGCTGGGAGGATTTGTGTTGATTCAGACATCTCCTGCGAACCCGCAGGCAACCACAGCTTGAGGTTATGGTTAGCGCAGGGAGATCCGGAGTCGGATGAATTGTTGCTGTGGAAGGGGCTTTCCGTTGAGCTGCAGCGTGATATTTTCCGTGCCATCATCATTGTGCGACTTGGAAAGAAGTTCATTCTCTGCAATTCTCCAGTCCACTCCGGAGGCTGAGGTTTCAAGTTCGATTCTGGCGTCGTCGGCGGCAAGATTATGCCGGTAGCTGATGATAATATTCTCTTCCTGCGTGAAAGTGGCCTGTATCTCTGGGTAGTCGCCAAGTGCGTAGCTTGCCAGGTTATCTGTTGCTGGGTTGAATATTACCGAATCACTGGCATTCGGGCTTCCTCCCCGGGACACACTGGCCCGCCAGTTTGATGGATTAGCGGAATTTAACGTGGGATCGGGACTGATAAGGACGAGCGAAAACCCTTCGCCATCGGCGGCACTTGGCCATGGTGTGTTGTCACCATAGGAGAATTCCTGGATGACAGTTCCCGCTCCAAAGGAGAGTTTTAGATTTTCACCGGCGTTGTTGAGTTTGTCCCCCGGAAACTCCCCTGCAACCGGCAGGCCGTTGCCGTGACGGCTTGCGAATGCCTCCGAGTTACGAACCACGAGGAGTCGTTGACCGGGGGGCAGGACGTGAATGGCACCGTCGACAAAGTCGAAGTCAATGCCCTTGGTGAAGCGCAGGTCGTCAAGGTTGAGCGGCGTGTTGCCGATATTGGTCAACTCAATCCACTCGAAATCGCTGGTTTGAAAACCTGCTGCGATTTCCGCCGCGGTTGCGGGCAGGGGGTGATACATAATCTCGGTGATCATAAGACCCTGCTCCCAGATCGTGATATCCGGGGCACTTACTGTAAATTGGGAGGGTTGTGACCAGTGGCTTGCCTTGCCGGTATTGTCGATGTGCCGCACCCTTGCGCGGTAGGTTGCGCCTGGGCGTGCTGCGATAGCCGGGAAGGTGTAATTTGCGGCAAAAGCAGGGAATTCCTCGGTTACAAAGGCGGTCTCGGCCTCATAAATGTAGCGATCTCCCGTGGTATAACCGGGTGTTGAGGGGTTGTGAATCTGCCCAATGCGCCACTGCATTTCCCCAAAGGATTGAGAACCGTTGGGATCGGAAAAAGGGGATGAGGAAAATGTCAGTGCATTGGCGGGAAAATTGGCAGGTCCGGTGTGAGTGATGGAAGGTCTATTCGGGATGGCGTTATCTATTTGTTTGCTGGCAAGGTTACTTCGGCCATAGCCGGCAACGGTCAGGAAGTCCTTGGTGTATTGCGTCAGGCTGGCAAAATCCCTGCTTGGCAGCAGCGCGGAGTTGTGGTTGGCATACCAGATACCCTTCTTGCGCTTTCGTGGGTGAAAGTCCCACATTGCCTGAGTGGCCTCGATCAGGTTGTTTGCCCCCCCTTTTGTCATGATGGTTGCATATTCATCAACAAGGTGGGTTGCCTGGTCATTATCCAGCAACAGGTCCAGTATTTCCCTGACCTTGTTTTCATAGGCTTGATTGATTTGGGTGTAGCGCAGGCAGTTGTAGATGCGCTCCCAGGCGGAGGTGTCACCCCGGCCCAGGTGTGGCGCATCCTCAAAGGTCAGGTCGATATCCCAAGGCAATATATGCCACTTGTCGGTCTCTGAGTTGTGATAGTAGTTAATATTTTCCTGCGGTCGCATATCGGAGTTATTGATGGCAAGATTAATGGCATTGAAGGCAAAGTAGCTATCGAGGTCGAGGTTGGCTTGCCATTGTGCCTGAGAGGTGCTGCTTTTGTGCAGTCCCTGGAAAGCATACAGGTCGGACTTGTTTGCAACCTGGGTTGCTGCCTGGTTGCGCAGGCTGGAGCCACTTCCGCCGTGCACGTTGTAGATGTTTCCATCCGGCAGTTCGCGCTCGTTGAGAAACTCTGCTTCCGGTTGCTCAATGGCAATATACATTCCCCAGAAGTCCCCGGCGTATTGGTCGTTCTCCGGAGCTTCATTTGCGCTGTCAATGACCCTGAAGTGAAAAAACTGGGTATTGCTGCTTAGACCACCGGCCAGTTGGTAGAGCCGGAATCCTACTGACTCACAGAACATGGTGCCATCAGTTGAGGCATCATTGCGCCACCACGGATTGGATCCCGGTAGCACGTTGATCTTGTCCCATGGCACCTTGTATTTACGGCCGTAATTATCCCTGGCGGCAAAGGGATGGGCGCGATTGAAGTTGAATTTCCACTTGTTGCGTCCCACTTGGCGCACCGATGCGTTGCCGCGTATTCGATAGCGCATATGATCATAGACGATGCCGTCGTATACCCAGGTGCCAAGGTAGCGATACTGGCTGTCAGTCGGGCCGCTCCACTGGCAGAGGATCACATCGGATTCGCGTGTGATGAGGTGATAAACGGCACTGCTTTCGAGCGCGTTTGCGGGATAAGTCAATTCAGGCAGGGCACCCGGGCGCTTGGAGGCTTTCCAGTCCGGTATTCCATCGTAACAAAAGTAAGCGAAATTCGGACATTCATCGTCGGTGAACGGAACCATTACCGAGTTTCCAAGATCATCCTTGGCAGTGATGCGATAGCGTAAAAGGCGGCGGTGAACTTGCAGGTTGCCGGGGAGATTGATGGAGAAAGTATCATCACCGTCGCCATCTTCCATGGGCAACTCGATCCAGTTTGTCTCATATTCCGGATCGGTTTTGCGGATATATGCCCCGGGCTCAACGATTTGGTAGCTCAGGGTGACAGTAGCCACTCCGTCAGGATCGGTGACCTTGGTGGAGACGGTGACAGGTTGTCCCGATACGGGTTGTTGTGGCGTGTGTTTTACCTGTCGGATGATGGGCGGAGCATTGGGCGAGAAAACCGTGTTTGCAGAGCCGGGTGTTGGGTTGCCTATCGCCAATTCACCGGGTGGCGGGGTGCGCACCTCGATATCGATCGAGAGATCACTGCTCCCCGTGCTTGTATTGAGTGCATGGACTGCAACCGTGTTGGTTCCCCCGACGAGGAACCCGCTTGCTCCGCTCACCAGAACATCCTCCCAGGCGCGTTCATGACTGCCGACTGCTGCTCCCGGTGTTCCGTTGGGTGAATCCGAGGCGCGACGTCCCTTGAAGGTGATGTCACCGGTGTCGACATTGAGCCTGGCAACCTCAACGCCGTTAATCCAGACGATGGCGCCATCATCGTAGTAGACGCGCACCAGTAACTCCTTTGGTATCTGACCGTTCAATTCGAACTCCTTGCGCATGAAGAGTGAGACGTAGATGCCCTGCATGCCGGTTATTTCCGTGACGTCATCGTTGTCGCCAAAGCCAATCACCGTCCTGCCCTCCTGCCATGTGCCATCAAGAGCGAATCCGGGCATGCGCCAGGCATCTGTCGGTTCAGAGGCTTCACTGGATCCCGGACGGTATGACCAGAGTTCGCCGGCCGGTAGGTAGGTTGCCTGCGGGCCGCTGAAGCCGGACTGGGAACTGCGCCACGAGCCACCGAGGTCGTTATCGAGATCCGGGTTGATTAGTTCCATTGAGGCGCCGCCTCCGCGCGCAGCACT
The DNA here is from genome assembly GCA_024229495.1 of Verrucomicrobiaceae bacterium. GTDB lineage: Bacteria > Verrucomicrobiota > Verrucomicrobiia > Verrucomicrobiales > DEV007 > CACIUL01. Next base: position 46,049 of record JAAESJ010000181.1, on the reverse strand, counting down.
CGGCCACGGGAATCCAATGCCATAATCGACTGCATCGACTGATTCGCCGGCTGGATTTTCAAGGTCGAGGCGTTCTCCATCGTTGCTTAGCCTGCCGCTGTATGGTCCCAATACGCCGTTAATGGAAAAACGTGACGCCACCGTTGATGGCTCCTCGGCGATCACCAGATATTTGCCCGGCGCGATGAGTGTGCCAGTTGGGAATACGTATTCGATAGCCCCGTCAAGATGCCATCCGGACAGGTTGACCGTGTTTTCACCGGCATTGTGGAGCTCGACAAATTCTCCGCGTTCAGTTTTGGGTTCGTGATCGTAATGAATCTCGTTGATGACCACCCTTGCTTCAACCGCAAACGGGATAGTGAGGAATATTGCCCAGAGGATCCGGGTGGGAAATTTCATGTTTTTATGCAGATCGCAGGTTGGCAGGGCTTAACGACTGGTCATCTTCAGGTGGATTAGTTGGCGCGTGATGTCTGTAACCGGAACGGAGCTGCGGTAGGTGACACTTTCTGTGCCGTCGGCGTTGGGGCTTGAGGCAACAAATGTGATTCCACCAGGGCTCCAGTTAGTGGCGTTAGTGGAGATTTCCACCTCGAAGATCACGTCATCCGCTGCGAGGTTGCGAAGGAGGCATTGTAGCTGGCGCTGACAAAGGACTCGATGTTCTCGTGGGTGGCATTGTAGGCCTGGTAGCCTTCCTCATTGCTGGTTGCGTTACTGTTGAAATCGACCAAGAGCCCGGCATGTGATGAACCAGCAAGGGCAAGGGATACCACTGAGAGCAGGGTTGCTTGTTTAAGCGCGATCTTGTTCATCTTCATCTTATTGCAAGTTGTATATATATTGTTTGCTATCCTGAATATATTTCTCCGTGGCAGGGTCCATTGCCGCCTATGTCTTATCCTGCTGAATTGTCATCCTGATAGTCAATACAGTTTTTAACAAAGCCATGATTTATCGGGGGATTGGTTGTTTGGTTCTTGACTTTCGGCTGCGATCCAAGTGATTATTTTCACGCATTGTGGGCTGGAAATTTTTCTCCTGCCGGCGATCAACTCCTGTAACCATGAAAATTAGCTCTCTTAGTGTTTCACTGACCGCCCTTTTGTTCCTGACTGCTGCCGGGATTTCCGCGGAGAAGGAATCAATCCCTTTTACCGGCAAGGATCTCGATAACTGGATGACAAAGGCCAAGGGCAAGGGAAAAAACGCCTGGGTGGTTGGTGTGCCGTCCCTGTCCAAGGAGAATGCCAAGACCTTGGCAGTTGCGGACGGGGCAGGTGCGATGGTCAACAAGGTGAGCGGCCACGGGCAGAGCTGGGACATTTATTCCAAGGAGAAGTGGGGCAGTTGCCGCATTGAGCTTGAGGTCATGGTTCCCAAGGGAGCCAATTCAGGCGTTTACGTGATGGGTGAATATGAGGTGCAGGTGCTCGACAGCTATGGCAGGGCAAAACTCGGCGGCGGTGACATGGGGGCCATCTACGGTGCACAGCCGCCCAAGGTGAACGCCTGCAAGAAACCCGGCGAGTGGCAGAAATACGTGATTGATTTCAAGGCTCCCGCATTTGACGCCGATGGCAAGAAGACCGGCAATGCCAAGTTCATCAAGGTTGAGTTGAACGGCAAGGTCCTGCACGAGAATGTAGAAATGAAGGGACCCACTCCAAGTGGGGTCAAGGGCAAGGAAGCAGCCACGGGACCGATCATGTTCCAGGGCGACCATGGACCCGTGGCCTACCGCAATATCCGGATCACTCCCATGAAGTTCTAGGGGCGTTGAATCCAGAAGAATCCAATACCCTCCTTGAGGGTTTAAAGAACCTGTGGGAGGTCATGCCTTTCCTGCGGGGTGAGTTCATTCTCCTCGGTGCCCTTGGCTATTACCTGCTTGCCTGGGTGCTGGTGGGACGGGATCCCCGCAAGGCTGTCCCTGTGCCGATGTTTGAGCCCCCGGCGGGATACTCTCCTGCGGCCCTGCGCTATCTTTGGGCAGCGCCCACCGGTTTTGACAGCGGGTGTTTCACCGCGGTCGTGGTGGGGCTTGCGGAGAAGGGAGTGTTGAGAATCGAGCGGAACGGCTCCACTTTTCATCTGCATGACCTTGGATTGGGAAATGTGCAACTTCTCGCCGATGAAGAATCCGTCTACAGTGCCCTGTTTCATGAGGGGCATATTACCCCTGATTTGCCGCAAAAAAGTTTCAGCCTGGGCGGAACGGGACGTAATGGTGCCAGGCAAGCCTGCCGGGCTGCCTGGGATGGGCTAAAGGGCAAGTTGGATGAACAGTTAAAGAAGGGTTACCGGGTGAATAACGGGCGATGGGTAACCCTCGGGGTATGGATTTCATTGCTGGGAGGAGGGTTCCTGAGTTTTGATTCGGGTGTGCTCAACAGTGAAATTGCAAACAACGTGGCAGAGAACCATGCCCTGTTGAACCTGGTATTGGGAGTTTGCTTGACTGGCTTTTGGGCCTTGGTTCTTTTCTTTTGCCAAGGAGGCATCACCCTGCTGAGAGCGGGCGATATGGGGCCCGGGTTCGGTCTCGGTTTTTTAGGCCTGTGTTTTGGTGTCATGCTGAGCATAATCAGCATGAATTTGTATGCCCTCCCGGGATTGCTCCGCGTGACAGGATGGATGCTTTTCGGTTATATCCTCAACGCCCGTTTTCTTACTCTCATGAAGCGCTATTCACGCAAGGGACGGCAGGTGACGGATCATCTTGAGGGGCTCCGGATGTACATCAACGGGTCCGGTGGTTCGCATGCCAAACTGGCCTACGCCCCGGAGATGACCGTGGCGCACCATGATCAACTCCTGCCATATGCCGTGGCGCTTGGCTGCACCGGGGAGTGGGCAGAGCGCTTTGATGCCGTGTCGTCCGCCGGTCGAGGGGATTTGCAGGGGGAGAACCGGGTTTCCGGGGGCTTCATCGGGATGCCCGAGGGAGCACAAATTTCTTCGGTGCTGGCCGTGGGGGGTGACTTCGACCGTGCCCTAATGGCATCGTGTGGCAATTCTCACTAGGAAAGATCAGTTTGAGTAGGGATTGATGTAGCGGAGGGGCTCAGATGCCAAACAAAACGCCCGGGTCAATTAACCCGGGCGTTTTGTTTTTCCCGGCACGCGCCTGCGCACGTGCCGGTTGATTTATTCCTGAAGGGAAAAGCTAGATGTTCGTCTTCAGTGCGTCCCAGCCCTTGCGCGGCACACGCCATGCAAGTTTGTTGATTGAGGGATCACTGGTGATCACTCCTTCCTTGTTCAGTTCGATCTTCTTGCCCGCAAGTGCGCAGAGGTTGCCCAGCTGGATGTTTGCGGTCATGAACCCGGAGTAGCTGAAGTTTGACTGGCTGAACTCCCGCGGCTTGTCACCCTTACAGGCGATGATGAATTCGTCATGGTGACCCGGTGAGCGCTCAAGGAGCTGCTTGGGCTTGCCGAATTCCCTCTGGCGGCTCTCGGGTATGATCCGCGGGCTGTTCCAGTAGTCACCGGTGACCAGCATTTTGCCCTTGGTGCCGATGATAAGGTTGCCGGTACGCGGCAGTTTCCGTCCTTCTGATTTCAATTCTTCAGGAGTTTCGGGCATGTTGTCCTGACCGTTCTTTTTCTTTCCCTCATACCAGTAGGTGGTAAAGGCAGGCGTTTCCTTGCTTGCCCGGTAATCGACTTTCAGGGTCATTCCTGCAGGGAACTGCCCCTTACATGGGCCAGTCATCATCAGGGGCTCTGCAGAAGCCGCGTAACCGGGGCGCATGATGGAGTAAATGCCATCGGTGGTGTGGCAGGCCATGTCGCCGAGCGCACCGGAACCGAAGTCCACAAAGCCGCGCCACTTGAAGGGGTAGACACCGTTCGTGTAGTGTCGCTTCGGGGCGGGCCCGACCCAGGAATCCCAGTCAAGGTGGGCGGGAACCTCATCAACTTTCTTCGGGTTATCCCCACCTTGCGGCCAGACCGGGCGGTTGGTCCATGTATGGAACTCCTTGATGTCACCAACGGCACCAGCCTTAACAAATTCGTAGGCGAGGCGCCATCCGTTGCCGGCGTGCCCCTGGTTGCCCATTTGGGTGACAACACTGGTGTTTTTCTCGTAGGCCTTGGTAAGGTTCTGGGCCTCACGCACCGACCATGCCAGTGGTTTCTCGGTGTAACAGTGGATGCCGTTACTGATGGCGGTCATTGAGGGGGCGTAGTGGGTGTGGTCAGGAGTGGCCACGAAAACAACATCCAGTTCCTTGGTGTGGTTCTGGAACATTTCCCGCCAGTCGGTGTATCCCTTGGCATCTTTCCACTCGTTGTTCCTGTGGACATTTTTCCAGGCGTTCTTGTCCACTTCGGCAAATGCAGTGCAATGCAGGCCGTATTTCTGGCGTGCACCCCAGCAAAATCCGACATGTGCACTGGCTCTTCCGCCGGTGGCAACAAAGCCAACCTGCAGTTTGCTGTTTTGGTTTTGTGCCCGGACGATTGCGGGCATGCCGAGGGTCGAGGCGGCTCCCGTTACGGCCGCTGACTTGATAAATTTACGACGGGTCAGTTGTTTAGACATAGGATGAATATTTTTATATTGATGTGTTTTCTCATGCCACATGAAGAAAAATCACGAGGTCTGTTTTTCTGTTAAGTTGGGCGAATATGGGGGTTTTTCCACACTCCGGCTATACAAAAAAGGAGAAATATCTGCTCGTTGCGATTTTAAGAGTGCTTATGCCTTGTTTTCTGCCTTTTTCCTGTCTTACCACTTTGATTGGGGGTTTCTGCAAGACCCTCCGGGTCTGTTTGTCCCTTAAAGGCTTCTGCGTTTCAACCATTCATCCCTGGCTCTTTTCAGCCGTTCAATTTCCTCGCGCTTTGTCTTGCTCAGTTGGGTTGGCATTCTGATGAAATGATTATTCCGGCCAAACTTGCGCCAGGGGCCATAGGGAATTTCGTGAAGTTCCACGAAACGCCAGTCGCATTTACTGCTTCCTCCCCGAATTCCAAGGTAATCCCGAACGGCCGGAGAAATATCAATTCCCGCACTGTTGTTCTTGGTGTTTCTGGGGCGTGCCCCGCCGAATACATAGGCCCAGTCGTCGGTTCCGAAGGGGCCTACATCGGACCATTGCGCATAACATATCCTGCCGCGGCAATGAACGGCGACCCATCGCATGTTACACACGGTTTTTCCTTCCCCCTTAAAGGTCCGGCTGAACCAGGGGATAACCCGTTTGGCGCTGGCTTTCGTTTTTTCCCAATTGATCCGGTCATTATATGGCAGGGCGATATAGAAGGGGTTGAGTCCTGGGATGAAGCGCTTCGGGCGAAAGTCGGAGCTCCTGTTGGCGGGGTTTGGGTCATCGTATCCCCCGTAGTTTTGTTCCCACTTGGTGTCCCAGGAACTGGCCGCATTGTGTGTCGGGTTGGCGGCGGTGGATTTCTCGCCGATCCAGAAAATGGTAGCGGTAATATTCCTGTGCCAGGGGTAGACGGGTGCAACTCTCCTGGGGAGGGTGGGCGCGTAGGTGCGCGGGAGGTTTGCGGATAAAGGTTGGGCTTGAGCCTTCGCCTGATTGCGTGGCGTCAAAGCGGCCAGGAAAATCAGCTGTATCAAGACAAGCCTGTTCTTCATGGATTATAGGTACGGGCGGTGGCTACGTAAGAAGGTTATTGCCCTTTTAGGCAGTCGGGACTAGGCAGGGTTCGGGGCGAGAGGTCGTTGAGATTCAGCTGGAGGTGCTTCCAGTTGGCGGTTGGGAGCCTGTGTTTGCATGCCGAGCTTTTCAATCAGGCGCAGGTCCTGCTGTGTCTGGGGATTGGCGGCGGTGAGTAGCTTATCACCATAAAAGATGGAGTTTGCGCCGGCAAAGAAGCAGAGGGCTTGGGCTTCCTCACTGAGCTCGGTGCGTCCGGCAGAGAGCCGCACCTTTGCACCAGGAATGGCGATGCGGGCACAGGCAATGGTTCTTGCCACGTCGAAAGCGTCAACGGAGTCTACGCCTTCAAGAGGAGTGCCGGGCATTGGCATGAGCTTGTTGATGGGGATGCTTTCAGGTGGGGGATTGAATCCGGATAATACCTCCAGCATCCGTAACCGGTCATCTGTCGTTTCCCCAAGGCCGATAATCCCGCCGCAACACACGGACATCCCGGCATCCTGCACATTGCGGATTGTATTAAGGCGATCTTGAAAGCTGTGCGTGGAAACGATGTTTCCGTAATGCTCGGGAGAGGTGTCAATGTTGTGGTTATAGGCGGTGACACCGGCCTCCTTTAATTGCCTGGCTTCATCCGGGCCCAGTTCACCAAGGGTAGTGCATACTTCCATTCCGAGCTCGGACACCTTTTCCACAATACCCAGCACTTCTTCGAAACGTTTGGTTCCGCACCGCACGCCTTTCCAGGCGGCTCCCATGCAGAAACGCGTGGACCCATTTTCCCGGGCTGCGCGCGCACGCTCAAGAATGTCGCATTCAGGCATCAGCCTTTCTGCGTTAATGCCACTGTTGTACCGGGCGCTCTGGGCGCAGTATGAACAGTCCTCGCTGCAGCCTCCGGTTTTTATCGAGAGAAGGGTGCAGAGTTGTATTTCATTTTCAGGCCAGTGTTGCTCGTGTACTTCTCGGGCTTTCTTGATAAGCTCGAAGAAGGGCAACTGATAGAGGCTTTTGAGTTCCTGAAAGTTCACGGGAGTGGCAACTACTATGCTAGAGGAATTGACGCTTGGAAAGTACAGAACAAGAACATTCTACCGCTTCCATGATCCACCGGGTGAGAGTGTTGGTTTCAGGGGGTTGGAATAGTCGGTTTTTCCCTTTGCTCCCCACATGCGCACACCGGTTGCCGCACGCCATTTTGCGGACATGCTTTCACCGGTCTTGCATCCGTAACTGCGGCATTTCGCGCGGCGCGAGAAGACGGAAGAGTGAATTTTATGCAGGTCTTTCTCGTGCAGCCAGGATGTTGATGCCCCCATGATCTCATTGCTGTAGTCCATCAAGAAGGCGTGTTGATTGGAGTGCCCGTAATACTCGAAACCAATGACCTTGATCCGCTTCCGATCCATGCCGGTGTTAAGATACCTGATAATATCCCTGCCGGTATTCAGCCAGATGAGCTTGACCTTGTATTTATCACGCACTGACTCAATCCACCCGATTAACGGCTGGCCGTCCTCGCCGGCGCGTGTCACGTATCCGGGGCGGTATACAAGCCAGGTGACCGGGTAATCAGGACCGTGTTGCTTTTGCAGGTTCTCGATGCGTGCACGGGCTGCACGGATAAAGTTTCCCCACCAGCGGTCGTGCTGTTCAGGTTCCTCGCGGAGGTCTTCCCATTTCCGCAATGCAGGTCCACCACTGACAATGATGAATTCCCCCTTGGCTTGCACCTTGTCCCTGGGTTTGGATGCTGCCCTCTTGAACAACGCACCGCTGCCCTCAGCAACCGCGATACAACCGATCAGCATCGCGGCAAGCATCGGCTTGAGTGTTCGGGTGTGAATGGGCATCATTGATTGTGTGATTTCAGCGAATCAAACTTATCGGACCTTAGAGTTCTTCGCCACTTATCAGGTCACTGAAACTTTGCCTCTTGCGAATAAGGCTTGCCTCTTGGCCGTCGATGAGGATTTCGGCAGGGAAGGGGCGGGAGTTGTAATTGGATGCCATAACGAATCCATAGGCGCCCGCACTGAGTAAGGCGATCAGGTCACCTTCCTCCAGTTTGGGCAACTCGCGATCCTGAGCGAAAAAGTCCCCACTTTCACAGATTGGGCCAACCACATCAACAGTTTCCGGCTGGCGATCTGATTGTTTGACCGGCGCGATGTCATGGTGACCCTGATAGAGGGCCGGGCGGATCAGGTCACCCATGCCGGCATCAACAATGGCAAAAACCTTGGCTGCACCCTGTTTCTTGTAGAGTACCCTGCTAAGGAGGACTCCGGCATTACCGGTAATCATGCGTCCGGGTTCGAGCATGATCTTTAGGCCCAGTGGTTTTAATGACGGGATTATTGCCTCTGCGTATTGCTCAAGGGTAAGCGGTTTGTCCTCTCCGGATTTTCCGGCCCACCAGTCCTTGCTGCCACTTGCAAGGGAGTCTTCATAGATGATGCCGATGCCGCCACCAATGCTAAAGAACTCAATCTTGTGGTCGGCTTTGAGCTGAGCCGCCAGCGGGGCGACTTTTTCGACCGCCTCGACGAAGGGTTGCACGCTGGTTAACTGTGAGCCGATGTGCATCTGCAGTCCCCGCAGGTTGATGTTTTTCAGTTCTTGGGAAGCACGATCGTAGATACCTGCGATGTCATCAAAGTCGACGCCAAACTTGTTCTCGCTTTTGCCCGTGGAGATATACTTGTGGGTCTTGGCATCGACATTGGGATTTACCCGCAACGCGACGGGGGCAACTTCCCCGAGTTCTCCGGCGACCTTGTCAATGAAGCAAAGCTCCGCCTCGCTTTCCGCATTGAAGCAGTAGATGCCCTCCTCCAGTGCATACTTGATTTCCGCCCGGGTTTTACCAACCCCGGCAAAGGTGCAATCGGATGCTTTTCCCCCGGCACGCAGGACCCGGAACAACTCGCCACCTGAAACAATATCAAATCCTGCACCTTCCTTGGCCAGCAACTTGAGAATTGAGAGGTTTGAGTTGGCCTTGACCGCGTAGGCGATATGATGATCGAGTTCGCAGAGGGCTGAACTGAGCCTTCGGTAATGATCGCGAATGGTTGCCGCTGAATAGACATAGAGGGGGCTGCCATGATCATTTGCCAGCAGCGAGAGATCCACCTCTTCACAGTGCAGGGATCCGTTGTGGTAATGAAAGGAATGCATGGTTGAAATTCCTAGTCGCCGCAGGGCTTGGAATCAAGCCACAGAGAGAGCAAATCCTCTGAAAATCCTTGACCTGTCGTTGATACGGCCTATTCTACGCGCCCCTTAAGATTACCGACCTTAGATACGTCATGGCCAAAATTTGCGAAATCACCGGAGCCCACGTTCGCCGTGGAGGCAAGATTCACCGCAGTGGACTGGCCAAGAAGAAGGGTGGCATTGGTCGTCATGTCACCAAAGTTGTCAAGCGTGACGTGGAGCCCAACTTGCGGAAAAAGCGCATCTGGGTGCCGGAACTTAACCGTTTTATCAAGGTCAAGCTGACGGCTCGTGCACTGAAGACAGTCGGTAAGAACGGCGCATACGCGACGCTCAAGAAAGCCGGCGTTATCAAGTAAAGCGCCAAGGACTTGATGTCCGGGAAATTTCCCGCTCGGCTGGGGATTGCCGACTGGATTGGTGCAACCCAGAAGCAACGAGCATTGTATTGGCATTATCCGCATTACCATGGTTCCGCCAATCGTCCTTCAGCTTCGGTGCGCCGGGTAGATTACAAGCTGGTGCGTTGGTATGAGGACGGATCAGAGGAGTTGTATGATCTTGCCGCTGACCTGGATCACTGGCTGAAGTCAACAAAGGCAAAGATGGCGGTGCCCGTTGCCGGAAATTAATTCCGGTTGCTGGTGATTGGGTCGATGACCTTCACTGCACTGATTGTGGCCGCCACATTGTGCACACGGAGGATTGCGGCACCACGCATTATCCCGGTGACCGCACAGGCGATGGTTCCGGGATCGCGATCGAGGGGATTTTCAAGATCGAGAACCTCACCGATGACCGTTTTGCGTGAGACAGGAAGCAGGATTGGCCGTTGCAGGGCAGTCAGACGGTTTAATTCTCGCAGCAGTTGCAGGTTGTCGTCGCGGTCCTTGGCGAAGTCGATCCCCGGATCGAGAACAATCCGGTCTCGTTCCAGGCCGGCGTTTTCCGCAAGTTGTAGCTTCCTGGTGAAGAATTCTTCAACTTCCCTGACGACATCGGGGTAATGCTCGCCGCGATGCGGTTGCTTTGGTTGGCCAACACTGTGCATGATCAGCAGTGCTGTGCCGTGCTCGGCGCAGTAACCGGCATTGGAGGCCTCGGGGAGTGCCCCCATGTCGTTTAAAAGGTCAACGCCAAGGGGCAGGACTTGTTTTACGACTTCCGCCCGCCAGGTGTTCACAGAGAGCATGGCTTCCGGCATTCCTGCGGCATTTGCGATTTCGGGGAAGGCCTCGATGAAGGGGCGCAACCGGGCAACTTCCTCTTCTACGGAAATCGGACCGCGGTTGGTGCGCGCGCTTTCCGCACCGACGTCGATGATTTCAGCACCCTCCCTGAGTTGTTGCCCGGCAAGCATGATAGCCTGCTGCGGGTCAAGGCTGCCGTCCCCGCAGAAGGAGTCATCATTGATATTGACAATCCCCATGACCATTGGCCGGCGGGGGAAGCGTATCTCGTGATCACGTGCACGCAGCAACATCATGAACCGGAGGTTACGGTAGGCAGCTCGACCAGTGTTTTTTTGCGCTGCTTAAAGCGTGCGCTTTGTGTGAATCCTGTATCAAGGGCCAGGCATACGGCCCTCTCAAAGTCCCGCCCGACGTCATCAGGAGCGTGGGCATCGGAACTGATCACCAGTGACACCCCGGCTTCGTTCATGATTTCCAGGAATTGCCTGGCGGGGTATTGCTCGGCACAGTCCTTGTGCCAGCCGCTGGTGTTGATCTCGATTGCGGTGCCTGAGGATGATGCAGCTTCAATGGCGGGCTCGTAGAAACGCCGCAGGTCACCCTCGGGCTTGTGGCCGAATTTTTTTGGCAGGTCAGGATGCGCGATAAAATCAAAATAGCCGCTGCCGGCGCACCGGGTATAGAGGCGCCAATAGGCTTCCCAGATCTCCTCGATTTCTGCAATTCCCGACCAGCGGCCGATCCACTTGGGGTTATCGATATCCCAGCCCGGAGCGATGTAGTGGACGCTGCCGATCAGGTAATCATAGTCTGTCATCGAGCTGAGTTTTTCAATCCAGGGCTCTCCATGTTCCAGATAATCGACTTCAAGGCCGAGGCGCACGGTGAGCTCCGGCACCGCCTTCCGGGCGGCGCTCACGCCTTCAAGATATTCCGGAAACTCCTCCAGTAGCATACGCCAATCGTCGAATTCGTTCTCTTCAGCTGGGCTGTGATCAGAGAATCCGATCTCGCCCAGGCCGATTTCTGCTGCTTTCCGGGCATATTCGACCGGCTCACCCGCTGCATGACGACACAGCGGGGTATGCATATGATAATCAGCGAGTTTACCCAGATTCATGGGGCAATGATGGCACGAATCTGGCTTTCGTCCTGTAATTTCAAGGAATTTCAATACCTAAAAAATGGAGAATTTTGTAAATTAGGCTTGATTGGAGAGATCTTTTCCCTGACAAATAAGCGATATGAAGAAGCTTTTTTCCCTCATCGTAGCTATTTCTGCCTTTTCGGCCTTACCGGCGTCCGCCCTTGTCGGAGGCCCCTGGGGTGGAAATAATTTTAGCCAGACCAATTCGGGAGTCTATCAGGCGACCATGTATATTACCAATGGTGTGGGCTTGGCACGTTTTTCTGATGATACCAGCGCACAGTTCTCAGCGGTTAACCAATCGGTGATTTTCTTCCGTGGCGCGGTTTATGTCGGGAGCTGCTTTGGAACCGTTGACTGGATCAATGGCAAAGTGAATGCGGTTACCAACGGTGATACCATCAATGACTTCACTGACAGTGGTTCCGGTCGCAGCATCGATATTGCCAACACCTACTTCATTGCCAAAATTACCGAGGAGGCACCGATCATGCGTTTCTCCGGCAAGGGGCAGGCCAACTTCTTTGGCGCTTTGGATACCTTTGAATCATCACGCGTTACTACCACCACCATTATTGAGGGCGATTCCGAGACAGAGGTGGAAGCCTTGATTACTTCCGAGGGTGGTGAGGACCCCCTTCCCGAGAGTATCGGTGAGCCTCATAAGATCTTTGTCTTTGGTGCGCAGATTGGTTTCTAGTAGCGCGCAGAGCTCATCATTATCTTAATTAACGATAAAGTTCCTTCTTCTAAAAAGGGAAGGGTGATTCCATCCTTCATTGAAAAAAGGTTCAGAGAAATTTTCCTTCGGGCTGTCACCTTCCGGGTGCCGGCCCGTTGTTCTTCAGGGGAAGGGTGAACCTACCAGAGGCGAGTCTCTGGCAGGCGGGAAGAACCCTTTGTCGAATAAAGGGTTCACGGTTCTTGAACTGCTTGTCGTAACTTTTATCATTGCGGTTCTGGTGTCACTGAGCTTTCCCGTTTACGGCTTGATTCGAAGGAAAGCCGAGGCGGCGGCCTGTGCCGCCAACATGAAGAACCTTTTTGCTGCTCTCCAGGTGTATACGACCGACAAAGGGCACTGGCCACAACCCCCGGCGAGCGCCCTCGGGGATGAGGAGAATTTCTGGAAGTTCTGGACCACGGCCCTCGCCGAATACGACGTTACAGAGGAAACCTGGATGTGTCCCACCTATAAACGGCTGAGCAAGGAGGATGACGTCAGCAAGCGCAAAGCCACCTATCTGCCGGCCGGTTTTGATGCGGTGAGTGCCCTGACTCCCTATCGCTGGGGTAATCAGCCTTGGCTCATTGAAATTGGCGATCACCATGGGGATGGTCCCCTGATGTTGCGGCCGGATGGCTCAATTGTCCCTTTTTCGATGGGAACGTCTGATGAAAGCTAGGTTTTCGTTAAGAATACTTCCATCATCTTAACCAAAGAATTAATCACAGAAGGATTCCATTTTCTGTAAAAATGCGCTATTTTTAAGGCACCATATTGATTTTTTGCCTAAAATCTTAACCTCGCCCAAACCATGAAGTTCCCCTTTTCCATCGTATCCAAGGCTGCTGTCACATTCCTCATCGTGGCGGCAACGTCCCCGTTGCAGTCCGCAACCCCTGGATATCATCCATTGCCGGAGGGTGTGCTGCGTCTGGTTGACGGAACTTCTCCCGGTTCTTTCGAGTTGGCGCTTGATCAAATCTGGGTGAGACCTTCCGGCGAACGTGGATTTGTTGAACGTATCCCGCAGCAGGCTTCCAATGCGGCACTCTATAATTTTGTTTCAGCGCGCGAGTCAGCCTCTCCCGGCGATGAATGCGGAATGGTCGCTTTCCCGGAAGGCAAGCCGATCAACGACGGCAACATTCGTTTCGTGACACGCAAGGTAACTGTCCAGCTTGAGGAGGATTCCCGTACTGTGGAGCATGCCAACGCCATTGCCGCAGAGTTGGGCCTGATGCATGGGCGGAAAGAGATCTCCATTAATGGCTGGACGGTTTTCCGGCTTGCGAATTCCGCCGACACCATTCCGGTTGCCAAGCAGGTGCAGGAGCATCCCCGGGTATTTAAGGCTCATGCCATGCTGGGTTTCAGGGTTTCCCCAAAGCTGTGTTCGGAAGGTGAAGCCACGAGGTTTTTCCCTGACGACCCGTTATATTATGATCCCGGAATCGCTTTGTTGCGCCTGGGATTGATGAACTTCCCAAGCGTATGGCAGAACGCGGACCCGTTTTTCGGATTGCCCTTCCTGTTGCGGCCTTATGCCGGAGCCGGCATGGCGGTGGCTGTTTCCGATGACGGACTTTATTGGGAGCATGAGGATCTGGAACAGAACATCCTGAGAAATTCCCAGTTTGATTTTATCGATAATGATGGTGACCCGAGCGGCGGCGAACACGGAACCCAGGTTGCCGGGGTTATTTTCGGGCGTGGCGGCAACGGCATTGGCATTACCGGGGTTGCCCCGAAGGCCAAGGGGGCGGGCCTCCGCTGGGACATGGGAGTCACCGATGATGAGTTCACTGCTGACCTCATTGATTACAAGGCCTTTAAGTTTGATGTGCACAATGCCAGTTGGGGCATGCCGGACGGGGCACTGGTGGCTTCTTCGCCCGGGCCGTTAACCCTCGACCAGTTTGAACGGAATTCATTCGGGTTGAAGCAATTGCCTTATGTATTTCCTGCAGGCAATGGTGCCCCGGATGGGACGGATATCGGTGCCAACTCGAATTACGACGGGTTTGCCAATAACAGGCACACGATCACGGTGACTTCGCTCTATGGCGGAGAATTGGGTGCAAATATTATCTGTGCAACCGCACCGCCAAGCCCCACGACGGCAATTGACGGAGATGAGGACGGCGTTGCTCCTGACAATTATTTTGACGTTGATGAGAGCGACACTTCCTTTGCGGCCGGCGTGGCAAGTGGCCTGATTGCGTTGATGACCGAGGCGCGTGAACATGCGGGGCGTGAAAGGCTGGGGTGGAGGGACTTCCAGGAAATCCTGATTGCCACCAGTCAACCAACTGGGTTGCCGGTCTCCAATGGTGGTATTCCTGCGCCGATATTTGATCCGCCCTTACCCTATGTGTGGGATTATAGCGAGAAGGATGGCTACGGCTTGATTGATGTTGCCACCGCGGTGGCAGTTGCGGAGATCTGGCCAAAGTTGCCATCCAAGGCAACTTATTACAAGACGGTTAGACGCAGCGTGCGACCGCGGGATGAGATTGGCGAGGAATTAAACCAGTATCTCTTTAATTTTAACACTACTACCAATATTCGTGTCGAGCACGCCGAGGTTCGCCTGACCTGGGAGGAGGGCGCCGAGTCGCAGCCTGCTACGGTCAGGCTTGTCAGCCCGACGTTCAGCTGGGGGTCGAGATTGGATTATGAAGATGATGTTGTCGGCTATCACAGCCTGATGTCCAATCACGAGACCGGGGTCGATCTCCCTGAGGACTACACCTTGATGTCTGTCGGGCACTGGGGTCAGTTGTCTGCAGGGCTGGAAGATCCCCTGCAGCTTTCCCTTGCGACACAGGCTGAACCGAGGGGCAAGCGGGGATACTGGCGTGTTGATGTCAGCAATGGCAATGGGCGCAAGTTGGAGAAGATTGAGGTGATCCTGCACGGAACGGTCCCGAATACCCCGCCGATCATTGATTCGGGGGATCTGGTGGCAAGCGGTGACCCGACAGTGCTGAACCCTGAGAGAATCCTGGACCAGGAAGACCTCCTGCTTACCAACCTGGTGATCATTGACCCGGAATACCAGGATCCGGTGATTGGTTATCAGTGGCAGCAGTTGCATCCTGATGGGGTGACATGGATTGATATGCCGGGAGAGAAAGGCAACTTACGGGGGGAATGTGACTGGATCCCGGTTGCGGATTTCAGGGTTTTCCCGGAAACACCGAGACAGGACAGGGAGGTGAAGTTCACCAGTGAATCCAGGGATGTTGGCGGTGAAATCGTTTCATTCGAATGGGACTTTGGTGACGGCAACACCAGCACTGAGCAGAGCCCGTTGTATAGCTATACCGAGGAATCAATTCCCTCGTTGATCCCTTTTGGGGGATCCTTGTTTGCCGAGGTCACACTCACGGTCACCGATGACACAGGTAACATCGATAGTTTTTCCAGGTTTGTTCAGGTGTTGTTGCCGGATGAGCCCTCCCCGGATTTTGTCCCGGAGTTAATACCCAACCCGGGAAGCGGGACTTGCATTTATGACGGTGAGGTAACGCTTCCGGCCAGCAGCATTTCTTCAGGGGCAGCTTACCGTGTGATTGTCACGCCCCGTGACCCGGCCCGTGAGGGAGTGCCTTCGGTTTTCCCGCCTTCTCCTGAAGGTGGCGGAGGAATCGGCATTGGCGGCAGCCTTGTGGCGGTTAATTCAACGCCTGTCACCGAGGCAAGGGTTGGCGAGCCGTATGCTTATGACGTGAACCTCTGGATTAACAATCTTCCCCCGACAACCTTCCCTGCCTTCTTCAAGGTCAATGAGGTCAGCCAGGGGATTCTCGGCAATGAGTCCAATGGTGAATGGATTGAGCTGTTGACTGTTGTCGGCTCTGACATGCGCGGTTATCACCTGACCAACAGCATTGCCAACTTTGACCTTCGGTTTACCGAGAATGCCCTGTGGTCCTCGATTCCTGTCGGTACCCTTATCCTCATCTATAACGGGGATTTCCGTGACGGGGTCCTTCCCGCCGATGATTATGATGTTTCCGATGGCGTGATTATTGCCAATTCCAACAATCCTGCGTTTTTCACCCTGCCTGCCAACGGTGATGGCTGGGGGGAAGTCAGTAACAGCAAGCCGGCGCATCTCGCGTTGTGGGACAGGTATTGCCGTGTGATTGACGGTGTTTCCTGGAACGGGGATCAGAGCTTCCTGGGTCTGGGTGAATTGCCCGATGGTCAGTCCGCACATGCAAGCAGCATAGACCTTGCCGGTTTTGAAACTGCGGGTAACTGGGTGGTGGGCAGTGCCGAACAGCCGCCCAGCGGTACTCCTGTTCCTCCGGAGCCGGGTACTGAGGGTGTTACCCCGGGCCTGGTTAATGACACCAATAATGAGCAGGCAATAGACGCTATCCTCGCTGATGGATTGACTTCGATTTCCACCTACAGTTTACAGGAACCGGCTCCGGCTTGGTTGACGATTAACCCGGTTACCGGCCTCCTATCCGGCACTCCTTCCGCAGCTGATGCCGGTGTGGTCACCGTTACAGTGGCCCGAGCACACAGTTTTTCAACGGAGACCCAGACGTTTGACATCACTGTGCTTGGTTCTCCGGCTTTGCCGCCTCTGGAGGATGAGGACGATGACAGTATTATCAACATGCTTGAGGTTGCCTTCGGGACGGACCCGCAGACGGCTTCCTCCGTGGCTGAAGGGTTACCGGTTGTTAGTGAATTCATTGTTCCTCTGGCACTTCCCACAAAGCATCTTGCCATCAGCTTCCGTCGCATGAAGGACGGAAACATGAATTTCGGAACGATGACTTATACTTGGGTCAGTCCTGCCGGTGATACCTACCTTTATCAGGTGGAGTCTTCATCGGACTTGCTGCTGTGGGAAGCGCAACCCGGGTCACTGCTTCAGGAAAATGTTGCCGATACTGTGGATGATCCGGAAAACGTTGAAATCGCCACTTACCGAACGGTTGCCCCACTTGGATTTCTATCGACCCAATATCTTCGCCTAAGCATTACGATCAATCCCTGAATGAATTGCTGACTTGCTGGAACTGAATTCCAAGAGTGATCCTTATTGATCACCATGTTCCATCTCGCACGCATTACAGAATCTCAGTTTTTCCTCGCGCAGGCCGGGAAACCATGATCACGGGAGACAGCGGGAGGACTTTCCACTTTCCTTGAGGAAGGCTAAGCCCAGCTATTCCGGTCAATGACACCTGAGCCCAATCAGGGATGGTAGTCCTGGAGGGCGGAGACCTCCATATCGCCTTCTCGCAATGACTTGATGGCCATGACGCTGGCCTGTGCGGCACGCAGGTTGGTCATTACCGGGACAGCATTGGCCACAGCCGTGCTGCGGATAGTGATTTCATCAACCCGGGGACTGCGATCGGCACTCGGCGTATTGATAATGAAGTCCATCTCGCCGTTCTTGATCATGTCCAGGACATTGGGTCGGCGTTTTTCGGCAAGCTTGAAGAGCGTCGTCACCGGGATTGAGGATTCCCTCAGGAATTCGGCCGTTCCGGAAGTAGAGAAGATGTTGAAGCCGAGCTCATGGTATTCCCTGGCAATCTCCACCGCCCTTGGCTTGTCACTATCCTTGACACTGATAAAGAGGTTGCCCTCAAGCGGCAGGGCAGCCGATGCCGCCATTTGTGATTTTGCGTAGGCCATGCCGAGATCCGGATCGATTCCCATTACTTCACCTGTTGCTTTCATCTCGGGTCCCAGGACGATATCAATGCCGGGAAACTTGATGAAGGGGAAAACCGCCTCTTTCACCGAGTAATGATCCGGTATGGTTTCCTCAGTGAAGCCGAGGTCGACGAGTTTCTCTCCCGCCATGACTTTCGCGGCTATCTTGGCAAGGGGCACGCCGATTGCCTTGGAGACAAAGGGAACAGTGCGGGAGGCGCGCGGGTTGACCTCAATGACGAAGAGTTCCCCGTCCTTGACCGCAAACTGGATATTCATCAAGCCGCACACATTGAGTTCCTGGGCTAATGCCTTTGCTGCCACCCGGATCTCCTCCTGCATTTCCTTACTCAGGGAAAATGGCGGTATGACGCAGGCGCTGTCCCCTGAGTGTACTCCGGCTTGCTCGATATGCTCCATGATGGCGCCGATTACCGATGTGTCACCGTCTGAAATGACATCGACATCCACTTCGGTGGCATCCTCAAGGAACCGGTCAACTAGAACCGGCCGTTCCGGGCTCGCCTCAACGGCTGAGCGCATGTATTCGCGAAGTTCGTCATCATCATGGACAATCATCATTGCCCTTCCGCCAAGCACAAAGCTGGGACGCACGAGGACAGGATAAGTAATGCGATGGGCGATCTCAACGGCCTCATCCTCGGATGTTGCCGTGCCGGCATCCGCCTGTTTTAGGGAAAGCTTATCGAGAAGAGCGGAGAAGAATTTGCGATCCTCGGCCAGTTCAATGCTCTGCGGTGAAGTCCCGATGATTGCCACTCCGGATTTCTCGAGATCTTCGGCAAGGTTCAGTGGGGTTTGGCCCCCGAATTGAACAATGGTTCCCCATGGTTTTTCTCCCTCGTGGATATTGAGGACATCCTCAAAGGTCAATGGTTCAAAATACAGCTTGTCGCTGGTATCGTAATCCGTGGAGACGGTCTCAGGGTTGGAGTTCACCATGATGGTCTCAAAACCGAGTTCCTTGAGAGCGAAGGCGGCGTGAACGCAGCAATAATCAAACTCGATTCCCTGACCAATTCTGTTTGGTCCGCCGCCAAGAATCATTACTTTTTTCTTGTCGCCATCCCGCGCCTCATCCTCATCACCGTATGTTGAGTAGTAGTAGGGGGTGAAAGCCTCGAACTCGGCGGCACAGGTGTCGACGAGCCGATACGTGGGGATAACCCCATCGCTCTTCCTGGCTGCCCTTATTTCAAGTTCTGTTTTATTGCAGAGGTGGGCGAGTTGCTTGTCAGAGAAGCCGAGTTTCTTGGCTTCGCGCATGGAGGTCACTTCCCCTGATTCCGCGATATTTTTTCCAGCCTCATGGATTTGTTCTAACTGGCGGAGAAACCACGGATCGATCCCGGTAATATCATAGATTTCCGCTACGCTCATGCCTATGGCAAAAGCGCTTGGCAGGTAAAAAATGCGTTCAGCATTTGGCACGGCGATTTTTTCGTGGATTTCCACCGGGTCCGTGGTGGAAATACCCTTTCCTTTGCCATCATAACCAAGACCGAAACGTCCTGTTTCCAGTGAGCGCAGGGCTTTTTGCATCGCCTCCTTGAAGGTCCTGCCAATGGACATCGCTTCCCCGACACTTTTCATCTGGGTGGTCAGGACCGGGTCCGCGGTGGGAAATTTCTCGAAGGTGAAGCGCGGCACCTTGACCACGCAGTAGTCGATGGTGGGCTCAAAGCTGGCCGGCGTTTCCTTGGTGATATCATTTGGCAGTTCATCCAGGGTATAGCCCACGGCGAGTTTTGCCGCGATTTTGGCAATCGGGAACCCTGTTGCCTTGGACGCCAGCGCTGATGAGCGGGATACCCGCGGGTTCATCTCGATGACGATCATCCGCCCGGTTTTAGGGTCGACCGAGAACTGGATGTTCGAGCCACCGGTCTCGACACCGATTTCACGGATCACCGCGAATGACGCGTCCCGCATGATCTGGTATTCCTTATCACTGAGCGTCTGGGCCGGTGCTACTGTAATCGAGTCCCCGGTATGTACACCCATTGGATCGAGGTTTTCTATTGAGCAGATGACCACACAGTTGTCATTGCGGTCTCGCATGACCTCCATCTCATATTCTTTCCAGCCGAGCAGTGATTCCTCAATCAAAACCTCGGTGACCGGAGAGAGGTCGAGTCCTCGCGCCAGGATCTCCTCAAATTCCTCACGGTTATAGGCGATGCCACCTCCGCTTCCGCCGAGGGTATATGCCGGGCGGATGATCAGCGGGAAGGGTTTGTTGGTCACGCTCGCGATCTCGCGTGAGATTTCCCTTCCTTCCTCGATGGTATGTGCAACTCCGGATTGCGGAAGGTCAAGGCCGATCTTGATCATGGCCTCCTTGAAGGCCAGGCGATCCTCACCTTTCTCGATTGCCTCGGCATTGGCGCCGATTAACTTGACGCCGTGTTTCTCGAGGATGCCAAGCCGGACGAGTTCCATGGCGGTATTCAGGCCGGTTTGTCCACCAAGTGTTGGCAACAGTGCATGAGGTTTTTCCTTGATGATGATTTTCTCCACCACTTCGGGAGTGACCGGCTCGATATAGGTCCGATCCGCGAATTCCGGGTCGGTCATGATTGTTGCCGGGTTGGAGTTAACCAGCACGACACAGTAACCCTCTTCCCTTAGTGCCTTACAGGCCTGCACTCCAGAATAGTCAAATTCGCATCCCTGGCCAATGACAATAGGGCCGGAACCAATAAGAAGGATTTTCTCTAGGTTGGTATCCTTGGGCATGTGTCGGCTCCTTTGTTGCCATCGCAAGCCCTGCTTGTAAAGGGAGTATTCAAGAGATATGTCCGCTTTACCGTGATCGAGTGAGCCGGAGGGTTTGCTTCGGCGGGGTGGTAAAGCCTTTTAAAAGGCTTTTTCCCTCAGTATTCTATTATTGTTGCTCGTTTATTTTACGTTGATATGCTGGGTGTTAGTGCTGAGAAAAACACAAACTAAAGCTCTGGGAGGCGTGATTCTTGGGCTTACCGCCTTATCTCTGGCCTTGTTACAGGCCGATGAAGCTCCGAAAGGGTTAGAGTCCTCCCCGGCAGGCACCAATGGGCAAGGGGGGCAAGCAATTGCCGGGACCATTGAGGCGGCCGTCAGGGGCCTGCGCGAAGGTCAGACGCAACTGGACAGGACCGTTTTCCGTAATGAAACCATGGCCCAGATTTACGAGAACCCGTTTGTCCTTCTGTGGGATCGTCTGCGCCAGGGTAAACCCTTTCAGGTTCTTGCGGAATTTCCTTTCAGCAGCCTTGAGGTAAGGCAGGGGAGTCCCTGGAAGCCACTCGATCTCGGCATCCCGGGCATTCGACAATCTCAATTAAACGGTGATTTACGGGCACTTGAGGGGGGAGCTTTTCAGGATGAACTTGATGCTCTCAGGAAAGCGGGCTGGAGGATTGTGCAGACGGAATGGCATCACAGCCAGTTCAAGGCCGGGGTTGCCGGCGGTCAGCCGCAATCCGTTGTCTCCTTTGAGCTGCATGCTGAGAACACTCAGCTTAAGACGACGTCGATCATCAAGGGGGAGCTGGAAGTAACCTGGCGTGCCTTGAGCAAGAAGGAGAGGTCTCCCGTTGCAGATGTCATCAAGGTGAGAAACACCTCCGTGACAGAGAATAAGGGTAATTCGATTTTCCGGGAATGGTTGCGCCTTGATCCCCGCGAGATTGATCCTGCACGCTATCCCCGGGTGAGCCCGATACTGGTGCATGACCTTAACCGCGACGGGTTGCCGGAGATGATTCTTGCCGGTTGCAACCTGGTCTACTGGAACAGGGGAAAGGATGGATTTAGAGGTGGCGATTTTCTTTCTGCGCCGGCTATTCCTCTCGGTGAGGCAGGAATCCTTGCGGATTTTACCGGTGACGGGGTTGCGGATTTTGTGTCATCGGGAAAGAAAGGCAGCCTGTTGCAGATCTGGTCCGGCGCTGTTGGCGGGGAATTCAAGGCAAAGCCACGGGTTGCTTTCGGTGTGCCGCTAGAGTATCCCCATGCCTTGTCCGCGGGGGATGTGGACGGTGATGGTGATCTTGACCTTTTTCTTGGGCAATGGAAGCAACCCTATGAGCGCGGTTCCATGCCAACGCCTTATTACGATGCCAATGATGGCTACCCGGACTACTTGCTGTTGAACAATGGCAATGGGGAATTTCGTGATGCCACTGAGGATTCAGGGTTATCTGCCAAGCGGTTGCGCCGCACTTTCAGTGCCTCATTTGCTGACCTTGACGGTGATGTGGACCTTGACCTTGTAGTAGTCTGTGATTTCTCCGGCGTGGATGTTTTCCGCAATGATGGCAAGGGGAAGTTTACGGATGTGACTCCAGAGTGGATAGCGCAGAGGCACGGCTTTGGCATGTCCCATGTGCTGGATGACTTTAACGGGGATGGCAAGCAGGACATTTACATGGTGGGTATGAGTTCCACCACGGCCCGCAGGCTAGATAGGCTGGGGCTTGGTCGCAAGGGATATGAGAAGCATGATGCCATGCGGGGGCCGATGACCTTCGGCAACCGTATGTTTCTGAGGTCAGATGATGTGTTTGAGCAGCCGGATTACCGCAATGACATGGCTCGTTCAGGATGGGCCTGGGGTTGCACTTCAGCTGATTTTGATAATGACGGCGACCGGGATCTTTATGTGTCCAACGGTCACCTCAGCGGTGATTCCAGTCGCGATTACTGCACTCGGTTCTGGTGTCATGATGTTTATACAGGTTCATCCAAACCTGATCCTGCCCTGCAGGCAATGTATACGGGAATTCTTGGCGGGCTCGGGACGGATTTCTCATGGAATGGATTTGAGCATAATAATCTTTTTCTCAACAGGCAGGGGAAGGGGTTTCATAATCTTGCTTTTCTGCTGGGTGCAGCTCAGGAATTTGATGCCCGGGCAGTGGTTGGTGCTGACCTGGATGTTGACGGGCGCCCTGACCTGCTTGTCGTTGAGTATGATGCCAAGCTTCGGCGTCAACGCCTCCATGTTCTGCACAACCAGGTAAAGGGCGGCGGTAACTGGATTGGCTTTCATCTCCAGGATCAACCCGGGCTTCCCGCCAATGGCGCAGTGGTCAGGATTATCGCAGGTAATCGGACATGGTCGCGGCAGCTTGTCACCGGCGATTCATTCACCGCCCAGCATCCTGCCACGGTTCATTTTGGTCTGGGAAAACTGACCGGAGTGCAGCGGCTTGAGGTTCTCTGGCCGAACGGGAAGTTACTGCATGTGGATAATCCCATGACCGGGAAGTATCATCTGGTGAGTCCCGCTGGTTCGTAACTGAGCCCTGGCTTAGGCGATCAGCTTCTTGATGGAGTCCGCAGTGAAGCAATCTGCCTGGAGGAGCGCGCCACTGAAATCACCTCCTGTTGTTACCGGGTTGGTGACAATGACACATGGAATCCCTGCAGCCTTGGCTGCCCGGAGGCCATTCTCAGAATCCTCCATCACAAGGGATTCTCCGGGTGGGACTCCAACTGCCTCGGTGGCGGCAAGGAACAGGTCGGGATGGGGTTTTATCCGTTCCACGTCATCACGATTGCGCAGGGAATGGAAATGTTTGAGGATGTCGAGTTTTTCCAGCCATCCAGCCACCCATGCCCTTGAGGAACTTGAGGCGACGGCGAGTCGGATTCCCTTGCCGCTTGCTTTCTGGATGAATTCCCTTACGCCCGGGCGGGCATTCTGGGTTGAGAGTTGTTCCCGGACTATTTGCTCCCGAGCCCCATTAATGGTTGGCCAGTCAAATTTCTTCCCGGTGCGCTTTTCCAGTTCGGTCTCGGGACTGAATTGACCGAAATCACTACCCACGCACTGCTTGTAGGTTTCTAATTCGAGGGATTGGCCATGCTTGCAATAGACTTCTTTCCAGCTCTCATAGATAGCTGTTTCGGTATCTACGAGGAGCCCGTCGAAATCAAAGATAATGGCCCGGTGCATTGTTGGCAATGGAAGTGTC
This sequence comes from Verrucomicrobiaceae bacterium, assembly GCA_024229495.1. Taxonomy (GTDB): domain Bacteria; phylum Verrucomicrobiota; class Verrucomicrobiia; order Verrucomicrobiales; family DEV007; genus CACIUL01. Next base: position 22,437 of record JAAESJ010000181.1, on the reverse strand, counting down.
CTAAACCTTCAGGTCTTTCGCGTAGGCTACCGCTGCCAGTGCGAAATGTTCGGCGATGGGTTTTAATTTCCCCTGGAACATGAGGCCAAGGCGCAGCGCCGGAAAGCCGCGCAGTGCGACCTTTCGCAACCCGGCTGGAATTTTAATTCCGGGAGCATCGATAGTGAGGCCGTAGCCATATCCGCAGCTGGTATATTTTGTAACAAGTTCCAGTGAGGTCACCTCAACCGTTGGAGCCCAAATAAGTTCTCGTTTTACCAGTTCATCATGGAATATACGGTTAATTTCGTGCTCTGAGGAAAGCGAGATCAGTGGCTTGTCTATCCTGCCTGTGGAGTTCTTGGCAATTGCTGCGAATCCTTTCACCTTGTTTTCCTTCGGGATAATCAGGATTAGCGGCAAGCGAAGCAGCTCGATGCTCTTGATTGCCGAGGGCATGGATTTTTGTAGTGTCGAAATGGCGAAATCAATTTCCTGGTTGGCCAGCAGCAGTTCGATGTCTGCAGGCTTTACCGCTTCCTGCAGTGTAAGGCGCAGATCGGGGTACTTGCGCCGTATCCTCTCCAGGACATCCGGGATATGCTTGGCAAGAACAGTGCCGGAGGCGGCAAGCCTCAGGTGAGAGCTTTCCTCACCGCGTAATTGAGCAGCTATGTCCGGGAGCCCGGCAAAGAATGGAGAGATGAATTCATGAAGGTCGCTACCGGCCGGTGTAAGTGCGAAAGGGCGGCGGTTGAAGAGCTTGACGCCCAGTTCGCGTTCGAGTTGCAGCATCTGGCTGGATACTGCCGGTTGCTGGATTCCATAAGGCATCTTGCGCACCGCCGGTGTGATTCCGCCAAATGTAGCCACATAGTAAAAGAGCTCTAGATGGTGGACATTAGGGGGAGACATTTTGATAACAGGATATAACATCAGCATGATCAATTTTCATTTTATTTTATATCAATGTAAGCAAACTCGGTACATATCGTGTCACTGCCCTTTCCAAAGGAACACATTTGCAACAGATTGATGAGGGTGCTGTTTGCCGGTTTGTGTATTTTTCGCCTTGCAGAAGTCTCTCATTTTTGCTCCGCCGGGCATTGCGCCATCTATTGAGAATCATTCCCTCATGCATCACCTGGACATCAAAATGGCAATGAACGACCTTGTCCGTCACCTTAAGCCCAACGGCACGATCGTCTGCTCTTGAAACTGCCCGGTGCTGCTCATTTCGCTGCCTCGGTGGTCATGACATGCCGGGCTTCCAGATAGCGGAGCAGGAGTCAGTTGGCGGTAAATGGCATTCAACCTTATTGCTTTCTTATCCCCTTCATCCTAATGAAGTGCGGCGGATTTCCCCACATTCCTTCCTCCGATTCCAGAGGGCAGGGGCTTATTGTACATTAACGCGGAGGGGGTATTCAAAAAAGGCTTGCCGAATCCCTTGATTTGTGGGAGTTTTCCCGCCCCTCATCCCTAGCGGCGGGGATTACTTCAGCTGCAACACATTCCCTTAGACTAACATGTCCTACGCGATATTTAAAACCGGTGGCAAGCAGTATAAAGTTGCTGAAGGTGACAGGATTGACGTCGAGAAGCTTGACCTTGAGGTCGGTGCATCCGCCACATTTGAGGACGTGCTTCTTTATTCAGGTAATGATGGAGTGAAGGTCGGTGATCCGGTTGTCAGCGGGGCAAGCATTACTGCAGAGGTCGTTGATCAGGTTCGTGCAGGGAAGGTTACGGCATTCAAGTTTAAGCGTCGTAAAGGCCATCAAAAAACCAAGGGGCATCGTCAGCCGCTCACACGGCTTGCCATTAAGGCCATCAGCGCCTGATTCGATTCAAACCATAACCATTATCATTAGTCATGGCACATAAGAAAGGTCAGGGAAGCGTAAAGAACGGGCGCGACAGTAATTCCAAGCGCCGGGGCGTTAAGAAATTCGGTGGTGAGCACGTGATTCCGGGAAATATTATTTTGCGACAGTGCGGCACCAAGTGGCGCCCGGGCAGCAATGTTGGGTTAGGCAAGGATTACACGATCTATTCCCTGGTAGAGGGTAATGTTCGGTTTGATCAGGGTGGTCGGCGAGTGAACGTTGACCCGGTGGCCGCCGCGGTTTAGTCACCAGGATTCATTTCCTTTTTCACGAAGTTACGTGTGCCCGTCCCTGAACGTGGTTCTGGTAGCGCCCGAAATACCGCAGAATACCGGTAACATCGGGCGGCTGTGTCTGGCTGCAGGCGCACGACTACACCTCGTGGAACCCCTTGGCTTTGAAATTGATGAGAAACAACTTCGTCGCGCCGGCCTTGATTATTGGGAGCATGTTGACTTAAGGGTTTGGTCTTCCTTTGATGAGTTGTGCTCGGATGCAGTTGCCGGTGCAAGATTCTGGTTTTTTACCACCAAGGTGCAGCGTGATTATTGGGATATTGAGTATGCGCGGGGGGATTACCTGGTCTTTGGCCGGGAAACCAAGGGGTTACCGGAAAGCATGCTTGCAGAGCATGCTGAGAGTTGCGTGACCATTCCGATGGCGGAGGATGTTCGCAGCATTAACCTTGCCACTTCTGTCGGTATAGGCACCTACGAGGCCCTGCGCAGGATTTCAATGGACTGATTCTTGGTGATATTGGAGCAGGGGAACGATTTCATCCTTGACCTTGACCTTGACCTTGACCTTGACCTTGACCTTGACCTTGACCTTGACCTTGACCTTGACCTTGACCTTGACCTTGACGGCTGAGCGGGTTGATTGGGGGATGCCTGAAGCCTCATTATCATCCCATCCTGCCGTTGTGCAGGGGGAATCGGCACAACCGGTTCTTAAGGCGGTGAATCTGCAGCGCAAATTCTCAATTGGAACCTCAACGGTGGAGGTCCTAAGGGGGGTTGATTTGGAAGTGGCCAGAGCCGAGTTGCTTTTTTTAAGAGGCGCTTCCGGTGCCGGGAAAACGACCCTCTTGTATATCCTTGCAGGGCTTGAGCGCCCGGACGCAGGGGATGTTTATCTGAATTTTTCCTCCTCCATCATGGATCATATTGGTTTCAATGAAAGGGCGGCGAAATTCATGCGGCGCAGTATTAAGGGGGAAGTACAATCCCTCTACACGCTGAAAAAAAGCCATCAGGCCCAGGTGCGTAATTTACAAACAGGGTATGTGTTCCAGCACTATTGCCTGCTGCCTGACCTTACGGCCTTGGAGAACGTTTGCTTACCGGCAATGATGGCCGCCCGCTGGCAGGTTCTCGATACGATTTATAGTGATCATGCCGCGGATTTACTGGACCGGGTTGGGCTCGGCGACCGTTTGCATCATCGGCCGCCCGAGTTGTCCGGTGGAGAACAGCAGCGGGTTGCCATTGCCCGTTCCCTGATTAATGAACCGGAAATCCTCTTTGCGGACGAGCCCACCGGTAATCTGGACTCGGTGACCGGTGCCGGCGTCATGGAAACGTTGCTGGAGATTGCCTCCGAGGCCAAAAAAACATTGATCGTAGTCACGCACGATTCCAAGTTATCCAGCCTGGGTGACCGACAACTGGAACTGGCCGACGGGCGAATCGTCGACTGAATCCCTGAACCAAACGTATCATGCACATATACATCGATGGCGAGTATTTCGCTCAACAGGATGCTAAAATCTCCGTGTTTGACCACGGTTTGCTCTATGGCGATGGGATTTTTGAGGGGATTCGCTTCTACAACGGCCGTGTGTTCCGCCTGAAGGAGCACATTCGTCGCTTATTCACCTCGGCGAAGGCGATCCTTCTGGATATAGGAATGAGCGAAGCAGAGATCGCCGAGGCGGTTTGCGAAACGATCCGCAAGAATGATCTCTCTGATGGGTATGTGCGGCTTCTGGTTACCCGTGGGGTTGGCAGCCTGGGACTTAATCCTTTTGTCTGCAAGAAAGCCTCGGTTATTATCATTGCCGATAAGATTGCACTGTATCCAAAGGAGAAATACCAAGTGGGCCTAAAACTGATTACCTGCTCGATTCGGCGTCCAGCACCCGACGCGTTGAGTCCCTCGGTGAAGTCATTGAATTACCTGAACAATGTTATGGCCAAGGTGGAGGCTATCCATGGCAATGCAGAGGAGGGATTGATGCTTAATGCACAGGGTTACATTGCGGAATGCACGGGGGATAATATCTTTGTGGTACGTGATGGCAAGGTGCTCACACCGCCATCTGCTGCCGGAGCGTTGCCGGGAATTACTCGTGATGTGATTTTCGAGGTCGCTGGACAGATGAACATTGAATTGCGAGAGGCTGCACTCACCAAGTATGATATCTATGCCGCTGATGAGTGTTTTTTGACCGGAACGGCTGCTGAGGTTATTGCCGCAGTTGAACTCGATCGGCGTCCGGTTGGTAATGGAGCACCGGGACCGGTTACGGCGCGTTTTGTTGATGCATTCCGCAAATTGGCTGGCAGCGAGGGTGAGGAAATAGGGGGATAGTGCTCCACTGGTGGCTTTCCGTTCCAAGGTTAAGGACAATTAACGGTTTGTTCCACCTGATCATGACCAGAACAGGGGTGAGGATTTCCCCAGAGTGAGAGAATCGGCGAGTTTCGCCAGAATTAATCTCTCAATTACTATTAATTGTGTTCCACAAGGCCAAAAATTCCGATTCTCACGTTGAGCCGGTCGCTGGACTGCGTAGATTTAAGGAATGATTTGTGATGTTTGTCAGGACAAGCATGCCACCGTCTATCTCACCCAGATTGTCGACGGGCAGATGCAAAAGGTGAACCTTTGCGATCCTTGTGCCAAGGAGAAGGGCGTGACTGATCCTACCGGTTTCGCCCTGGCAGATTTGTTATTGGGGATCGGTTCTGATGAGAAGGTTAATTTGCCGGGAGACGAGTTAACCTGTGAGGCTTGCGGGTTCACCCAGTCTGAATTAAAGAAAAACGGGCGTTTGGGGTGCAGTGAGTGCTACAGTGTTTTCGGCGAAGGATTGGACAGCTTGGTCAAGGCTGTCCATAAAGGAACCCTTCATGTTGGCAAGGTTCCCACCCGTTACAGGGTGACCAAGCAGTTTACCGATCAGATTGCCGAACTGAAGCACCGTTTGAAAATTGCCATTACCGATGAAAATTTCGAGGAGGCGGCAAAATTGCGGGACGAGATCACGTCGGCCGAAGATGAGTTTGTGTGCGCAAAGGAGCAGTAGTGCATCTTACCGGCGAACAACGCTCTTGGATTGATGATGCAATTTAAAACTATTCTGAATAACCCTGCTGAGTGGATGCTTACCGCGGGCCCCCTTGGTGAGATTGTTATCAGCAGCAGGATCCGGCTTGCGCGTAACCTGTCAGGCTTTTCGTTTCCGGGTTGGGCTGCCGAGGATGTCCGCATGCTGGTGCTCGACTCGGTGAAGCCGACAGTGGATACACTCAGTGAGATGCGCGGTGCTTTTTCATCGGATTTGCGCAATCTGAGCACAATTCGCAAGCAGGTGCTTGTGGAGCGTCACCTCATTAGCCGGGAACAGGCGGCCAAGGGGACCGGCAGTGCGGTGGTGATGAATCGCAAGCAAACACTTTGCATCATGATTAATGAGGAGGATCACCTCCGAATGCAGTCGATCAAGCCGGGCCTGAACCTCAAATCTGCCTTCAACATGATCGATAAGATCGATACCAAGCTGGAGGAGAATATTGATTATGCTTTCGACAACCAGCACGGGTATCTTACGGCTTGCCCAACAAATCTTGGCACTGGGATGCGAGCCTCTGCCATGCTGCATCTGCCGGCCTTGGTGCTTTCCGAGCAGATCAATCAGGTCATCCAGGCAGTCAACAAGATCGGTCTTGCCGTGCGGGGGTTATATGGGGAGGGCACAGAGGCCCTGGGGAATCTCTTTCAGGTTTCAAACCAGCATACCCTAGGTGAGAAGGAAATTGAGATTGTGGCTCGCTTAGAGAAGGTGATCAGGCAAATTATCGAACATGAGAAGAATGCCCGGGCGACTTTGTTTGAGGAGCGTAGATCGATGCTCGATGACAAGGTAGGTAGGGCGTATGCAATTTTAAGGCATGGTCACATTATCTCGACCAAGGAGGCCCTTGAGTTGTTGTCGATGTTGAGAGCGGGGGTGGATCTTGGATATTTCCCGGATGAGGTAAGGGGAATTATTGATGTATTGTTCATGGAGATCCAGCCGGCTCACCTCCAGATGCGAGCAGATAGTAAGCTGGGGGTTGAGGAGCGAGATATCCTCCGTGCGGAAATTATGCGTGACGAGTTGAAAATCCTGCCTGAGCCGGGTAAGCTACCACAGGAAGACCAAGAAAGTGAAAATAACCAGGAGAGGGACATTGATGAAGGCAGAAAATGAGCCACCGGGGTCAATCCTCCTGATTGAAGCTTGCCATGATGAATAATTTTACCCCCAGGGCACAACAGGTGCTGGCCCTTGCTCGCAAGGAGGCCGATCGTTTTAATCACAATTACGTGGGAACCGAACATTTGCTTCTCGGCCTTATTAAGCTAGGCCAAGGCGTTGCCGTGAATGTTCTCCAGAAGATGGGGCTAGACCTTGAGACGGTGCGCATGGAGGTCGAGAAGCAGGTTGGATCGGGTCCGGAGACCAAGATGGTGGGGAACATTCCCTATACTCCCCGGGTCAAGAAGGTCCTTGCTCTTGCCGGAAAGGAAGCCAAGGCACTGAATCATTCCTATGTGGGAACCGAACATATTCTGCTTGGCTTGTTGCGTGAGGGTGATGGCGTTGCTGCCCGTGTGCTGAAAAGCCTGGAGATCGACATTGAATGTACCCGTAACGAGATCCTAAAGGAACTGGATCCCAACTTCACTCCAGGGGAGCTTGGCGAGGAGGAGGAGGACGTTTTTGAGGATATCGAAGGAGGCACCGGTCGCCGGGAGAGCAAAAGCCCGGCATTACGTGCTTTTGGTCGTGACCTCACTGAACTCGCTGAAAAGGGGGACCTTGATCCCGTGATCGGGAGGCTAGAAGAAATTCAACGTGTTATACAGATTCTTTGTCGCCGAACCAAAAATAACCCGGTGCTTATTGGTGAGGCCGGGGTAGGGAAAACTGCGATTGTAGAGGGCCTGGCCCAGGAGATTGCTGCTGGTAATGTTCCTGAGTTGCTTCGTGAGCGCAAGGTGATCACCCTAGACCTTGCCCTCATGGTTGCCGGCACGAAATATCGCGGGCAATTTGAGGAGCGAATAAAGGCCGTGATGGACGAGATTCGTCGTGCCAAGAATGTGATTCTTTTTATTGATGAATTACACACTATCGTTGGTGCGGGTTCCGCTGAGGGAGCCATGGATGCCTCAAATATCATTAAACCGTCCCTGAGTCGTGGTGAGCTGCAGTGTGTTGGAGCCACAACACTGAATGAATACCGGAAATATATCGAAAAAGATGCAGCGCTTGAGCGTCGTTTCCAGACAGTAAAGGTTGAGGAACCGAGTGCCGATGATGCCATCAAAATCCTGCATGGGTTGCAGCACAAGTATGAATTGCACCACAAGGCAAAGTATACAGTGAAAGCCATCGAGTTGGCGGTGACACTGTCAGAGCGCTACCTGACTGGCCGGTTCCTTCCAGACAAGGCCATTGACATCATGGATGAGGCGGGTGCAAAGGCACGTATCAGTGTGATGACCCGTCCTCCTAAGTTCAAGGAACTTGAGACTGGTATTGAGGAAATCCGCATTGAGAAGGAAGAGGCGATCAAGGATCAGGATTTTGAGAAGGCGGCTGCACTTCGGGATAAGGAGAAGCAGACAAAGCAGCAGCTTGAGGACCTGCTGGAGGAATGGCGATCCCACAGTGAGGATGAAACAATTGAAGTTAATGAGGATGATATCATGGCTGTCGTTGCAAAGTGGACCGGCGTGCCTCTGCAAAGGATGGAGGAAGCCGAGGCCGAGAAGCTTTTGCGGATGGAGGAGGAGCTCCGCAGGCATGTTATTGGACAGGATGAGGCAGTTACAGCAATCTCAAAGGCATTGCGACGTTCCCGGGCTGATCTTAAGGATCCTCGACGCCCAATAGGATCCTTCATATTTCTTGGGCCGACCGGGGTGGGTAAGACTTTCCTAGCCCGCAACTTGGCGGAATTCATGTTCGGTGATCCGGATGCACTCATCCAGATCGATATGTCCGAATACATGGAAAAGTTCACTTCGAGTCGCCTGATCGGCTCACCACCCGGATATGTTGGTTTTGAGGAAGGTGGTCAACTTTCTGAAGCCGTTCGTCGTCGACCATACTCTGTAGTGCTCTTTGATGAGGTGGAGAAGGCTCACCCGGACGTGATGCATCTGTTGCTCCAGATTCTTGAGGAAGGCACCGTTACAGACAGCTTTGGCCGAAAGATTGATTTCCGGAATACGATTATCATCATGACCTCGAATACCGGGGCGGAGTTAATCAAGAAGCAGACGTCACTGGGATTCTCTGCAATGAAGGATGAGTCTGCGGATTATGAGGGGATGAAGGAAAAGATTCTCGGGCAGACCAAGAAGGTCTTCAAGCCGGAGTTCCTTAACCGTTTGGACGACTTAATTGTCTTCCATATGCTAGAGAAGAATGATCTTGAGAAGATAGTGGATCTCGAGATCGCCAAGGTTGTGGAGCGCCTTTCCCATAAGTCAATCAGCGCGAAGATTGAGGATTCGGCGAAGGAACTCCTTATCAAACACGGATATGATCCGCAATATGGTGCACGGCCAATGCGTCGATCGGTTGAGAAGCATCTTGAGGATCCCTTGGCGGAACATCTTCTTCGCGGTGAAGTTAAGGATGGAGATAAGGTGTTGATCACGACAGACAAGGATGGGAAGAATCTCAGGTTCAAGATCGAGGAGGGTGATCCCGAGGGTGTAGAAACCGTGGCTAAAGAGGCATAGGGTCAGGAATTTTCCGGCTGAACACGCAGCTGTAATCAGCGATGATTCTAATGGTATAGTTTTCCTGTTGCCCGTTACTGACCGGTTGTAATGCGCATAGGGTTTGTATCAACTCGTTTCCATGGGACGGATGGGGTTTCCCTGGAGGCAGCTAAATGGGCACATGTTCTTGAGCATGACCTTGGTCATCAGTGTTTCTGGTTTGCCGGGAAGCTGGATACTGACCCTGATGTTTCGCATCTGTGTCCGGAGGCTTTTTTTGAATATCCTGAAAACCTTGCCATTCAACGTGCGCTGTTCTGTGGCTCCCGTTTCCGTGAGCAGTCATTGAGTGATGCTGTTGCGGATTTCTCAACTGGACTGAAAATGGAGTTGCGAGGGTTTATCGATCGGTATGAAGTGGACTTGTTGTTGCCACAGAATATCCTGGCCATTCCCATGCATATTCCCCTCGGGCTGGCTGTGACGGATCTTGCCGAGGAGGGCATGCCGATCCTGGCACATCACCATGATTTCTCATGGGAGCGTGCCCGGTTCAAGGGTGGTTGTGCCGGGGACTATCTGGAGCGTGCATTCCCTCCTGCTTTCAGTGAGAGGTTCCTGCACATTGTCATTAATTCCAGTGCCGGTGCTGATCTCCTTCAGCGCCGGGGAGTGCCTTCAGCGGTTATCCCAAATGTTTTCGATTTTGAGCAGCCGCCGTCCGAAACTGATGGGTATGGGGATGATTTCCGGGACCAATTGGGGATTGCTGCTGATGAAGTCATTGTCCTGCAACCAACCCGGGTTGTTCCCCGTAAAGGTATTGAGTTTGCCATTGAGTTGTGCGCCCGCCTCAAGGTAAGACTTGGGCGAGAAGTATGTCTTGTTGTTTCCCATACTGCAGGTGATGAGGGCTTTGAATATCTTGATGGCTTGATGCGGCTTGCCGCTCAGCTAGGGGTGCGGGTTTTGTGGGTTGGTGACCGTGTCAGTGACATCAGGGGGAATGACTTATGTGGGAACAAATGCTACAAGCTTTGGGATGCTTATCCCCATGCGGACCTGATAACTTATCCAAGCCTCTACGAGGGGTTTGGCAATGCGTTGCTTGAGACCTTCTATTTTTCCAAGCCTGTTGTGGTGAACCGCTATTCCGTCTTTGTTGAGGATATCGAGCCACACGGGTTTCAAGCCGTCACGATGGACGGTTGCCTGACCGATGAGGTTGTCAATGGTGCGGCAAGCCTTATTGAAGATAAGGCTCTTGCTGCACAGTGGGCGGAGCACAATTACCGCATATGTGAGAAGCATTACTCATACTCCACGTTACGAGGAAGTCTCGGCGGGTTTGTCGATGAGTTGAGTGGCTGAAGTGCCAAATAGTGGGGCAGGAGGCGGCCTAATCCTTGAGCTTGCCTTTTTCCCCACCCTTGTTTTGATCGCCGCGATCACGGATGATCACCTCGTTCGGATGACCATCGGGAAGCGTTTTCAGGATCATTTGCAGGTTGTTATCGTGGGCGATGGACCAGAGGAGTTGGCGGCGAGTGAGTCCGAGCGTATCCATGGACACCAAGGGCATTTCCTCGGGTTTCTCGCTAAACTTGTAGGAAAGACGAATGAAGGGGGAATTTTCAAAGATCTGCTCCAAAGGCACCTTGTTGTAGTAGACCCTTACCGGTGAATCCATCCACTCGTTGAAGGGTTTGTGCCAACTGAACAGGAAATCCTCAGGGACTGTCGCATTGGGTTCAACAAGACCGGGGTTGGGCTTTTCCTGGAAGATTCCACAGCTTCCAAGGGCGCTTACTAATGCTAAAAGGATGACTCGGGCAATCATTTACGGGAAGCGGGTTGGGTTATCTTGCACATTGCGGGTTGTCAATATTAGGGGGCAACCGGTCGGGGTGCGACCAAAATTTAATCCTCTTTTTGATCAGCTAACAAGGTTATCCCCATCTGTTGCAGTAAACTTCCTCAAAAAAATTGGATATTAGGAAAAATATTCTTAAGGATGCCCAATCTGGAGGCGGGAAACCCGTGCCTGTGATGCATTCGAGCAAAATAGGATCAAGAAAACGGGAATTTTATGATTCATTGTTGGCCAATGCCTTATAAAATTGTTATTTGTATAATTATATGCTTCCACATGACTTCGGAGAGTGTTCCTGCCTTGCCGTGTATTTTTCATGAATGGCGTTCCTCTTGAATTCATTTAACCGAACCTTCCCCAGAAAATGTTCAGATATCATTCTCCTGCCCCGGGTGTTGCCCGGCGAATCGTTACCATTATTTTAATTGCAACATGTATCCTGGCGCCCGGATTATATGCCGGAAGCCTTGTTGATGGTGGTGGGCAGTGGCAGGTCCGACAGGTGCACCTTTCCTTTGTTCCGGGCAATTTACTCGAGGCTGAATTGGGGCTTGCCGGTAATGGTCAGAACGATGTAACCCTTGGAATATCCGAAGTTGTTGATTTTGGTGACGTTGGGCGTTTCTCGCTTGCCAACAGCTTTCCCGGCGTGCGCAGTGGCCGCAACAATTTTGCTGTTGAGGTGACGGGGAAGATTAATGTGAGATCACCCGGGGATATTACATTTGGTATCTTTGCTGACGACCTTGCCCGCCTCATTATTGATGGCAATGTGGTTGTCGAGTCTTCCGTGATTGGAGAGGATGCGCTTGGAGCGATCAATCTTGATGCCGGTGTGCATGATGTAAGGCTTGTCTATTACGAGGGTGGGGGTAGTGAGGATCTCGAGTTGTATGTTGCCCAGACCAATGGTGATTTTCTTTCATTTGATGATGGCACTTGGGAATTGCTGGAAACCGTATCATTACTGGCGCCAGAGGCTATAAGTGCTCCCTCAGCAGGGTTTCCCGTGAATGCCATTGCCGGAACGGCGGTTGCTGACCTTGCCGCCACTGGTGGTGCCGGCGGAGGGCATGAATTTAGTCTGGTCTATGCGATGGATAAGACGAATCCCGTCGTATTGATCTCCGAAGGGGCGGACTGGAAGTATCTGGATGATGGCTTACTGCCGGCGGTCGACTGGAAGGACGGTGCCTTTGATGATTCTTCCTGGGCCAATGGGGTCGCAGTTCTGGGATATGGGGATGATAGCGTGGCAACAACCTTGAGCTTTGGCGGCGATGCCGACAACAAGCATGCGGCCTATTACTTTCGTAAGGCTTTTAACTTGGATGAAGAGGAATTGCCTCTGGTGGATTCTCTGCGAGTCCGGATGCGGCGTGATGACGGTGCCATTGTGTATATCAACGGCACAGAAGTGGTGCGTGACAACCTGCCGGATGGCGAAGTGGATAACACGACCTTTGCTGATGTTACTGCCGGCGGTGTTGATGAAGGGACTTATTTCGAGTTTGATGTGGATCCCTCAGTCCTCAATGAGGGAGATAATCACATTGCTGTTGAGGTGCACCAGACTAACAGCACAAGCAGCGATGTCATCTTCGACCTTGTTCTGGAGTATCAGAGGCGTTCCGGGTTGTTCGGCGATGAGCAATATTTTGAAATCGCAGGCAACCAGGTGTTGCTCAAGCAGCCTGCCAATGCCATTTTTGCGACGATCGGGCAGACTTTCGACGTGCCGGTGCGGGCGACCAATGTATTAGGTCAGAGCCTCGATAGGACCCTGGAGATCACCGTTGCGACAGAGGCGGTAAGTGAGGTTACGGCAATCAGCATTGACAATACGGCAGTGCCCGGGGACAGCGAACCAGGTTGGTTGGTCGGGCGACTCTCTGCTGTTGATGCTGATGCCAACGAAAAGCATACATTTTCCCTGCTCCCTTCGTTGTTCTTTCCGGACAATGACTCTTTTTCCATTACGGGTAGCCAGTTGTTTACCGCGGTTGGCTTTGATGCCGCCGTTAAATCCTCCTATACCATCGGCATCCAGTCGAAGGATGCCCTTGGGGCAGTGTTTACCCAGAACCTTGTGATTACCATTGATCCTGTTGCCTCAAGAATCATATTGCAACCGGGAACAGTGCCGGAGAATGCGCTCCCAAACACTCCGGTTGGCACGCTGACCACTGTTGACCCGATTACCGACTCCCATGGATATCGCGTGGTCGTTGATTTGGATCCCAATCCACAACAACTCATCAGTTTTTCTGATGAGTGGAAATATCTTGATGACGGCTCCGACCAGGGTGAGCAATGGAGATTGCCGGATTTTGATGACAACGCATGGGGAAGCGGGGCTTCTCCATTGGGCTATGGGGCACTGGATAATGCGGCGGCGGTAACGGAAGTTGGGTTTGGCGCAGATCCGGATAATAAGTTTGCTACGACTTACTTCCGCCGTGAATTTGAAATCAGTGATCCAACAAGCATCGCGGAATTGGTTTTTGAACTTGAGCTTGATGATGGCGGGATTGTCTACATCAATGGTGAGGAGGTTCTCCGTGTCCGGGCCGACGGTGTGGATTCTTTTGATGATTACACCGGTCAGAGCCAGGGGAGTGAGACCGTCAATGATGTCCTTGTTTTTAATGGAGGATTAAGCCGTATTCTGCTTCCGGGAGAAAATACGATAGCCGTCGAGGTGCATCAAACCAGCGCGACCAGCAGTGATATCTGGCTCAACCTCGACCTCAAGGCAAATCTTCGCCAGCCTGGAATTACGGATGCTGACCACTTCTATCTGGTAGGCAACCAGCTTTTCCTCAACAAGGACCTTGAGGATACAGGGCGGGTCAATGGTGGTACTTTTACGGTGCCCATTGAATCAACCAGTGAACTGGGCGTTGTTTTGCTTGAGAACGTGGTCGTGACAGTAGGGGCGCAATCCGTTTTGTCTCCCACGGATATTGTCCTCGATAATGCTATCATTGATGAGCAGGTGCCGGTCGGCACTCTGGTTGGTAATTTGGCTGCCATCGATCCGGACGGGGGATTTTTCACTTTTAGTGTGGATTCCAACCCGGAATATCCAGCCAATGATCTTTTTAGAGTCGTTGGTTATCAAATAATTACAAACCGGTCTATTGATTATGATGACGGTTCCCCGCTGGTTATCCTGGTGAGTGTGACCGATGACAACGGCCAGAGCCTCAGCCGGGAAATGACCATCGCTGTTAATCAGGTGCTGCAACCGCCTACGGGAATCACGCTGACTCCTGACACTATAGATATTAATGATGCTGTGGCAGGCACCATCATCGGAACGCTTTCCGCCCAGGATGCCAACGAGGCTCAGGAGCATATGTTCACTTTTGGCACCTGGTCGGATATTGCCGGGACACCCGTGGTTCCGTTTGGTTCTACCTGGAAATATCTTGATGATGGCAGTGATCAGGGTTTGGCATGGGTTGCTCCATCCTTCAACGACAGTCAATGGGCGTCCGGCGCTGGTCAGCTCGGATATGGGGACGGGGATGAGGCCACAGTCGTTGGCTTTGTTGATACCGACCCGCTGGTGGCAGACATTCAGAAGAATGCGACCACTTATTTCCGGCATAGTTTCAATGTCGATGTGCCTGCAGTCGGGGGATATGAATTCGTTATGATTTATGATGATGCCGCCATCGTGTACATCAACGGGATTGGTATTGCAGGTACCGTCAACCTGCCGGTCAATGTGGCCTTTAATACCTTTGCCACTTCCACCAGTGATGACAATGCCACCATCATGCCTTTCCTGATACCTCCCGGTGTGATCGTGCCGGGTGAGAACGTGATTGCCGTGGAGATCCATCAGGCAAGTGCGACGAGCTCTGACATCAGTTTTGATTTCGAATTTGTGCCTCGGGTTGCCAATCCGTTTGCGGAGTATTTTGAAATTGATGGCAATGAGCTGGTGGCGACGGTTGATTTGAGCACGGTTGGGATTTCTGCGCCATTCACCTTCCAGATACCGATTGTGGCCACCGACCCGGTTGAGGGAAGCGTTGAGGTCCAAGTGTCGGTGAATCTCACCGGGGCAGCAGCTGACTCCGACCAGGACGGGATGCTGGACACTTGGGAAATCGCCCGGTTTGGTGACCTCAGTGCCGGGGGAGAGGATGATGATGACGGCGACGGCTCAACCAATGCGGAAGAATACAATGCCGATACCGATCCGCTTGATGCCGGGGACTTTCTCCAGATTTCCCTGATTAATCGCAGCGTCAACGGGGTCGGCATCACCTGGCCGGCCAATCCCGGGCGTGTTTATTCTGTTTACCGCAATGATGACCTTACCGCCGGCAACTGGGTCCTGCTGCAGGAGGGAAGAACCGTGGATGCCCCCGGGGATTTAACGGTGACTGATGCAAGCATTGATAATCCGCGCACACGGTTTTACCAGGTTCGCTCCCAGGCACCTCCTTTGCCTGAGTGAGTTGGCTTTAACTATCCTCTATCCTTGATGTTGGGCAAAGGTCGTGTGAGGATGCGCGTCGCGTCCTCTTTGGAACGCTTGTCATGAAGCGCCTTAGCCTCCACGATACTCTTAGCCGTGAACGTCAGGAGATTTTCCCTTCTGATGGAGAAGTGTTTCGTTTTTACTGTTGCGGTCCGACCGTCTACGGGCCGGCCCATATCGGAAACTTCCGCACGTTCCTCGTGCAGGACCTTCTACGCCGGGTTGTGGAGCTTTCGGGAATACAGACCTGTCATGTGAGAAATATTACCGATGTCGATGACAAGACGATTCGTGAATCGCAGGCTGCCGGGGTTTCCCTTGCAGAGTTTACGGCGGGATGGACTGCACTTTTCCATGAGGACGCGCAGGCCCTGAATGTTCTCCAGCCGCATGTTGAACCCGGTGCCGTTCACCATATTCCTGAACAGGTTGCCCTTATCGAGGCTCTCCTTGCAGGTGGCAATGCCTATCGCTCTGATGACGGCTCGGTTTATTTCAGGGTATCCTCCTATGCTCCTTATGGCAGGCTTTCACGCCTGGACAGGAGAGAATTGAAGGCCGGGGCGGGAGAAAGCGCGAATGACGCCGATGAATACGATAAGGACAATGTGTCGGATTTTGTGTTGTGGAAAACCCGCAAGCCGGCAGATGGTGATAATTTTTGGGACAGCCCATGGGGAGAAGGTCGGCCCGGCTGGCACCTTGAGTGCAGCGCCATGGGCATGAAATACCTGGGTGAGTCCTTTGACCTTCATGCAGGCGGGGTCGATCTCTGCTTTCCCCACCATGAGAATGAGATTGCTCAGAGTGAGGCTGCTACCGGGAAGACGTTTGCCCGTCACTGGTTTCATAATGAGCACCTGATGGTGGATGGCAGCAAGATGAGCAAGAGCCTGGGGAACCTCTATACGCTTGCCGATATTGTAGAACGTGGTTTCGGCCCGGGAGAACTGCGTTACGCCCTGCTTGCCGGTGCCTGCCGGACCAAGATCAACTTCAGCATGGCTCGCCTGCAGGAGGCACGGGGCAACCTGGAGCGACTTGCTGCTTTTATCGCGAACCTGGGTGGCGCGTTACAGGATTATGGTGAGCTTTGCAGCCTTGCTGCTTCCGGTCGACTGGATGCGGGGCCTTTTCTTCCCGTTTGGGAGGCTCTTCTGGAGGATCTCAATACTCCTGCTGCGCTTGGCCAATTGTTTACTGCCCTCAAGCCCCTTGAGAAAGCGGCTGCGGCGGGAGCGCTCAAGGCCGACGAGATGGATGCCGCCCGCACCGGTTTGGCGATGATTGTGCACGCCTTCGGGTGGCTTATTCCAGAGGTTGCCGGGGCGGGAGGTGATTCGGTGGATATACCTGCTGATATTACCCAGATGGCAGAGCAGCGCTGGAGAGCCAAGCAGGACAAGAACTGGGAGGAGGCTGACCGTCTCCGTGATGAACTTGCCGCCTCCGGGTGGGTTATCAAGGATACCTCCGGGGGCTATGAGGTGGAGCGTAACCGTGCGTGAGCGGGCAGCCCGGGCTGTCAGGCGAATGCCCCCGCTTCTAATCCTGAATTAGATCAATTCCCTGATGGGCTGCCCTGCGGTGATGGCATCCTTGAGGTCGCCGGGAAGGCTTTGGGCCAGGCGCAATTCGCCGATGTCAAAGAGGGTATGCATGATGGTGGCCATCATGTGCTGCGGGCGATAGGGGGTGGTAATGGCACGGGTGGCGTGGTTGTCTGAGGCACCGATTACCTGCCCCATTTTCAAGCCGCCCCCGAAGAAGACCAGTGGCGTGAGCTCACCGTAATGCTCGCGTCCTCCGTTCTTGTTGATCTTTGGTGTCCGACCCATCTCGCCGGTGACCACGAGGAGGATTTTTTCCTCCAGTCCCCGTTCACGGACGTCATCAATGAAGGCGGAGACAGCATGATCGACTTGCGGGGCCAGCCAGGAGAAGCCGCCGAGTCCCTTTGGGCTGTTGTTGTTGCTGTGGTGATCCCAGCCGCAGTCGCTGACGGTAACAAAGCCAACCCCGGCCTCACACAGGCGGCGCGCCATCAGCATTTGCTTGCCTAGCATGTTGGATGCGCGGGACATGTCATGCCAGCGGGTTACTTCCTTGATGTCAAAGAGCTTGCTGGTGTCATAGCGGGCAACGGTGCGCGGATCCTCCTTGCTGATATCAAAGGCATCAGCGGCAGCGCCGGTTACAATATCAAAGGCCTGTTGCTGGTAACGGTCCGTTCCTGCCAGGGCTCCATCATCGGCGGAACGCTTGAGAAGGTCGAGGTGATCGAGCAGGCTACGGCGGTCGTCAAAGCGTTCCCGGGCAAGCTTGAGTTCCATGTCCTGCTTGAGCTCACCTCCGCCCTGCGGATTAAAGGCCCGGTGGCTGCTGCCGATTTCACCGGGATCGGTGAGTGTGGGCAGGGCCTTTGTCTCAAAGTTGCTTCTCAGCTTCAATCCCGCGTTTACCGCCTCGGGGACGACCAGGACATTGCTTGGCAGTCCGCTGGCCGGGTCATTGGTGCCGGCGATTCGCGAGTAGATTGCCCCCATGGTGGCCTTGGTGGGATTGTCGCCACTGGCAACCTTCTGGTAGGTGTGGCCTGAGTTTCCGCTGCCATAGGAACGCACAATGGAGAATTGATCCGCTCTGGCGGCCATTTGCGGAAAGTGAGAGCCGAAGGTGATCCCGGGCAGCCTGGTTTTCACCTCACCAAAGATGGATCGCACCTCCGAGGGAGCGTCCATTTTCGGGTCGAATGACTCGATGTGAGAAGGTCCCCCATTGAGGAAAAGGAAAACCACGGAACGGTCCCGGACAATGCCGTGCAGGGGGGAGGATGCCTCGGCTCGAGCGCGCAACAGATCGGCCAGTGTCAGCCCGGTGGCTCCCAGGGCACCGATGCGCAGGAAGTCTCGGCGCATGAAGCCCTCACAGTTGTGGGCAGCCTTGGTGTCTGAGACTCTAAGCATCGTTACCCTTTATTATCCCCCGGCAGGTCATGGTTTTCAAATATTTACCGGGCATTTACCCCGCATCTCACGTGATGCCCCTGCTTTTTTTGCGCAGATGCCCGGCATTCACGGCTAAAGCCTACCGATTGACGTTGATGACAGCCCGCCGGTAACTGACCAGAGAAGGTGTGCCGTTATCCCTAATGCTGAGGATCACGTGAATGTCGGCCGGGGATGTGCTGGGATTTCCGGTAGGGATCTCCAGGAGTGTTTCTTCTCCACTTGCCCGGCTTAATGTTGCCGGTTTCCGGTAACTACCCGCCTCCTTGTAGATCATCCAGTGGCTGGTGATCGCATTGCCGTCTGGGTCACTGCTCTGCGCGGAGGTTAACCTGACTTTATCTCCCGTCTTTGCCTCTATCCGGAGGATGTTTTTTGAGCGGTCACCGTTGAGGATAGCGAGGGGGTTGTGGTTTGCTTTTCTATAATCGGTGGTAATAGACCAGTCCATGCGTGCGGCGAAATCATGCTGAAAGTCCCTGCGCCAGCGCCAGATCGTGGCCTGGTCGGAGGTGTGGTCTTTGCCGTCCACCTCGATGGTATCACGTGAATCGTGGTTGTTGGTCCATATTACCCGGCTTTCAGCGTAGGATCTGAAAAGCGCATACCTGCCTCCCCAGCCGCCGTAGCCCGGGCTTTGCGCCCAGCCAAGGCCGTTGTTTACCAGTCCCAGGAAGGATGGGGTATCACCCTCCATGATGTAGGTGAGTCTCGGGTAGAGTGCACCAAGGGGACCGTGGTTGCTGATAATGTGCTGCTCGAGCCAGGGATTGTCGACAAGCTCGAAGTCAATCATGGGTGCGTTCCGATAGTGGCGATCCCCGGAGATTCCAGTCCAGGTTGCCCGGAAGTATTCCTTCCAGCTGCTGCTTGGTGAAACGATATAGAAGAGGCCGGGGAATTCCCTGCGCAGCCAGCGACCGGCATCGTCTTGGTCGGAAATGGTGTAGACGCGCAACCTGGACACAAGTTTCTTTGTTTCCTCCGCACTTCTTTCCTTGCGGGCATCGAAGAGGGCCTGGGCAAGGGTATTGGCTCCTCCCCAGACACTGACCCAGAGCGGTTTCTCGAGATCCCGGTTCGCGGTCTCAAGCAGGAGCCTCGATCCCGGGGATTGCTTGCCCTCACCAACTGCCTGCATTCCGTATCCCGGTTGGCCGGTGGCAGTGACTTTCAGCAACTGACCGGCGTCAGGGTAGTGATCGGCGTGGGCGGAGAGGTTGTCCTTTACCTTGGAGTAGGCTGCGATCTGCCGCCGGATCAGGTCCTCGCGCGGCTTTTTGCGCAGGTGTTGTGAGGTGGTTGCGATGAGCCCCTCAATGTCATACTCATTGGCATAGACAAGAAAGCGTACCAATGACTGCTCATCGTCCGGCTCATTGGAGATATCAGTGAGAACAAGGACCCGTTCCCTTGCTCCTGCGTGGAAGAGCAAAAGGGCCCATAAGAGCATGGCAAGGGCGCAGTTTTTTCGCATTGGTTGTAATGGATGTTTTAGGGATGGCTGCTGCTATTCACAAGCCTTTTAGCCGGGGAAGCTGTTTCCATTGTAAGGGAAGCGGAGAGCGTTAATGAAAAAGGGCCGTTGGTCCGACCATGGACTAACGACCCATAATGACTTTCATCATTTAGCAGGGAACCCACAGCGTGAACTGCGAGTCAGGCCCCCGCCACATTCAATATGCTTGAGGATATGCTTTTACGCAACACAACTCATCCAATGGAATGGTGTCAGTTTTCATTAAGGATTGGGCGATGAACGAGGAACTGCCCAACATGAGGGGGATCACAAACCTATTGTGGGTTTTTACGGGTTAATGGATAATGGTTCCATGAAACAGGAGAAGAAATATTTTTACGTCGATGATCGTTCCGGTGAAGTTGTAGGTCCCAATACACTGGAGGAAATCAAAGGCTTCCAGTTTTTAGGTCGCGTTTCAATGGGCACTGAGGTTTTTGAGGAAGGAACAGAGAACAGGATGCCTTTTGGTGAAGCCTTGCGGATGCCTGCGTCCGGCACCTGGCACTTCTCTGCTACAGAAGCGGAAGGCAATTGGTTTGAGTTCTCCATTATCCTCGCCATCACCGGTTTTCTTGTGCCTTCGCTATTCTACGCCTCAATGGACTTTTTTGATGGGGGTTGGGAGTTTTTTGCAAGCATTCCCTTTGCTCTGCCCATCATTAACTTGCTTCAGGCCGGTCCCGCTCTTTTTTTCATCCTGCTCTATCGCAGATTGAAGCAGGGAAAAGAAAATCCCTTTTCCTTCACGGCGGACTAAGGTGTAAGAAACTTGATTGCTTAGGTCTTGCACAAAAAAATGAGCAATAGGTATATGCTACCCAACGTGGCTTTAGCTTAAGTGTTTTGTGATGGTTATTATGTTCAGTTTTTGTTAGTATTAGGGAGAAATTTAATTTAGCTTATCAAGCATGATCGTCATTTGTCCATTGTGCGGTGGGGAATCTGATGTTGCTGCTGAGCTCTCAGAGACAGTTGCGAATTGTGGCCACTGTGCCGGCGAGATAGTTTTGCCTGCAAGTGTTGAGGCAAGGAGGAAGTTAAACTTTGGGGAAAAGCACCTCGGCCATTCCGCAAAAAAAATTCTAGTAAGCTCGCCACGGTTCAGAAGGCCGACTAGAGGTCAACTGCCACGGCAAATTCCACTGAGGGTTAGCCGATCCAAATTTCCGGTATATATGGGTGTATTGTGTGTCTCGGGCTTAGGAATACTTGTAGCATTGTTTTGGGGAAGTAACCCTCAAGGAGAACCGGGGAGTTCTGAAACTTCGGGAAAAACTACTGACACAAATTTAGCATCATTTCAGCCAGAGGAGTCGGCAGCCATTATGGATCCCGGTGTTGATGTTGATTCTCTTACGGAAGAGGCGAGCAACGAATCATTTCATTCCTCTGATTTGGCGGATGGCAATATTTCGCCCGGGAAAAAGCTTCCATTCTACAAACGCTGGAGGAACGAACCTGACACTAGAGTCACTCGCCCAATAGGTGCTGATGATACCAATAGTGAACCTATCGGCTCTGAAAATATTGCCAGGATTATCGCGAAGAAATTAGATGACCAAGGTGAACAACCCCCAAAAATAGATAGAGTTGCTGAAATAGATAAAATTTTGCAGGAGGAAGGGGTGCCGGTAAAAAATGAAGAAAAACCAGTAAGAGAAAAAAATAACTTAATTGGAGGTTGGAGAGAATTTAAATCCAATGACGGAAGATTGTTAGTAGCCAAAGCACTTACAGTTCATAACAACAAGGTTGAATTGCTCCTAGATAAAAGTCGTAAAAAACAGTGGGTGGAGATAGGAATATTTTGCCAGGCAGATCAAGATTATCTGAATGAATGGACGCATAGTAAATACCACGCGACAACAGGTACACGACTCAGGTGCAGAACACATCGAAGGTCTACGGACGTTGTTGAACATTGGTCAACATATTATGGTTCGTACGACAAGACTTTTACAAATAAGGGTGCGTTATTAATAGATGCGCAGAACCTAAGGAGATCGTCGGAAGAAGTCACAGTTAAATGGTATTTCCTTGGAAAGCATGCAAACAAAGAAGGCGAGGTATTTGCTTACGGTGGAGGCGAGAAACAATTAACTCTTCAGGCTTTGGAATCCAAAGAGTTCATAACGGATGAATCAGCAATCTCACGCACGGTTACTTTGTATATAGCGCTTCGGGAAAAATATGTGTCTGGGGGGAAATATTACGGATGGGTAGCCATCACGGAAAATCAGGGTAAGGTCACTTCCGTGCAGGCTTCTCATGCTCCCATCAGGGAATTGCATGCGCAAAAACACAAATGGAATAAAATTTTCAAACCTTGATTTCTTGTCGAGGCGATTTTCCAAATAAGTATTTTAGGAGAACCTCTATCCCCTGCATGAGATGGCGGAAGGGGTGGGATTCGAACCCACGGTAGAGTTGCCCCTACACTTGATTTCGAATCAAGCGCCTTAAACCGAGCTCAGCCACCCTTCCTGGTGCGTTAGCAATCGCAAAAGAACCAAGGCCTGCGATTCTACGCACCCTTCAAACGAACGTCAAGCAGGGGAGATCAAAACACGGTTGGCGATCTTCACTCTGGCATTATCCGCACATCCTCTGGATTACCCGGCATCCCCGTGCCACGGTGGGCACGATGAATGAGGTCC